>NZ_CP040244.1:1613299-1914949 GCF_005517195.1 Streptomyces vilmorinianum | reverse complement strand
GAAGGTGATCTTGCCGAGCCGCTCGTCCAGCATCTTGCCCGTGAACTTCGGCCACCAGAAGTGGAAGCCGGAGAACATCGCGAAGACCACGGTGCCGAAGATGACGTAGTGGAAGTGCGCGACGACGAAGTACGAGTCGGAGACGTGGAAGTCCATCGGCGGCGAGGCCAGGATGACGCCGGTCAGACCACCGAAGGTGAACGTGACCAGGAAGCCGACGGCCCAGAGCATCGGTGTCTCGAAGGACAACGAGCCCTTCCACATCGTTCCGATCCAGTTGAAGAACTTCACACCGGTCGGTACGGCGATGAGGAACGTCATGAAGGAGAAGAACGGCAGCAGCACACCACCGGTGACGTACATGTGGTGCGCCCACACCGTCACGGACAGACCCGCGATCGCGATCGTCGCGGCCACCAGACCGATGTAACCGAACATCGGCTTGCGGCTGAAGACCGGGATGACCTCGGAGATGATGCCGAAGAACGGCAGCGCGATGATGTACACCTCGGGGTGGCCGAAGAACCAGAAGAGGTGCTGCCACAGCAGCGCTCCACCGTTGGCCGCGTCGAAGATGTGCGAGCCGAACTTCCGGTCCGCCTCCAGGGCGAACAGCGCGGCCGCGAGCACCGGGAAGGCGAGCAGGACCAGAACACCGGTCAGCAGCACGTTCCAGGTGAAGATCGGCATCCGGAACATCGTCATGCCCGGAGCGCGCATGCAGATGATCGTGGTGATGAAGTTGACCGAACCGAGGATCGTGCCGAAGCCGGAGAAGGCCAGACCCATGATCCACATGTCGGCACCGACACCCGGCGAGCGGACGGCGTCCGACAGCGGGGAGTAGGCGAACCAGCCGAAGTCGGCCGCACCCTGCGGGGTGAGGAAGCCGGCCACCGCGATGATCGAGCCGAAGAGGTACAGCCAGTACGCGAACATGTTCAGCCGCGGGAACGCCACGTCGGGCGCGCCGATCTGCAGCGGCATGATCCAGTTCGCGAATCCGGCGAACAGCGGCGTCGCGAACATCAGCAGCATGATCGTGCCGTGCATCGTGAACGCCTGGTTGAACTGCTCGTTCGACATGATCTGCGTGCCCGGACGGGCAAGCTCGGCGCGCATGAAGAGCGCCATCAGACCGCCGATGATGAAGAAGACGAACGACGTCAGCAGGTACATCGTGCCGATCGTCTTGTGGTCGGTGGTCGTCAGCCACTTCACCACGACGTTGCCGGGCTGCCTGCGGCGTACCGGGAGCTCGTTCTCGTACGAGTCCTCAGCCGCGGCCGCACCCTGGGGTTCGTTGAGGATGCTCACAGTTGGTTCTTCTCCGCATTCCTGGCCGGGTCCGTCTGCTCAATGCCCGACGGGATGTAGCCGGTCTGCCCCTTCTCCGCCAGCTCCTTCAGGTGCTGCTGGTAGCGCTCCGGGGAGACCACCTTGACGTTGAAGAGCATCCGGGAGTGGTCGACACCGCAGAGCTCGGCACACTTGCCGAGGAAGGTGCCCTCCTGCGTCGGGACGACCTCGAAGGCGTTGGTGTGCCCCGGGATGACGTCCTGCTTCATCAGGAAGGGGACCACCCAGAAGGAGTGGATGACGTCACGGGAGGTCAGGACGAACCGGACCTTCTCGCCCTTGGGCAGCCACAGGGTCGGGCCCGGGTTGCCGGTCTGCGGGTTCCGGTCACCGGGGATACCGGCGTCGTAGACGCCGCCGGCGTTCGCCGGGAAGTCGTCCTTGTACCGGTCCGGAATGGCCGCCAGGTTGGGGTTCGTCTGCGCGTCGCCCGTCACTCCGGGCACGTTCTCGACGTAGTTGAAGCCCCAGCTCCACTGGTAGCCGACCACGTTGATGGTGTGGGCCGGCTTGTCGGAGAGTTCGAGGAGCTTCGACTCGTCACGCGCGGTGAAGTAGAAGAGCACCGAGACGATGATGAGCGGAGTGACCGTGTAGAGCGCCTCGATGGGCATGTTGTACCGCGTCTGCGGAGGTACCTCGACCTTGGTGCGGCTGCGCCGGTGGAAGATGACCGCCCACATGATCAGACCCCACACCAGGACACCCGTGGCGAGCGCAGCCGCCCACGAGCCCTGCCAGAGGGAAAGGATCCGGGGCGCCTCTTCCGTCACCGGGGTCGGCATACCAAGGCGGGGGAAGTCTTCCCAGTTGTACGAGCAGCCCGTGGCTGTCGCCAGGATCAGGCCCGCAGTCAGCACCTGCGGCAGCTTCCGCCGCATCGGGCGCCGCGACGAGCGGTCGGAGCCGTTGGGACTCACGTAGCGCCTTCCCGAGAGTCTCGGCCCGCGCTGGTCGGCCACGGCCGTCCGTCACGCTGGTCGGTCGCCGCCCCGGCCGCGGGCAGGGGTTTGGATGTTTATGCGGACCAAACCCTACTGGACGCTATTTGGGGTCGCGCGGGGAGGGTGCCCAACGCGCCGTCCGACTCCCCGAAGGGATGGACCCCGCCCTTCCGGAGGGGGGTCCCGGACCCCTGGGGGAGGTCCGACCGGCGGCGCGGGCGGGGCATCTGACGGAGGGTCGGCGCACGGGGGCTAGCGTGGTCGTGTGCCCTACTTCGATGCCGCCTCCTCCGCACCGCTCCACCCCGTCGCACGCCAGGCGCTGCTTGCCTCCCTGGACGAGGGGTGGGCCGACCCCGCCCGTCTCTACCGCGAGGGGCGGCGGGCCCGGCTGCTCCTGGACGCGGCGCGGGAGGCCGCCGCGGAGGCCGTGGGCTGCCGCCCCGACGAGCTCGTGTTCACTCCTTCGGGGACGCGCGCGGTTCACTCCGGAATTTCCGGCGCGCTCGCGGGGCGTCGGCGTGTCGGAACCCGGCTGGTGTTCTCGGCGGTCGAGCACTCCTCCGTCCTGCACGCGGCCGAGGCGCACGCGGCGGCGGGCGGGTCGCTGGCGGAGGTGCCGGTGGACCGGTCCGGGGCGGTGGAGGCCGCGGCCTTCGCGGCGGCCCTGGACGCGGGGACCGCGCTGGCCTGTCTGCAGTCCGCCAACCACGAGGTGGGGACGGTGCAGCCGGTGGCGGAGGTCGCGGAGGCCTGCCGCGCCGCGGGGGTGCCGCTGCTGGTCGACGCGGCGCAGTCGCTGGCGTGGGGACCGGTGGAGGGCGACTGGTCGCTGCTCGCGGCGAGTGCGCACAAATGGGGCGGACCGGCCGGGGTGGGGCTGCTCGCCGTACGCAAGGGGGTGCGGTTCGCGCCTCAAGGTCCGGCGGACGAGCGGGAGTCGGGGCGGGCGCCCGGCTTCGAGAACCTGCCGGGGATCGTGGCCGCGGCGGCGTCGCTGCGGGCGGTGCGGGCGGAGGCGGAGGCCGAGTCGGTACGGCTGCGGGCTCTGGTGGACCGGATCCGCGCCCGGGTGCCGGAGCTGGTGCCGGACGTGGAGGTGGTGGGCGACCCGGTGCGCCGGCTCCCCCATCTGGTCACGTTCTCCTGTCTCTATGTCGACGGGGAGACCCTGCTGCACGAGCTGGACCGGGAGGGTTTCTCCGTTTCGTCCGGTTCGTCGTGCACCAGCTCGACGCTGACGCCCAGCCATGTGCTGCGTGCGATGGGGGTGCTGAGCGAGGGAAACGTACGGGTCTCGCTGCCGACGGGAACGCCGGAGGAGGACGTGGACCGCTTCCTGGAGGTGCTGCCGGGGGTGGTCGCGCAGGTACGGGAGCGGCTCGGCGCCCCGGAGGCGGTGACGGGGGCGGACGGGTCGGGGGCGCTCGTGGTCGATGCGCGGGGCAAGCGCTGCCCGATCCCGGTCATCGAACTGGCGAAGGTGATCGGCGACGTACCCGTGGGCGACACGGTCACCGTCCTCGCCGACGACGAGGCGGCCCGCCTGGACATCCCCGCCTGGTGCGAGATGCGCGGCCAGGAGTACGTGGGCGAGGAGCCGTCCCCTGAGGGCGGCACGGCGTACGTGGTGCGCCGGGTGGCGTAGGCGGTAGGCACCGAGGTGCGGGGGCGGGGCGCCGGGGCGGGGATGCCCGCCCCGGCACGCTCCGGGTCAGGACAGGTGCGCCTGGACCTCGACCGCGGCGTCGTCGCCGTACGCCTTGGTGAAGCGCTCCATGAAGTGGGCGCGGCGCAGGGTGTACTCCTGGGTGCCGAGGGTCTCGATCACCAGCGTCGCGAGCATGCAGCCGACCTGGGCCGCGCGCTCATGGCTGACGCCCCAGGACAGACCGGTCAGGAAGCCGGCGCGGAACGCGTCGCCGACGCCCGTCGGGTCGACCTTGGCCTCCTCCTCCGGGCAGCCGACCTCGATGACCGGGCCGCCGACGCTCTCGATGCGCACGCCGCGCGAGCCGAGCGTGGTGACCCGGTGGCCGACCCGGCCCAGGATCTCCGCGTCGGTCCAGCCCGTCTTGGACTCGATGAGGCCCTTCTCGTACTCGTTGGAGAAGAGGTAGGTGGCGCCGTCGAGCAGGGTGCGGATCTCGTCGCCGTTCATCCGCGCGATCTGCTGGGAGAAGTCGGCGGCGAACGGGATGCCGCGCGTCTTGCACTCCTCCGTGTGGCGGAGCATCGCCTCGGGGTCGTCGGCGCCGATCAGGACGAGGTCGAGGCCGCCCACGCGGTCGGCGACGGCCTTCAGCTCGATCTGCCGGGCCTCGCTCATCGCGCCCGTGTAGAAGGAGCCGATCTGGTTGTGGTCCTTGTCCGTGGTGCAGACGAAGCGGGCGGTGTGCAGGACCTCCGAGATCCGCACCGAGCCGGTGTCGACGCCGTGGCGGTCGAGCCAGGCGCGGTACTCGTCGAAGTCGTATCCGGCCGCGCCCACGAGGATCGGGTTGCCGCCGAGTTGGCCCATGCCGAAGCAGATGTTCGGGCCGACGCCTCCCCGCCGGATGTCGAGGTTGTCGACGAGGAAGGAGAGGGAGACCGTGTGGAGCTGGTCCGCTACGAGCTGGTCTGCGAACCGGCCGGGGAAGGTCATGAGGTGGTCGGTGGCGATGGAGCCGGTGACTGCGATACGCACGGCTGAGCGCTCCTGCGGGACGGAAAGGGGTTGACAGTTCACGCTACCCGGTGGAAAGCGCCCTGCCGAACAGTGGAAACTACCCCAGAGTAGGCCTTTTCCCCGAAGCTGTGCCGTGCGTACGGTGCGCCTATGTCCACGTACCCCGCTCCTCGTGAGCACCAGGAGTCCGAGCTCAGCCTGGCCCAGCTGCGCGGCGACAGCGCGCGGATGGCCCCGCACTGGGTGGTGCCCGCGGCCTCCGTGGCCGCCCCGGTCTCCCCGGCCCTCATCCACGGTGTCGTCGTCCCGCCCGATTCGGCACGGCTGATCGACGCCACCTCCGAATACGGCGCCTGAGGGACGGAACCACCCGCTCGCCCATTCCGTCCCACTGATGTCTTCCAGGGATGAAGGAGCGATGCGGTGAGCGGTACGGAGAACCGGCGGATGCGGCACCGGCCGCTGCTCGTCGCCTCGGTGGCGGCGAGCGTCCTGCTCGCCGGGGGCGGCGGGGCGTATCTCGCCACCACGGCATCGGAGGGTGACGGCCGGCCTTCCGGGGCGGCCGCTCCCCCGCCGCTGCGCCTCGACGGCACGGACACGGGCCCAGGACCCGGTATCGCGCCGGGCGAGCCCGACCCCGGCGGCGGCGCCGTCTACAAGGCCAAGGGGCCCCTCCCCGACGGGCCCTCCTCGGCCGCGGTCCACCTGCCCGAGGGCAAGGTCACCTCGGCGGACGTGACCCGGCTGGCAAGGGCGCTCGGTATCGCGGGCACGCCGAGGCTGGAGGGCGCGGTCTGGAAGATCGCGCCGGAGAAGGACGGCGAGGGGCTGCGCCTCGACGTGATGGCCGAGGCCCCGGGCAGCTGGACGTTCTCCCGGTACGACGGGGGTCCGGCCGGCGACACCTGCCTCAAGGGCAAGGCGTGCCCGCCGCCGGGAGAGACGAAGCCCCCGGGCGGTGCGCCGGTGAGCGAGGCGGCGGCGCGGGCGGCGGCCACGCCCGTCCTGAAGGCGATCGGCCAGGAGGACGCGAAGCTGGACACGAGCCAGCTGATGGGCGGGACGGTACGGGTCGTCAACGCCGAGCCGGTCGTGGGCGGGCTGCCGACGTACGGCTGGTCGACGGGGATCCACGTCGGACCCGACGGTGCGCTGGTGGCGGGCAGCGGGCAGCTGAAGGACCCGGTGGCGGGCCACACGTATCCCGTGATCGGCGCCGAGAAGGCCCTCGAGGAGCTGAACAAGGCGGGTGCGGGCACGATCGGTATCGGCGGCTGCGCGACCGATCCGCCGGCCGTCACGACGGAGGGCGGCGCGGACGCCCCGGCGATGACCTGCGAGCCGGACGCCCCGCAGCGGGAGCTGACGGTGACCGGTGCGGTGTTCGGGCTCGCGTCGCAGTACGTGGACGACAAGCGGGCGCTCGTGCCGGCCTGGCTGTTCTCGGTGGAGGAGAAGCCGGGGGCCCGGCCCTTCACCGTCGTACGGACGGCGGTGGCTCCGGAGCATCTGGCGCCCCCGGAGAAGCCGGCCCCGACGCCTCCCCCGACCCCCACACCGGTTCCGGACGAGGGCACGGAGCCCGCGCGGCGCGTGGAGTCGTACCGGGTCGACGGGGCGGGCACGAAGCTCTCGGTGACCTTCTGGGGCGGGGTGTGCAGCGAGTACACGGTGTCGGCGCGGGAGAGCGCCGACAAGGTCACCGTGAAGGTGGCGGAGCGGCCCATGGACCCGGACAGGGTCTGCATCGCCATCGCGGTGGAGGTGACCCGGACGGTGACGCTGGAGCAGCCGCTGGGCGCCCGGGCGGTCGTGGACGCGGCGAGCGGGGAGCCGGTGCCCCGTAAGTGAGGCGGTGAGGTGTACGCACGAAGGCGGCCGCCCGGATGTCCGGGGCGGCCGCCTTCGTACGTACGACTGGCGACGTGACGCGCGACTCAGCTGAACGAGTCGCCGCAGGCGCAGGAGCCCGTGGCGTTCGGGTTGTCGATCGTGAAGCCCTGCTTCTCGATGGTGTCGACGAAGTCGATGGAGGCGCCGCCCAGGTACGGGGCGCTCATGCGGTCGGTGACGACCTTGACGCCGTCGAAGTCCTTGACGACGTCGCCGTCGAGCGAACGCTCGTCGAAGAAGAGCTGGTAGCGCAGGCCGGAGCAGCCGCCGGGCTGTACGGCGACACGCAGCGCCAGGTCGTCGCGGCCTTCCTGGTCGAGGAGGGCCTTGACCTTGGCCGCGGCGGCGTCAGACAGGAGGATGCCGTCGCTGACAGTGGTCTTCTCGTCCGATACGGACATCTGCTTCTCTCCCGGGTTGTACGGAGAACGGAGACTGCTTGCCGACGGTTGCAACCGGCGGGGCCCGGGATTCATTCCGGGCGAGCCCTAGTCTTTCCCTTTCATGCTCGCACACCCGCTCGCGGACCAGCACAGCCCTGCACAGCCCGGCACCGGCAAGTGCCGCCGCGTGGAGAGCGAATTCGTCACATCGACACTATGGACATCGTCAAACTGACGTGAAGCAGTTATGATAGATAGCGTCATTTAGACGAAAAGGTCTTCCGCAGAAAGAAAGGGTGCGTGACGTGACCACCGCCCAGCCCCTGGACGTCCAGCCGACGCCGCTCGCCCTGCTGCTGCTCGGCCGCGAGGCCGACCCGAAGAGCGAGCGCGGAGTGGAGTGTCCCGGCGACCTTCCGTCGCCCTCCGACCCCGACCTGGTGGAGCGCGCCCGCGCGGCCAAGGAGAAGCTCGGGGACAAGGTCTTCGTCCTCGGGCACCACTACCAGCGCGACGAGGTCATCCAGTTCGCCGACGTCACGGGCGACTCCTTCAAGCTCGCCCGTGACGCGGCGGCGCGCCCGGAGGCCGAGTACATCGTCTTCTGCGGTGTGCACTTCATGGCCGAATCGGCCGACATCCTCACCACCGACGACCAGAAGGTCGTCCTGCCGGACCTCGCGGCCGGCTGCTCGATGGCCGACATGGCCACGGCCGAGCAGGTCGCCGAGTGCTGGGACGTGCTGACCGAGGCCGGCATCGCCGAGCAGGTCGTGCCGGTCTCGTACATGAACTCCTCGGCCGACATCAAGGCCTTCACCGGCAAGCACGGGGGCACGATCTGCACCTCGTCGAACGCCAAGCGCGCCCTGGACTGGGCCTTCGAGCAGGGGGAGCCCCATTCGACAAAGGTCCTGTTCCTGCCCGACCAGCACCTGGGCCGAAACACCGCGGTGCGGGACATGGGCATGTCGCTCGACGACTGCGTCCTGTACAACCCGCACAAGCCGAACGGCGGCCTGACCGTCGAGGAGCTGCGCAACGCCAAGATGATCCTGTGGCGGGGTCACTGCTCGGTGCACGGCCGCTTCTCGCTGGACTCGGTCAACGACGTACGGGAGCGGATCCCGGGCGTGAACGTGCTCGTGCACCCGGAGTGCAAGCACGAGGTCGTGGCGGCCGCGGACTACGTCGGCTCGACCGAGTACATCATCAAGACCCTGGAGGCGGCCCCGGCCGGCTCGAAGTGGGCGATCGGCACGGAGCTGAACCTGGTCCGCCGCGTGGCCGACGCGCACCCGGACAAGGAGGTCGTCTTCCTCGACAAGACGGTCTGCTTCTGCTCGACGATGAACCGGATCGACCTGCCGCACCTGGTGTGGGCGCTGGAGTCGCTGGCCGAGGGCAACCTGGTCAACCGGATCCAGGTCGACAAGGAGACGGAGAGCTTCGCGAAGCTGGCGCTGGAGCGGATGCTGGCGCTGCCGTAACGGTTCTGTACGTACGCCGAAGGGGCGCCCCCGAGCGGGGGCGCCCCTTCGGCGTACGGGGCCGGGGCCCCACGAACGGTCAGACCTTCGCCGACTCCTTCGCCTGCGGCGGGAGCGGCGCCTCGTCGGACTTCGCCGACCGCTTCGCCGCCTTCTTCTTCGCGCGGCGCTCCTTGCGGAGCTCGACCATCGCGTAGAGCGTCGGGACCAGGAGCAGCGTAAGCAGCGTCGAGGTGATCAGACCGCCGATCACCACCACCGCCAGCGGCTGGGCGATGAAGCCGCCCTCACCGGTGATGCCGAGGGCCATCGGGAGCAGCGCGAAGATCGTCGCCAGCGCCGTCATCAGGATCGGTCGCAGACGGTGGCGGCCACCCTCGACGACCGCCTCGACGACGCCCAGGCCCTGGGCCCGGTACTGGTTGATCAGGTCGATCAGGACGATCGCGTTGGTGACCACGACGCCGATCAGCATCAGCATGCCGATCATCGCCGGGACGCCCATCGCCGTGCCGGTCGCCACCAGCAGACCGATGGCGCCGGTCGCCGCGAACGGGATCGAGACCAGCAGGATCAGCGGCTGGATCAGGGACCTGAAGGTCGCGACCAGGAGCATGAAGACGATCGCGATCGCCGCGAGCATCGCGAGGGCCAGGTTGAGGAAGGCCTCGGACTGGTCCTCGGAGACGCCGCCGATGGAGGCCGTCGCGCCCTCAGGGAGCTCCAGAGCGTTGATCTTCGACTGGAGTGCGGCGCTCACCGCGCCGGTGTTGTCACCGGTCGGCTTGGCCGTGATCGTCGCCGCGCGCGAGCCGTCGATCCGGGTCATCGAGACCGGGCCGGGGACGAGCCGTACGTCGGCGATGTCGCCGAGCTTGACCGGGCCGAGCGGCAGCGCCTTGAGCTCCGCCATCGTCGTGGCCGGCTTCGCCGAGGTCAGGACGATGTTCCGCTCGGTGTCGTCGAGGATCGCCTTGCCGGCCGGGGTGCCACGGACCGCCTGCGCGACGGCCATGCCGAGGGTCGTGTCGTCGAAGCCGAGGTCGGCCGCCTTGGCGGTGGCCTTGACGGAGATCCGCGGCACCGACTGGGACAGGTCGCTCTGGACGTCGGTGACGTCGTCGAGCTCGGCGACCTCGGCCTTGACGGCCTCGGACGCCTTCTTCAGGGTGTCCGCGTCGGACGCCTTGACGACCACGCTCAGGTCCTGGCTGCCGAAGCCGTCGCCCGCCGCGATCGTCGTGTCGCCGATGCCGTCGAGCTTGGCAAGGGACGCGTCGATGGCGTCGCGGGTCGTCTCGTACGACGCCGAGTCCTCCAGCGTCACCTGGTACGAGGCCTGGTTGGCGCCCGTGCCGCCGCCGAAGGCGGCCATGAAGCCCGAGGAGCCGACCGTGACCTGGTAGTCCTTCACGCCGTCGGTGGTGGAGAGGACCTGCTCGACCTTCTTCGCGGCCTCGTCGGCCGCACCGAGGCTGGTGCCCGGGGCCAGCTCCTGCTTGATGCTGAGGATCTCCTGCTCGCCCGGGTCGAAGAAGTTGGTCTTCAGGAGCGGGGCCATGCCGAAGGTGCCGACCAGGACGACCAGCGCGATCGCCACGCTGGTGAGGCGGCGGCGGGTCGCGAACCGCAGGACCGGGACGTACAGGCGCTGGAGCCGGCTCTTGTTCTCCTTCTCCTCGGCCAGGCGCCGGGCCTCCTCCGGGTCCGCCGACGTGCCCTTGGGGGCGCGCAGGAACCAGTACGAGAGGACCGGGACGACGGTGAGCGAGACCAGGAGGGAGGCGAGCAGGGCGGCGGTGACCGTCAGGCTGAACGAGCCGAACAGCTCGCCGACCATGCCGCCGACCAGGCCGATCGGCAGGAAGACCGCGACCGTGGTGAGGGTGGAGGAGGTCACGGCGCCCGAGACCTCGCGTACCGCCGTGAGGATCGCCGCCTGGCGCTCCTCGCCGTAGCCGAGGTGCCGCTTGATGTTCTCCAGGACCACGATCGAGTCGTCGACGACCCGGCCGATGGCGATGGTGAGAGCGCCCAGCGTCAGCATGTTGAGCGACAGGTCGCGCGTCCACAGCACGATCAGGGCCAGGACGACCGAGAGCGGGATGGAGACCGCGGTGACCAGGGTCGAGCGCAGCGAGGCCAGGAAGACCAGGATCACCAGGACGGCCATGACGAGTCCGAGCGCGCCCTCCGTCGTCAGACCGGAGATCGACTTGGAGACGGCCGGGCCCTGGTCGGAGACGACCGTCAGCTCGGCGCCGGCGCCGAGGTCCTCGCGGAGCTCGGGCAGCTTGTCCTTGACCGCGTCGGAGATGGCGACGGCGCTGCCGTCGTTGTCCATGGTGGCCATGACGGCGAGGCTCGGCCTGCCGTTGGTACGGGTGATGGAGACCCGGGAGGACTCCTCCTGCTTCACCGTGGCCACGTCGGCGAGGCGGACGGCCGCGCCCTTCTCGGGCTTGATGCGCAGGTCCTGGATCTGCTGGAGCGAGGTGAAGCCGCCGCCGACCTGGACCGTGCGGCTCTTGCCGTCCTCGGAGAAGGAGCCGGCGGGAACGGTGGCTCCGCCCGCCCTGAGGGCCTCGGCGAGCTTCATCGTGTTCAGGCCGGCCGCGGCGAGCTTCCGCTCGTCCGGGGTGACGGAGACCTGGAGGTCCTGGACGCCGTCGATGGAGACCTGGCCGACGCCGTCGATGTCCTCGAGGGCGGGCACGACGGTCCGCTCCAGCTGGTCGGCGAGATCCCCCAGAGCCTCCGGCCTGGGGGTACCCCCAGGCTGGTCCATGCCAGAGGACACGGCGAGGACGACGGTCGGGATGTCGTCCGTCGAGCCGGCGACGACCTGCGGGTCGACGCCGTCGGGCAGGGCGACCCTGGCCCGGTTCACGGCCTGCTGGATGTCGGCGACGAGCTGCTTGGTGCCCTCGTCGCCGTAGTCGAAGCTCGCCATGATGAGGGCGTTGCCCTCGGACGCCGTGGAGGTGACCCCCTTGACGCCGTCGACGGCCTTGATGGTGTTCTCGAGCGGCTCGACGACCTGCTTCTCGACCACGTCGGGAGAAGCGCCCTGGTACGGGGCGAGGACCGAGACCATGGGCAGCTCGATCGAGGGGAACAGCTGCTGCTTCAGCTGCGGTATCGCTATCGCTCCGAAGACGATGGCGACGATGGACATCAGCCCGATCAGGGCCCGTTGCGCGAGGCTGAATCTGGACAGCCAGGACATGGGGTCTCTCTTCTGTGGCGTGCTCGGCAGGCGGGCGCCAGGACGTTCCAGGGGTGCCCGACTACACGATCAGCCATGAGGAGGCCCGGTTCCTCGGCCCCGGGGGCCAAATCCTTGTCCCCGCATACCGCGTCTGGAGTACGCGAAGGGGCCCCGTCACTCCACCCTTGGACGTACCAGTCCCGATTCGTAGGCCGTGACCACCAGCTGGGCGCGGTCCCGGGCGCCGAGTTTGGCCATCGTCCGGTTGACATGGGTCTTCACCGTGAGGGGGCTGACCTGGAGGCGTTCGGCGATCTCGTCGTTGGAGTGACCGCCGGCCACGAGGACGAGGACCTCGCGTTCGCGGGTGGTGAGCGCGGCGAGACGCTCGGAGTACGCCGGGGAGTCCTCGTCGCCGTCGGGGTCCGAACTTCCGCCCTGTGCCAGGAACTTGGCGATCAGGCCCTTGGTCGCGACGGGCGAGAGCAGGGCCTCTCCGGCGGCGGCGATACGGATGGCGTTGAGCAGTTCCTCCGGCTCCGCGCCCTTGCCGAGGAAGCCGGAGGCGCCCGCGCGGAGGGACTGCACGACGTACTCGTCCACCTCGAAGGTGGTCAGCATGACGATCCGTACGGCGGACAGCTCCGGGTCCGCGGTGATCAGGCGGGTGGCGGCGAGTCCGTCCGTGCCGGGCATCCGGATGTCCATCAGGACGACATCGGCCCGCGTGGAGCGCGCGAGGGCGACGGCCTCGGCCCCGTCGGCGGCCTCGGCGACGACCTCCATGTCCGGCTCGGAGTCCACGAGCACCTTGAACGCGCTGCGGAGCAGGGCCTGGTCGTCGGCGAGCAGCACCTTGATGGTCATGTGTCCTCCCCCGTACGGGCCGTTGCGGGCAGTATCGCCTGTACGCGGAAGCCGCCGCCGTAGCGGGGCGCCGCGGTCAGCGTGCCGCGGAGGGCGGTGACCCGCTCGCGCATGCCGATCAGCCCGTGGCCGCCGCCGTCGGTGGGGGCGCCGGGCTGCGGGGTGCCGTTGTCGAGGACGGTGATCTCGACGGTCCGGCCGACGCGGACGACGCTCACCTCGGCCTTGGCGTCCGGGCCCGCGTGCTTCTGCACATTGGTCAGGGCCTCCTGGATGATCCGGTACGCGGCGAGGTCGACCGCCGCGGGCAAGCGAAGCGCGGTGGGGGCACCCCCCGGCTGAAAGCGCAGGGGGACCGCGTCGTCGGCGGAGACCCGGGCCAGCTCGACGGGGAGGCCCGCGTTGCGGAAGGTGGCGAGGAGCTCGTCGAGGACGGCGAGGCCGGGGGCCGGTTCGGTGGGGGCCTCGGGGTCGCCGGACTGGCGCAGCAGACCGACGGTGGCCCGCAGCTCGTTGAGGGCGGAGCGGCTGGCCTCGCGGACGTGCGCGAGGGCCTCCTTGGCCTGGTCGGGGCGCTTGTCCATGACGTGCGCGGCGACCCCGGCCTGGACGTTGACCAGGGCGATGTGATGGGCGACGACGTCGTGGAGGTCGCGGGCGATCCGGAGGCGTTCCTCGGCGACCCTGCGCCGGGCCTCCTCGTCCCGGGTCCGTTCCGCGCGCTCGGCCCGCTCGCGGATGGCGTCGACGAAGGCGCGGCGGCTGCGGACGGCGTCGCCGGCGGCCGCGGCCATGCCGGTCCAGGCGAAGACGCCCAGATTCTCCTGGGCGTACCAGGGGGTGGGCCCGAAGAGCATCGCGGCGCCGGTCAGCACGGTCATCGTGGCGAGGCCGACCCGCCAGGTGGTGGGGCGGTCGGTGCGGGAGGCGACGGTGTAGAGCGCGACGACGGCGCTCATGGCGACGGGGGCGGGCCGGTCGTCGGCGATCAGCTCGATCAGGGTGACCCCGCCGGTGAAGGCGAGGACGGCGAGGGGGTTGCGCCGCCGCAGGACCAGGGCCGCGGCGCCCAGCACCATGAGGAGCACGCTGCTCGGGTCGGGGGTGCGGTCGCCGAAGGTGGGGCCGTTGGGGCTGCCGTGGGGGTCGGCGAAGGAACCGGTGACCATGCAGGCGAGGACGGCGAGCGCGAGGGCGCCGTCGAAGGCGAGGGGGTGCGCCCGCAGCCACTGGCGGCCCCGCAGGAAGCCGTTGTCGAGGGAGGTCACGTCAGGCAACGGTACGGGGTCAGAACGCACCGGTGCCCCGCCCCCTGCGGTGAGGGAGACGGGGCACCGTCGCTGTTGGAGGCGTCAGCCCGGGATCAGACCGTTGTCGGAGAGCATCTCGCGCACCTCTTCGAGCGTCGCGTCCGGGGACGGGAGAATCAGCTCAGAGGGTTCCAGCGCGTCGTCCGGGAGAGGTTCGCCGATGTCGCGGACCTCGTCGAGCAGAGCCGAAAGCGTGCGGCGGAAGCCGTCCGCGTCCCCCGACTCCATCTCTTCGAGCAGCTCGTCGTCCAGCCTGTTCAGCTCGGCGAAGTGGCTGTCGGCCAGCTTCCACTGGCCCTCCCCCATGATCCTTACGATCATGACGTGCCGTCCTTAAGGAGCTCGTCTACTGCTTGTCGAATCGGGGCTGCGAGGACTGCTGCTGCTGGTCCTGAGGCGTCGCCGTGCCGCCCTCGATCGCCTGCTTGGAGGCCGAGGGGCCACCCGCCAGCTCCGCCTTCATCCGCTGGAGCTCCAGCTCGACGTCCGTACCGCCGGACAGCCGGTCGAGCTCCGCCTGGATGTCGTCCTTGGCCAGGCCCGACTGGTCGTCGAGCGCGCCCGAGGCGAGCAGCTCGTCGATCGCGCCGGCCCGGGCCTGCAGCTGGGCCGTCTTGTCCTCGGCGCGCTGGATCGCCACGCCGACATCGCTCATCTCCTCCGAGATACCGGAGAACGACTCGGCGATCCGGGTCTGCGCCTGGGCAGCCGTGTAGGTCGCCTTGATCGTCTCCTTCTTCGTACGGAAGGCGTCGACCTTGGCCTGCAGCCGCTGCGCGGCCAGGGTGAGCTTCTCCTCCTCGCCCTGCAGCGTCTGGTGCTGCACCTCGAGGTCGCTCACCTGCTGCTGCAGCGCCGCCCGCCGGGACAGCGCCTCGCGCGCCAGGTCCTCGCGGCCGAGCGCCAGCGCCTTGCGGCCCTGGTCCTCCAGCTTCGAGGACTGGCCCTGGAGCTGGTTCAGCTGCAGTTCGAGCCGCTTGCGGGAGGTCGCCACGTCGGCGACGCCCCGCCGGACCTTCTGCAGGAGCTCCAGCTGCTTCTGATAGGAGTAATCGAGGGTCTCGCGCGGATCCTCGGCCCGGTCAAGGGCCTTGTTTGCCTTCGCGCGGAAGATCATCCCCATACGCTTCATCACACCGCTCATGGGCTTCGCGCGCCCCCTTCTGACGGACTCGGCTCAAGCACTCCAACAGGATCCACAGTACGGTCCCTGTCTCCATTACCGCACTGTTCGGGGCCGGATGTGCTCCTCCCCAAGGACGAGTGCGTACGGGCTCTCTCAGGCCCAGGGAGTAGAAGGACCTCGGGGAAACCGTGCGCGTCGCCCCTCCGTACCTCCACAGACGCAGGCTGTTAGCGGATCGTTCCCGCCCGCACTGGGGTCCATGCCTGCCACCACGTACCCTGGGCCATGTGTTCCGTAGCCGTTCCAAGGAAGAGAAGGCCGCCACCGACAAGGTGAGCGTCGACTTCTCCAAGCAGCCCCGCGACCCCGAGGCCCCCAAGGGCCGCCCGAC
This sequence comes from Streptomyces vilmorinianum, assembly GCF_005517195.1. Classification (NCBI taxonomy): domain Bacteria; kingdom Bacillati; phylum Actinomycetota; class Actinomycetes; order Kitasatosporales; family Streptomycetaceae; genus Streptomyces; species Streptomyces vilmorinianum. The sequence goes on along the minus strand of NZ_CP040244.1, from coordinate 1,899,301 downwards.
CCCGAAGCGGAGTGAGGCCCAGACGCAGCGTCGTCGTGCCGCGACGGTACCGACCGACCGCAAGGAGGCCGCCAAGCGCCAGCGCGAGGCGCGCCGTGCGGACCTCGCCCGCCAGCGCGAGGCGCTGGCCAGCGGTGACGAGCGCTATCTGCCGGCCCGTGACAAGGGTCCGGTGCGCCGCTTCGTGCGCGACTTCGTCGACTCGCGCTTCGCCATCGCGGAGTTCTTCCTGCCGATGGCCGTGGTGATCCTGGTCCTGTCCATGATCCGCGTCCCGGCGCTGCAGAACATCTCGCTGCTGCTCTGGCTCGGTGTGATCGTCATGATCATCATCGACTCGATCGGCATCTGGCTCCGTCTGAAGAAGCAGCTGGCCGAGCGCTTCCCGAACGAGCCGAAGCGCGGTGCCGTGGCCTACGGCCTCATGCGTACGCTCCAGATGCGCCGACTGCGACTGCCGAAGCCGCAGGTCAAGCGCGGAGAGCGGCCCTGAGCGCGGACAGCTCCGCTTCCGGCGTGGGCGGTGGTCCGCTGCTGCCCGCCACCTCCCCGTGGCCGAGCGGGTACGGCGGGCTGCGCGAGACCGTCCGCCAGGAGCTCATCGCGCGCCAGCTCGACGAGCAGATAGCCGCCCGCTACCCGGTGGGGCAGCGGCTGCGGATCCTGGACGCGGGCATGGGGCAGGGCACCCAGGCGCTGCGGCTGGCCAGGGCCGGTCACACGGTGACCGGTCTCGAGGCCGATCCTGAGCTGCTCAAGGCCGCCCGTGAGTCGCTGGCCACCGAACCGGCCGGGATCCGTGAGCGGGTCCGGCTGATCGAGGGCGACGGCCGCGAGACGGGCGTGCACTTCCTGCCGGGCAGCTTCGACGTGGTGCTCTGCCACGGTGTGCTGATGTACGCGGACGAGCCGGACGCGCTGCTCGCGGGCCTCGCCCGGATGCTGGCGCCCGGCGGTCTGCTCTCCCTGGTCGTACGGAACGCGGAGGCGCTCGCCCTGCGGCCGGGTATGGCCGGGGACTGGACGGGTGCGCTGGCCGGCTTCGAGTCGGACACGTACACCGACGGGAACGGGTTCAAGGTGCGGGCCGACCGGCTCGACGCGCTGCGGTCGACGCTGGCGGGGATCGCGGCGCCGCTGCACGCCTGGTACGGCGTGCGCGTCTTCACCGACGGGGTGCCGGGCGACGTGGGGCTGCCGGCGGCCGAGGAGCTGGAGCGGCTGCTGGCCGCGGAGGACCGGGCCGGCCGGACGGAGCCGTACCGCAGGATCGCGGCGCTGCTGCACCTGTGCGGTGTGCGGGGCTGACGGCCGCTGAAGTCGTGCCCCCGTGGGCACCGCGGGCACCGCGGGCACCGGGAGCCTGGGCCCGGCAAGGGCGCCGTCCCGTGTGCCCACCCGTCCCGCCTGGGGGTCCCCCGGACGGAGTCCGGGGGAGGGACGAACGCCCACGACGGCGGGGTGGCGGGGTAGGACCCAGGGCCCCGTGGGGCCCCGGGTGCCGGGCGCTCTAGCCCTCCGCGTTCAGGGGCATCGGGCCGTAGATCTTCGTGCCGTCCTCGGAGAGGGTGACCTGGTCCGCGCCGCCCTCCAGGAGGTCCTTCCAGTACTCGCCGATCCAGGACTCGGCGTCACCCTGGGTCGTGAACTCCTCCGGCACCACCGCCGGCTGGACCTCCGTGCCGTCGGACTTCTCGAACCGCCACGTCCATGCCATGTCCGCCTCCTGGGGCTCACCGGATGATCGGTTTCCTGCCCGCAGCGTAGCCGGGCGCGCACCCCTCGCGGTGACGCGGGAGGATCAATGCGTGGAACTGACTCTGCTCGGCACCGGAGCCCCCCTCGGGCTTCCCCGCCCCGACTGCCCCTGCGCCGTGTGCGCGACCGCTCGTCGTGACCGGGCGCGCGCCGCCACCGCGCTGCTCGTGGACGGGGCGCTGCTGCTCGATCTGACGCCGGGGGCCGCGCTGGCCGCCGCCCGGTCGGGGCACTCCCTCGTCGGCGTACGGCAGGTGCTGCTGACGCATCCGCACGACGGGCCCTCGGTCGAGGTGCCGGCCGGGCTGCCGGCCGCGGTCCGGGTGCCGGACGGGCGGGAGCTGACCCTGATCAGCGGGCACCGGGTGCGGGCCGTGTCGATGGACTCCCCCGGTACGGGGTACGAGGTGACGTCCCCGGACGGCGAGCGGCTCCTCTATCTGCCGCCCGGCGGCTCCCCCGCCGGTCTGACCGGCGATCACCTCCGCCCGTACGACATGGTCGTCGCGGACGTCACGGGCCGGCCCGACGCGCTGGCCCGGCTGCGGTCGACCGGGGCGGTCGGGGCGAGCACGGACGTGATCGCCGTCCACATCGACCACGACGTGCCGAACGGCGCGGAGCTGGACCGGCGGCTCGCGGCGGCCGGGGCTCGGACGGTGCCGGACGGGACGACCCTCTACGTCGGCGAGTACCACGCCGTGCCCGACGTCCCGCGCCGCACGCTGGTGACCGGCGGGGCCCGCTCGGGCAAGTCGCTGGAGGCCGAGCGGCGCCTGGAGTCGGTTCCCGAGGTGCTGTACGTGGCGACCGGCGGGATCCGCGAGGGCGACCCGGAGTGGGCGGAGCGGGTGACCCTGCACCGGGACCGGCGGCCCGGCTCCTGGCGTACCGCCGAGACCTGCGATCTCGTACCGCTCCTGGAGGCCGACGGTCCCGCGCTGCTGATCGACTGTCTGTCCCTGTGGCTGACGGACGCCATGGACCGGGTGGGGGCCTGGGACGACGAGCGGTGGGCGAGCGGCGCGCAGGAGGCGCTGCGGGAGCGGGTCGCGGAGCTGGTGGCGGCGGTGCGGGCCACGTCCCGTACGGTCGTCGCCGTCACCAACGAGGCCGGCTCGGGGGTGGTGCCGGCGACCGCGGCGGGGCGCCGTTTCCGTGACGAGCTGGGCCGGCTGAACGCGGCCTTCGGCGACGAGTGCGAGCACATGCTCCTCGTCGTGGCCGGTCAGGCTGTCGTGCTGCGTTGACGGGCGGGGTCGCCGGGTAGGGTGCGATCACCGATGGCCCCACGATGACGTCACAAGGATGACCCTTGAATCTGGACGACTTCTCCGATCTGATCGAGCGCCCCGACGGCGGTATACGGCGTGACGCCGAGGAACGCCGGGAGCGGCTCATCGTTCCGCCCGGTGCGCTCGGCCGGCTCGACGAACTCGGCGAGTGGCTGTCGGCGGCGCAGGGTTCGGTTCCGGTGCGGGCGATCGAGCAGCCGCGGGTCGTGCTCTTCGCGGGCGACCACGGCGTGGCCTCGCTCGGGGTGTCGGGCCGTCCGGCGGGGACCGCGTACGAGCTGGTCCGCTCGGTGCTCGACGGTGCGAGCCCGGTGGCGGTGCTGGCCCGGAGCGCGCACGTGCCGGTACGGGTGGTGGACGCCGGTCTGGACTGCGACCCGGAGCTGCTGCCCGCCGAGGTGGTACGGCACCGGGTGCGGCGCGGCAGCGGCCGGATCGACATCGAGAACGCGCTGAGCGCCGAGGAGACCGAGGCGGCGATCCGGCTCGGCATGACGATCGCCGACGAGGAGGCCGACTCGGGCACGGATCTGGTCGTGCTCGGCGATCTGAGCGTGGGCGGTACGACGCCGGCCTCGACGCTGATCGCGGCCCTGTGCGGGACCGACGCCTCGGTGGTCACCGGCCGGGGCGGGGCCGGGATCGACGACCTGGCGTGGATGCGCAAGTGCGCGGCCGTCCGGGACTCGCTGCGGCGCGCCCGGCCGGTCCTGGGCGATCAGCTGGAGCTGCTCGCCGCGGTCGGCGGGGCGGACCTGGCGGCGATGACGGGCTTCCTGCTGCAGAGCGCGGTGCGCCGGATGCCGGTGATCCTGGACGGTGTGGTGGCGGCGGCCTGCGCGCTGGTGGCGCAGCGGGCGGCGTTCCGGGCGCCGGACTGGTGGCTGGCGGGTCAGGTCAGCGGTGAGCCGGCGCAGTCGAAGGCGCTGGACAGGATGGCACTCAACCCGCTGCTCGACCACGGCGTCACTGTGGGCGAGGGAACCGGGGCATTGCTCGCTCTTCCCCTCGTCCAGGCCGCGGCCGCCCTGGCGGCGGAGCTGCCGGAGCAGACCACTCCGGACACCGCGGCCGACGAGGAGAACTGAGACGGATCACGGCACCGGACGCGGCCCCTCCCCCGAGGACTTCGTCCTGGGGGACCCCCATCGCGCGGAGGGCCGCCTCCGGTGCCCGGCCATGACAAGCGATGCCCCATATGATCGCTTTTCATGGGAGAGGTCCGTTTGTCCATCGAAGGAGCGCCCGGGGGAACCGTCCGTTCGCGGCGCAGCGCCGCGTTCGCCGTCTGGTACCTGCGCGCCGTCACGTTCGTCAACTTCCTGAGCGCCGTCTGGGTCTCCCTGGGCCAGGATCTCCGCCGGCACAACACGGACGACTACTTCACTCCGTACATGCTGACCGCAGGCTTCGCCTCGGGTGTCTTCACGCTCTTCCTGGCGATCACCATGCGCCGCCGCAAGCGCGCCGCGTGGATCCTGAACCTCGTGCTCAGCGGCCTGTTCCTGGCGCTGTTCGCGCTGGCCGTCGGCCTGGACGCCGGCATCCGGCAGCACGCCCAGAACTGGATCTCGCTCACCCTGACCGCCGCGTTCGTCCTCGCCCTGCTCCTCGGCCGCAAGGAGTTCTACGCGAAGGGCGACCGCTCCAACCCGCTGCTCGCCGCGGCCGTGGCGGTCGGCGGACTGTTCGTCACCTCCCTGCTCGCCGCGGGCCTGGTCACCGTCACCAACACCTCCACCGGCACCTCCACCTTCCTGGAGCGCTGGCGGTACGGCGTGATGCGGCTGGTCACCGTCGCCGCCGACGACTCGCGCTTCGACGGGATCGCCACCCCCGGCTGGGTCGACGTCACCATCAACGTCCTGTCCACGCTGCTGCTGTTCGCGGTGCTCTTCGCCGCCTTCCGTTCGCGCCGGGCCGTCGACCCGCTGACCGAGGAGGACGAGGAGAGGCTCCGGCTGCTGCTCGACAAGCACGGAGAGCGCGACTCGCTCGGCTACTTCGCGCTGCGCCGCGAGAAGAGCGTGGTGTGGTCCCCCAGCGAGAAGGCCGCCGTCGCCTACCGGGTCGTCGGCGGGGTCTCGCTCGCCTCCGGCGACCCGATCGGCGACCCCGAGGCATGGCCGGGGGCGATCGAGCCGTGGCTGGCCGAGGCCCGCGAGCACGGCTGGATCCCGGCCGTGATGGGCGCGAGCGAGGAGGCGGGCACCATCTACGCCCGGCACGGCCTGGACGCGCTCGAACTGGGCGACGAGGCGATCGTGGACATCGACGAGTTCACCCTCGACGGCCGGGCCATGCGCACGGTGCGGCAGGCGTTCAACCGGGTCAAGCGCGCCGGGTACGAGGTGCGCGTCCGGCGCCACGAGGACATCCCGGCCGACGAGATGGACGAACTGCTCCGCAAGGCCGACGACTGGCGCGACGGTGCCACCGAGCGGGGCTTCTCGATGGCGCTCGGCCGGCTCGGCGATCCGCGGGACGGTCAGTGCGTGATGCTGGAGTGCGCCGACGAGCGGGGCGAGCTGCGCGCGGTGCTCTCGTTCGTCCCCTGGGGCCCCAAGGGCCTCTCGCTGGATCTGATGCGCCGTGACCGGGACTCCGAGAACGGCCTGATGGAGTTCATGGTCATCGAACTCCTCCAGCGCGCGAAGGAGATCGGGATCACCCAGGTCTCGCTGAACTTCGCCATGTTCCGTTCCGTCTTCGAACGTGGCTCGAAGCTCGGGGCGGGACCCGTGCTGCGGATGTGGCGTTCGCTGCTCGGCTTCTTCTCCCGCTGGTGGCAGATCGAGTCGCTGTACCGCGCCAACGCCAAGTACCGACCGATCTGGGAGCCCCGCTTCATGCTCTTCGAGAAGAGCGCCGACCTGCTGCGCATCGGCCTCGCCGCGGGCCGCGCCGAAGGCTTCCTGGAAGCCCCCGGCCTGCCGAACTGGATGCACCGCAAGCACCTGGAGGGCCGGCGTTGAGCCCCTCGCTGCAGGCATTCGCGCGCCGTGAGTGGGGACCGCTGTTCACCACCGTACGGACGGCGCTCGTCACGAGACGATGGCGCGCGATCCCGATGACGCTGGCCGCCGTCTGCCTCACGGCGCTGTTCCAGCTCGTGCAGAACCAGGACTGGGGGTACCAGCCGGTCCAGGACATCGGCTCGGTGCGGGCCGAGGTCCCGCTCTGGCTCGCCCTCCTGCGAACCCCGCTCTCGCTCTTCGTCCCCGCGCTCGATCTGCCGGTGTGGGGCGCGCTCGCGCAGATCCTGCTGGTGTTCGGGATCGCCGAGATCTGTCTGGGGCGGTGGCGGACGCTCGCCCTCGCGTATCTGGCGACGCTGGCCGGGACGCTGTACGCCCGGGCCGGGATCGCGCTCGGCCCTGACAGCCCGCTGGGGCTGCCCGCCTCGGACGCGCGGGTCGTCGACACCGGCCCCTCGGCGGCGGTGGTCGGCCTCGCCGTCTACGTCTGCTGGCGCCACCGGGCCTGGTGGACGGGGACGCTCGTGGTCGTGGCGATGGTCGTCGAGGTGCTGTTCAAGAACAACCTGGCGGGCAAGGAGCATCTGGCGGCGATCGCGGCGGTGCTCGTGCTCGTGGCGGTCATGGCCTGGCGCGAACGCCGTCAGGGCGCGTCGGAGCCCCGCCCCGGGACGCGCTCCTGGAAGCCGCCGATCACGTCCTGAACCTTGCGGCGGACGCGGTCCCAGCGTCGGTCGTGCCGGTAGGTGCGCAGCCGGGAGCGGGCCCGGGCCTTGGGGCGGCGGGCGTAGGCGCGCCGGGACCACCAGGAGCCGGGCCGGGCGAGCCGTACGGCGCCGATGACCGCCACGAACGGCACCAGCGTGCCGATGACGGCCATCCGGAACTTCCCCTTCACCAGGGCGACGAGGACGAACAGGAAGTTCACCAACAGGGTGAGGATGAAGGCGGACCGGTTCTGGCGCTCTTCCGCGGTGAGTTCGTCGACGCCGAACGGCGAGAAGCCGCCGAGGACGAGCATCACCAGGGCCGCGGTCAGGACGACCACCTCGACGCTCTTGCGGCCCTCGTCGCTCCAGTAGACGTCGTCAAGGTGGAGGATCAGCGCGAACTCGTCCAGGACGAGGCCCGCGCCGATCCCGAAGACCGCCGCGAAGACGCAGGCGGTGACCCCCTCACGGCCGGTGGCCACCGCGCCGAAGCCGCCGCCGACGGTCAGCACGACGCCCGGCACGACGTGGTGGATGTGCAGCCCGCCCGCGGCCTTCACATTGCGGAACGGGCCCTTCCCGGCCCTGATCATCCGGACGATCATCCGCGTGACCAAGAAGGTCACGACGAACGAGGCGAGGGCGATGAGCAGCGGGAGCTTTCCCGGCTCGACGAAGTTGCGGTAGAACCAGTGACCCATGCCACCCGCTTCCGATATGTGCCTGATGCGCAACTTACAAGGTGCGGCTCTGCTTTACGCTCCCCGGATGGACGGCCTGCGTTTCGCCTTCGGCACCCTCACCGTGCTCCCCGCCCGCATCACCCGCTGGGACCGGGACGCGGCGCGGGCCGGAATGCTCTGGGCCCCGCTCGCGGGTCTCGTCGTCGGGCTCTTCTCCGCCGCGCTCGGCGGGGTGTTCCTGCTGCTCGGCTCCGGCCCGCTGCTCGCGGCGGTGGTCACGGCCTCGGTCCCGGCGCTGATGACCCGGGGCCTGCACCTGGACGGGCTCGCGGACACGGCGGACGGGCTCGGCAGCGCGAAGCCGGCGGAGGACGCGCTGCGGATCATGAAGCAGTCGGACATCGGCCCCTTCGGTGTCATCGTGCTGCTCTTCGTCCTCTTCGCCCAGGTCGCCGCGCTGTACCGGCTGTACGAGGAGGGCTGGGCGTACGGTACGGTCGCCGCCGCCCTCGCCGCCACGGTCGCGCGCCTCGCGCTCACCCACGCCTCCCGCCACGGCGTTCCGGCGGCTCGCCCGGAGGGCCTGGGCGCGATGGTCGCCTCCACCGTCCCGGTCCGCGCCGCGGCCCTGGTGACCGCGGGCGTCCTGGTGGGGTGCGCGGTGGCGGGCGCGCTGTTCTCCCCGTACGACGCGCTGCGTCACGTCCTCGCGGCCGTCGCGGGGCTCGGCGCGGCGGCGCTGCTGCTGCGGCGGTGTGTGCGGCGGTTCGGCGGGGTGACGGGCGATGTGTTCGGGGCGGTGGAGGAGGTGGCGGGCACGGTGGCGCTCGTCGCGCTGACCCTGGGTTGATCGCCGGGGTGATCGTTTCGTGATGCGCCGGAGGGCAACCCTCCGCGCGTCCGCCCGGTCATGAAGGCGTGATCAGACGCCTCGCCCGTACCGCCGCCGCGCTCGCCGCCGCCTCCCTGCTGCTCACCGCCTGCGGCGGTGGTGCCGACGACGGGGGTGCCGAGCCGAAGGCGAGCCCTTCGCAGCACCCGGTCTTCGACCAGCCGCTCGACCGCCAGGTCTTCCTGGCCCTGCGCGAGACGCAGAAGGCGGGCACCGCGAGCTTCACCCAGACGCTGACCTTCGAGTCGAGGAAGGGCCGGGCCGTGCAGACGGTCAGCGGCCGGCTCGACTTCGCGCGGGGCGTGGGCGAGGCGACGGTGAGCTGGCGGATACCGGAGAAGTTCGACGAGCGGGCCAAGGAGACGCTCCTCGGCCGGACTCCCGGCCGGGGCCACGGCGACACCTCGGGCAGCTATCTGATCGACCGGCAGCAGATCCGCTACCGCGCGGAGTCCTCGCCGTACTGGCTCGCGTACAGCAGCGCCGACACCCTCGGGGTCTTCGGGGACGACCCGATCGACCACCTGCGCGGCACGGAGAGCCCGGTCGGCGGCATGCTGCTGGAAGGCATCAGCGGTGCGAAGGCGCAGAAGCAGCACCCCGCGGGCGCCGGCCGCGACTACCGGGCCGAGCTGCCGCACACCGTGACGCAGGAGATGTTCCCGCGGGATCTGAGCAACGAGCTCAGAACCCCTCTGTACGTCGCCCCCGGCGTGGAAGAGGCCGGGCATCCCCTGACCGTGTCCGTGGACGCCCAGGGCAGGATCACCCACGGCCGGGCGGACCTCACCGGCCTCCTGGAGAAGGAGGGGGGCGTCTTCGCCGGTATGACCTCCCTGACGATGGAGCTCACCCTCAGCGGGTACGGCGCGTCGCAGCCGGCCACGACCCCCACGGGGAAGGTCCGGAAGGCCGCCGAGGCCGTGCTGCCCGTCGCCGAGGTGAAGGCCGGGAACTGCGTCGACTTCAACACCGGGCAGCGCGAGGCGCAGTCGGTCGTGAGCGTGCCCTGCGCGGAGCCTCACGACGGGCGGGTGTGGGCGCAGAAGTCGCTCGGCGAGCGCGCGTACCCCGGCGCGGCCGCCGCGAGGTCCGCGGCGCGTGACGCCTGCCGCGACGCGTACCGCGCCGCCCCGTCCTCCTGGACGAAGGAGTCCGTGCAGGCCGGCCGTTACTGGTACATGTGGTCGTCCGAGCGCGCGTGGCGGGACGCCGGCGCCGGGCGCGTCACCTGCTACGTCGAGACCCGCAAGGGCGCGTCCTAGCGGCTCGGCGACTCATCCGTGCTGCCGGCACGGCTCCAGGGCGTGCGGGAGCGTGCCCCAGGGGTGGGCGCCGGTGCCCGGGACCGTGCAGTGGACGCGCGTGGTCGGCTGGGCCTCGCGGGGGGCCGCGTAGACCAGATGGCAGTAGTGGTCGGCGACCGGCAGGTCCAGGCCGCGGTACGTGTCCCAGGGGCCCTCGAAGGTGACCAGCAGATCGGCGAGTTCGGCGTAGCCGGGGTCGGGGTGCGCGCCGTGGTTGAGGACCAGCGTCCGGGCCCCGGCGGCGCGGGCGGCGACGCCGACGCGGCGGACGTGGGCGAGGGCATCGGGCGCGGTGGGCACCTGGTCGAGGAAGGCGCCGTCGGCCCCGTACCAGTCGCGGTGGCGCAGCAGTTCGGCGACGACCTCGCCGTGCGGCCGGCGGCCGTACGCGGTGTCGGTGTAGCCGAGCACACGCACCCCGGCGGCCCGGAGCCGCTCGGCGACGGCGGCGAAGGCGGGGTCGGGGCGCGTCCCCGCGCCGTTCGCGGGGTTGATGACCACGCCGTAGAGCGACGGCGCGGCCTCGATCACGGCGGACCAGTCCTCGGGCCGGTCGGCCGGATGCTCGTAGAAGGGCACCAGCAGGGAGGAGTTCACGGGTGGGTCCTCAACGGTGACTAAGCACGGTGGGCGGTGGGGCGGGCGAGGAGGGCGCAGGCCAGGACGGTCAGGACGGCGGCGGCCGTCGCCGCGACGGCCGGGCCGGAGGCCGGGGTGAGGGTCTGGGCCGCGGCGGCGAGGGTGCAGACCGTGGCCGCGCCGCGTACCGCGCCGAAGGCCTGGAGGAGCAGGCCGAGCCAGAGCACGATCCCGACGAGCAGCAGCCCGAGGAGCCGGATCCCGTCGAGCGCCGGGGCGCCGGGCCACAGCAGGGTGCCGACGGAGGCCAGGGCGAGCAGCACCGCGAGATAGGCGCCGAGGCAGCGGGCGAGCGTTCCCACGGCCGCCCACCGGAACGCGTGCGCGCTGGTGAGGGTCCGCAGTCCGGCGAGGCTCTCGCTGCGGAAGCGGTGCAGCAGCCACTCCGCGGGCCCCATGGAGAGCGTGAGCGCGACCACGGGCGCGGCGCCCGTCACGAGGGCGTCGCCGGCCCCCGCGTACAGCACGAGCAGGCCGCTGCCGAGGCCGAAGAGGCCGTACGGGAGGGAGGCGGCGAGCGGGGGGCCGGACCGGGGCCGCCGGCCGGCGGGGCGCAGCACGATCGACGCGAAGGCGACCGTGGCCGTGAGGGAGAGGATCAGCAGCGCGGCGCGGAGCGGGTCGGGAAGGTCGTACCGGAACGCGGGCACGGCTCCGGCGAGCGGCAGCAGGGCGCAGAGCAGGGCGCGTTCGCGGCCGAGGACGAGCAGGACGGTCGCGGCGCCGAGGTAGAGGGACTGCCCGGCGGCGAACACGACGACCGGCCATTCGCCGGGATCGGCGGCCGCGAAGGCGACGGTCGAGCCGACGAGCGCGCCTGCCGGGGCACCGACCAGCAGGGCGCGGGCGGCGGCCCCGCGGTCGCCGAGGCCGAGCCAGGAGTACGCGCGGTGGGACAGGGCCTGGTTCCACACCCACCCGGCGACGGCTCCGGCGAGCAGCGGGGCCGTGGCCGGCCCGCCCAGGAGCGGCGCCCCCAGCACGTACGCGAGGCCGGGCAGGGCGAAGACGAGGCCGCGCAGCAGGCAGCCGGCGAGTCCGGTGTGCCAGGGGCCCGCGGGCGGCGCCTCGGGGGCGGGGTGGCGCCGCTCCACGCGCGCGTAGAGCTCCTCGGCGAGGGCGAAGGAGTCGGCGCGCCCGTAGGTGAGGCGGATGTGGTCGTCGGTCATGCCGTCCGACTCCAGGATCGCGGCTATCTCGTCGGGGTGGACGGCGTCGGCGGCCAACGCGTGCAGCCGATCGGCGAGTTCGTCGAGGGGGTCGGGGGCGAGGGGCCCGTGCGGGCCGGGGACCGGGTCCGGGGCGAGGGGCCCGTGCGGGCCGGGGACCAGGTCCGGGGCGCACGTGGTGCAGGCGCCCGCGTCGGTCGTCGCCCCGTCAGTCCGCCGCGGGCCGTCGGCGGCGCTGGGCGCGTCGGGTCTGCCGGGTCCGGCGGACAGCGAGCCGCGCCCACCGCACCGGCCGGGCGCGGCATGCGTCGCGGCGCACCACCCCTGCGGGCCCTCGCCCGAGACGCACCGGGCCGGCCCGGCTTCCGCCGTGCGAAGCGGGTGGGGCGGGCGGCACTCCGCCGCGCGGGGCGACGCAACCGCGCCCGCCGGGCGGCCGGCGCCGGGTCCGTCGGCGCAGCACGCGCATGCGCCGTGCGAAGCGGCCGGGCCGTGCGCGGCGCGAGCCGACGCGCGGGGAGCATCCGGCACGGCGGGCGTCGGGCCGTGCGCGGGGCGGGCCGACGCGCGGGGAGCGTCCGGCACGGCGGGCGTCGGGCCGTGCGCGGGGCGGGCCGACGCGCGGGGAGCGTCCGGCACGGCGGGCGTCGGGCCGTGCGCGGGGCGGGCCGACGCGCGGGGAGCGTCCGGCACGGCGGGCGTCGGGCCGTGGGCGTCGGGCGCGGCGCACCCCTCGCGTCGGGCGCCGGGTCCCGCGCCGCCGCGCGGTCGCGGGATCACCGGCAGCGTGTCCCGCATGGAGCCGTTCTTCAGCCAGAGGGAGCCGCTCATGACAGGGAGCCTCCGCCGACGAGGTCCTGGCGCCAGGGGTCGGTGAGGCGGACCGTCCAGTCCTCCGGTTCGGGCGCCGGGCACACCGGCTGTCCGGCGAGCTCGCGGTAGATCTGCCGGAAGCCGTCCACCGAGCGGTGCAGCGTGAACCGGTCGACGACCCGCTGCCGGGCCCTGCGCCCCAGTTCGGCCCGCCGCTCCCCGTCGCGCAGCAGCTCCGTCACGGCCGCGGCCATCACGGCGGGCTCGCGCGGCGGGACGACGACTCCCGTGTCGCCGACGGCCTCCCGTACCCCGCCCACGTCCGTGGAGACCGTCGCCCGGCCGCAGGACATCGCCTCGATCAGGGAGAAGGGGAAGCCCTCGCTGATCGAGGACAGCACCACCACGCTCCCCGCCGCATAGGCGCCGGCCACATCGGAGACCCGCCCCTCGAAGGTGATGCCGTCGGTGACGCCCAGCTCGGCCGCCAGCTTCTCCAGGCGGGTCCGGTAGTCCTCGTTCCCGGCCGGGACCGGGCCGAACAACCGCAGCCTCAGCTCGGGCAGTTCGGCGCGGGAGATCGCGTACGCCCGGATCAGCGTCTCCAGGTCCTTGATGGGGTCGATCCGGCCGCACCAGCTGAGCGTGGGGACCTCCGGTTCGGGGCCCGCCCAGGGGAACGCGGCCGGGTCCACGCCGTTGTAGACGGTCCGGATGCGGTCGGCGGGGGCGCCGCCGCGCTCCTCCCAGCGCCGGTTGTACTGGTTGCAGGGGGTGATCAGGTCGGCCTTGCGGTAGCCGAGGGTGTTGAGCTCGCGGTAGAAGCCGAGCATCAGGGCCTTGACGGGCCAGCGCTGGGCCTCGGTGCGGTATCCGAGGTAGCGCTCGCGGAGATAGATGCCGTGTTCGGTGAGCAGGAAGGGCACCCCTTCGAAGTGCTGGGCGGCGAGCGCCGGCAGGGTCGCGAGTCCGCTGGAGACCGCGTGCGCGACGCTGCTGTCGGATATCCGGGCGGCGAGCGGGCGCAGCGCGTGTTCCAGCAGGTCGGTGGCGGTGAGGGCGTCGTGGACGGTGGGCCGGGCCGCGGCCGTCGGCAGGTGCGGCATGGTCCAGATCCACATCAGCGAACGCAGCGTGCGCTCGGAGCGCAGGGCGGCGGTGAGCCTTCCGCGCCGGGCCAGTTCGGCCAGGGCGTAGAGGCCCTCGCCGAAGTCGTAGCCGGCCTCGGGGTCGAGGATCGAGAGCAGGAAGCGCTCGTAGGTGTCGGCGAAGCGGCTGCGCCGACGGCCCAGCAGGGGCCGGCCGCCCCGCTCCGGGGCGGCGCCCCAGAGCGGGAACGAGGTGTGGCGGTACACGTTGGGCGGCAGCTCCCAGGTGACCGGTTCACGCCCGCTGCCGGTGAGCGCGAGGACGGCGAAGTCGACCTCCGGCATGCCCCGGACGAGCTGGTCGCACCACGTGCTCACTCCCCCGTGGACGTGCGGATAGGTGCCTTCGGTGAGCATGGTGACGTGACGGCCACTGCTCGGCATGTGTGCCTCTCCCCCAGAAGTGACGTGCTGGTCAGGCGGTCGGCAGCTTGAGGGTGATCGCGGACTGCAGCGACTCCGGGGCCGTCCACGCGGACCGCGCGCCCGCGTACGGCGTCCCGAAGACCGCCGTGCCGAGGAGGAGTTGCTTACGGGTTCCCTCGGGCGCGGTGACCGGGGCGGTCACGCCGGAGGGCGCCTTGACGGTGACGGTGGTGCCGACGCGGTACGCGGTGACCTTGCCGGCCGCGAGGGCCTGATCCCAGGCGGTACGGCGGTTGAGCTCGGTGCCGACCTCGCGCTGACGGGGGTTCACCAGGGGGGTGTTGTCGGCGAAGAGGGTCCGGTAGTCGGCGAGGACCCGGTCGAGGACGGGGTAGAGGGTGCGCTCCTCGGCGAGGTTGGACTGGTGGACGTAGTGCGGGCGCGGGTCGTTCGCCACGATGTGGGAGAGGGCCGTGCGGGCCTCCTGCGGGACGATGTGGGAGGCGTACCCGGTGGCGGTGTCGAGCGGGGCGGGCAGGCAGGTGGAGGCCGGGTTGGTCTCGCAGATCCCGCTGCCGCCGTCGGCGCGCGAGGTGTAGACCCAGTTGTACTCGTCGGCCATCTCGGCGGCCGTGCCCACGTTGTAGTACACGTTCATCGGGTGGCGCGGGACGGTCTTCGCGGCGGCCGTACCGGTGCCGACGGCCCGCTGTCCGGGCTCGCGGGAGTTGTCGCTCGCGACCCACTTCACGCGGTTGTCGGAGAGCGCGCCGGCGAGGTTGGGGTTGTCGGTGGGCTGCTGCGGGAGGATCTTCAGGCCGGAGTGCTCGCCGGTGACGAGCTCGGCGCGGTCGACCGAGAGGCCCTTGCCGACGGCCCAGTTGTGGTTGTCGCGGATCTGCCCGGAGATCTCGGAGCGGCTCATCCAGAGCGTGCTGCCGCTGAGGTTCTCGGCGCACGTCCAGGGGACGGTGCTGGTGTCCTGGACGCAGCCGAGGAAGGGGTGGGTGTAGGTGTGGTTGATCCAGCGGTACTGGGCGCGGTCGGCGATCAGCTGCGCGGCGAGCGGGTCGGTGCCGCCGTGCTCGGTCTTCCACTGCTCGCCCTGGCCGCCGTTGTAGACCATGTCGAGCGTGAAGCCCGCGGCCTTCTGCCAGGCGGCCGCGTACCGGGCGTCCTCGGCGGTCATCCGGACGGGGTTCTCGCCCTCGCCCTCGTCCCCGACGCAGTCGAAGTCGCCGGGGGTGCAGTTGCGTTCGGTGTCCCAGCGCGCGTCGGGGGCGAAGACGTCGTCGACGTGGACGGAGAAGTAGTTCCGGCTGCGACCGAGGTGGACGCCCTGGGTGAGCCACTCGACGATGCCGCGGGCGAGCGCCCGGAACTGCCGCTGGTACTGGTTGTAGGCGAAGGTGACGACGAGCTCGCGGCGCCCGTCGTGGGCGTACTCGCCGATCAGGCTGGCCCGTCCGCCGCCGTCGACGGGGATGTCGAGGTAGCTGGTGAAGCCCTCGCGCGGGCGGCCCGCGTAGCCGTAGCTCTCGGAGATCGACGGGTCGTTGTCCTCGAAGGTCAGCGGCCCGTCGAGGTAGCGGAAGGGTCCCGCCCGGCCGGCGGTGGTGACGGAGGCGGCGGCCCCGTCGAGGGGGCCGGAGAAGCCGCCGTCGGAGGTGTAGTCGAGGCCGACGCCGGGGTGGGCCCAGGTGTACGCGTCGACCTGCGGGATGCCGAAGGTCCTGCCGTACGCGGCGAGCGCGGCCTGCTCGGCGGAGTCGGGGCCGAAGGCGGCCTCGTGGGGCAGCACGACGCCCTGGTACTTGGCCCGGGGGCGGCCGGTCGCACTGTCGGCCGGCTCGCTGAGGAAGCCGGCGTCGATCACCGGGCGGCCGGAATCGGCCAGATCGACCCGGCGGTACGGGACGCCGGTGGAGCGCAGCTCGGCGGTGATCGCCTCCACGGCGCTGCCGCCGTCGTCGACGACCAGGACGGTGAGGTCGATCCGCGGCACCGTTTCGGCGGCGCTCGCGCCCGCGGACGGGACGACGGTGGCGAGGAGCGCGGCGGCGAGCAGGGCCGCGGTCCTGGCTGTTCTGGGCATGCGGGATCCGGCAGAGTCCATCGGAGTGGTGTCCCCCCTCGACAGGCCCCCGCCGTTCTGGGAGGACCTGTGGAGATGATGCGGATGATGCAAAGGGGCTGGTGCCGCCCTTGCGGGAATGAGGCGAGTGTGGAGGAGCCCTCGGCCCTCGCGCGGTAAACGTGAAAGAGACACCACGGATGAGTGAATCACCGTCGCCGTGAGCGAACAGGACGAGCGAGCGTAGGCTCGTTCTCGGCGCTCTCCGGGCCGAAATACGATGCGGCGGGCACGGTCGGCCCATCCCTCGACCGCCACAGAACTCAATGGAAGCGAGATTTCACCACCGTGACTGCTCTCACTCTCAGCACTGCCGGTGCGGCGACGCTGCGCGCCGACGCCCTCGTCGTCGGCGTCGCGAAGTCCGGAAAGGGCCTGGTCGTCGCCCCCGGCGCCGAGGCCGTGGACAAGGCGTTCGACGGTAAGCTCGCCGCCGTCCTGGAGACCCTGGGCGCCGCGGGTGCCGAGGGTGAAGCGACCAAGCTGCCCGCCCCCGCCGGCCTGAAGGCCCCTGTCGTGCTCGCCGTCGGCCTGGGCTCCGCCCCCGAGGACGGCGAGGTGTACGGCGCCGAGGCGCTGCGCCGCGCCGCCGGTACCGCCGCCCGCACCCTGCACGGCACGAAGAAGGCCGCGTTCGCGCTGCCGGTCGCGTCCGCCGAGGACGCCGAGGCGATCGCGGAGGGCGCGCTGCTCGGCGCGTACACCTTCACCGCGTACCAGGACAGCAAGAACGGCAAGGACGCGAAGAAGCCGCTGGCCGAGGTCGCCCTGCTCGGCGGCAAGCCGCGCGACAAGGCCTTCAAGGCCGCCGCGGAGCGCGCGCAGGCGCTCACCGAGGAGATCAACCGCGCCCGCGACCTGATCAACATGCCGCCGAACGACCTCACGCCGGCCACCTTCGCCGCCCAGGCGCAGGCCGCGGGCAAGGAGCACGGCCTCAAGGTCCAGGTCCTCGACGAGAAGGCGCTGGCCAAGGGCGGCTTCGGCGGCATCCTGGGCGTCGGCAACGGCTCGGAGAACCCGCCGCGGCTCGTCCGGATCGCGTACACCCACCCGGAGGCGGAGAAGACCCTGGCCCTGGTCGGCAAGGGCATCACCTACGACTCGGGCGGCATCTCCCTGAAGCCGGCCGGTCACAACGAGACGATGAAGTGCGACATGAGCGGCGCCGCCGCCGTGTTCGCCGCGGTCGTCGCCGCCGCCCGGATCGGTCTGGCCGTCAACGTCACCGGCTGGCTGGCGCTCGCCGAGAACATGCCGTCGGGCTCGGCCACCCGCCCCGGCGACGTGCTGCGCATGTACAGCGGCAAGACCGTCGAGGTCCTCAACACGGACGCCGAGGGCCGGCTGGTCCTGGCCGACGCGCTGACCCGCGCCTCGGAGGAGAACCCGGACGCGATCGTCGACGTGGCGACCCTGACCGGCGCGATGGTCCTGGCGCTCGGCCACCGCATGTTCGGGATCATGGCCAACGACGACGACTACCGCACCGCGATCCACGAGATCGCCGAGGAGGTCGGCGAGCAGTCCTGGCCGATGCCGCTCCCCGTGGAGCTGCGCAAGGGCATGGACTCCCCGACCGCGGACATCGCGAACATGGGCGAGCGGATGGGCGGCGGCCTGGTCGCCGGTCTGTTCCTGCAGGAGTTCGTGGGCGAGGGCATCACCTGGGCCCACCTCGACATCGCGGGCCCGGCCTTCCACGAGGGCGCGCCGTACGGCTACACCCCGAAGGGCGGCACGGGATCCGCGGTCCGCACCCTGGTGAAGCTGGCGGAGCGTACGGCCGACGGCGAGCTCTGACCGGTGTGATCCGTGTCCGGCCCCGGGGAGGTCTCTCCGGGGCCGGACACGTTCACCGACAACGGAATCCGTACGTTCGTACACCCTGATCGCCCGTCCGTACGGACGATCGCCCCGTCTCAGAGACCGGCCCCGCGTCCCGCCTTCCGGGAACAAGTGCGAAGATGGGTTCTCGGCAGGACAGGGCCCCCACCACAGGGCCGAAATAAAAGCGGCCGAACACCAGCCGCCGCCCGGTCAGAGAAGACCGGCGACCGGCGCACATGCATGGAGGACGTGACGTGGCGAACGACGCCAGCACCGTTTTCGACCTAGTGATCCTCGGCGGCGGTAGCGGCGGTTATGCCGCGGCGCTGCGCGGAGCGCAGCTGGGCCTGGACGTCGCACTGATCGAGAAGAACAAGCTCGGCGGCACCTGCCTGCACAACGGCTGCATCCCCACGAAGGCGCTGCTCCACGCCGGCGAGGTCGCCGACCAGGCGCGCGAGGCGGAGCAGTTCGGTGTCAAGGCCTCCTTCGAGGGCATCGACATCAAGGCCGTGCACAAGTACAAGGACGACGTGATCTCGGGCCTCTACAAGGGTCTGCAGGGTCTCGTCGCCTCCCGTAAGGTGACGTACATCGAGGGCCACGGCCGCCTCTCCTCCCCCACCTCCGTCGACGTGGACGGCCGCCGCGTCGAGGGCCGTCACGTCCTCCTCGCCACCGGTTCCGTACCGAAGTCGCTGCCGGGCCTGGAGATCGACGGCAACCGGATCATCTCCTCGGATCACGCGCTGACCCTGGACCGTGTCCCGGAGTCCGCGATCATCCTCGGCGGCGGTGTCATCGGCGTCGAGTTCGCGTCCGCGTGGAAGTCCTTCGGCACCGACGTGACCGTCATCGAGGGTCTGAAGCACCTAGTCCCGGTCGAGGACGAGAACAGCTCCAAGCTTCTTGAGCGCGCCTTCCGCAAGCGCGGCATCAAGTTCAACCTCGGCACGTTCTTCCAGTCCGCCGAGTACACCGAGAACGGCGTCAAGGTCACCCTGGCCGACGGCAAGACCTTCGAGGCCGAGGTGCTGCTGGTCGCCATCGGCCGCGGCCCGGTCTCGGCCGGTCTCGGTTACGAGGAGCAGGGCGTCGCGATGGACCGCGGCTACGTGCTCGTCGACGAGTACATGCGGACGAACGTCCCGACGATCTCCGCGGTGGGCGACCTGGTCCCCACCCTCCAGCTCGCGCACGTCGGCTTCGCCGAGGGCATCCTGGTGGCGGAGCGTCTGGCCGGTCTGAAGACCGTTCCGATCGACTACGACGGCGTGCCGCGGGTGACGTACTGCCACCCCGAGGTCGCCTCCGTCGGTATCACCGAGGCCAAGGCCAAGGAGATCTACGGCGCGGACAAGGTCGTCGCCCTGAAGTACAACCTCGCGGGCAACGGCAAGAGCAAGATCCTCAAGACCGCGGGCGAGATCAAGCTCGTCCAGGTCAAGGACGGTGCCGTGGTCGGCGTCCACATGGTCGGTGACCGCATGGGCGAGCAGGTCGGCGAAGCGCAGCTGATCTACAACTGGGAGGCGCTGCCGGCCGAGGTCGCGCAGCTCATCCACGCCCACCCGACGCAGAACGAGGCGCTCGGCGAGGCCCACCTGGCCCTGGCCGGCAAGCCTCTGCACTCCCACGACTGACGCTCACGTCACGGGCGCGACGACCACTTTCCGCAATTCGTTAGGAGCAACTGAAACCATGTCGGTTTCCGTAACCCTGCCGGCGCTCGGCGAGAGCGTCACCGAGGGCACCGTCACCCGCTGGCTCAAGGCCGAGGGTGAGCGTGTCGAGGCCGACGAGCCGCTGCTCGAGGTCTCGACCGACAAGGTCGACACCGAGATCCCCGCCCCCGCGTCGGGCGTCCTCGCCTCCATCAAGGTCGCCGAGGACGAGACCGTCGAGGTCGGCGCCGAGCTGGCCATCATCGACGACGGTTCGGGCGCCGCTCCCGCGGCCGCTCCGGCCCCCGCCGCCGAGCCGGCTCCGGCCGCCGCCCCCGCGCCGGTCGCCGAGGCTCCGGCCGCTCCGGCCGCGCCCGCCGCCCCGGCTCCGGCTGCCGCTCCTGCCGGTGGCGCCACCGGTACGGACGTCGTCCTGCCGGCGCTCGGCGAGTCCGTCACCGAGGGCACCGTGACCCGCTGGCTGAAGTCGGTCGGCGAGACCGTCGAGGCCGACGAGCCGCTGCTCGAGGTCTCCACGGACAAGGTCGACACCGAGATCCCCGCCCCGGCCTCGGGCGTGCTGCTCGAGATCGTGGTCGCCGAGGACGAGACCGCCGAGGTCGGCGCCAAGCTGGCCGTCATCGGCGCCGCGGGTGCCGCCCCGGCCGCCCCGGCCCCGGCTGCTCCCGCCGCGCCCGCCGCCGCCCCGGCCCCGGCCGCCCCCGCCGCCCCGGCTCCGGCTCCCGCCCCGGCCGCCCCGGCCGCCGCTCCGGCTCCGGTCGCGCCCGCCGCCCCGGCCCCCGTGGCCGCTCCGGCTCCGGTCGCGCCCGCCGCTCCGGCCGTCTCCCCGGCCGCCCCGGAGGACGAGGGCGCGTACGTGACCCCGCTGGTCCGCAAGCTCGCCTCCGAGCACGGCGTCGCCCTGGCGTCCGTCAAGGGCACCGGCGTCGGCGGCCGTATCCGCAAGCAGGACGTCCTCGCGGCCGCCGAGGCCAAGAAGGCCGCCCCGGCCCCCGCCGCCGCCGCTCCGGTGGCCGCTGCGAAGGCCCCGGCCCTCGAGGTCTCCCCGCTGCGTGGTCAGACCGTCAAGATGACCCGCATGCGCAAGGTCATCGGCGACAACATGATGAAGGCGCTGCACGGCCAGGCCCAGCTGTCCTCGGTCGTCGAGGTCGACATCACCAAGCTGATGAAGCTGCGCGGCCAGGCGAAGGACTCCTTCGCCGCCCGCGAGGGCGTGAAGCTCTCCCCGATGCCGTTCTTCGTCAAGGCGGCGGCCCAGGCGCTGAAGGCCCACCCGGTCATCAACGCCCGGATCAACGAGGACGAGGGCACCATCACGTACTTCGACTCGGAGAACATCGGCATCGCCGTGGACTCCGAGAAGGGTCTGATGACGCCGGTCATCAAGGGTGCGGGCGACCTGAACATCGCCGGTATCGCCAAGGCCACGGCCGAGCTGGCCGGCAAGGTCCGCGGCAACAAGATCACCCCGGACGAGCTGGCCGGTGCGACCTTCACCATCAGCAACACCGGTTCGCGCGGTGCGCTGTTCGACACGATCATCGTGCCGCCGAACCAGGTCGCCATCCTGGGCATCGGTGCCACGGTCAAGCGCCCGGCCGTCATCGAGACCGCCGAGGGCACCGTCATCGGCGTCCGCGACATGACGTACCTGACGCTCTCCTACGACCACCGTCTGGTGGACGGCGCCGACGCCGCCCGCTACCTGACGGCCGTCAAGGCGATCCTGGAGGCCGGCGAGTTCGAGGTCGAGCTCGGCCTGTAAGGCAACGTAACGAGCCTCACCTGCGGCGCCCCCGCCCGGAAGTGTTTCCGGGCGGGGGCGCCGCCGTATTGTCTTGAGTGTCAACGCGTCCCTTAAGGAGCGGCTTCATGAGCGTCCCCGTCGTCCACTCGCTGCGCGAACAGATCCGCGAGCACATCGTGGAGGGCATCGTCAGCGGGCGCTGGAAGCCGGGCGAGCGGATCGTGGAGCGCCGGATCGCCACGGAGCTGGAGGTCAGCCAGACGCCGGTGCGCGAGGCGCTGCGCGAGCTGGAGTCGCTGCGGCTGATCGAGTCCTCCCCCAACAAGGGTGTACGGGTACGGAATCTCACGGCGGCCGACCTGGAGGAGAGCTACCCGGTCCGGGCCGGTCTGGAGCAGATCGCGGCGGAGCTGGCGGCGACGCGGCTCGCGGCGGACTGCTCGGCCCTGGAGCCGCATGTGGCGGCCCTGTACGAGGCGGACCGGACGGCCGACGGGACGGCGCAGGTGCGGCACACGGTGGCCTTCCACCGCGAGCTGGTGAAGGCGGCCGGGAACAGCGTGCTGCTGCACACCTGGGAGGGCCTGGGCATCGAGGTCTTCACGGCCCTGTCGATCCGCTGGCTGGGCACGGTCCAGAAGTCGTACGCGGAGGAGCACCAGGAGCTGGTGGAGGCCTTCCGCCGCGGCGACCCGAACATCGGCGCCCTCGTCAAGGCCCACGTCCTCGGCTGCGCGCCGAGAGCCTGACGGCATCGCACACCCCTGAGCGGGCCCCCGAGGAGGCCCGCTCATTCGTGCGCGCCCACCCTCATCCGCCTCCCCACCTGCGAAAACAAGGCACCGGGTGCCCATTTTCGCGGCACCCTGTGCCGACTTTCTCGATCCGAAGAGGTTTTCCCCCTCAACCCTTTGATCGATCATCGATCGGCGGCTTACAGTCTTCGGCGGGCCGCTACCCGGCCCTTCGCCCTGTCCTGCCACGACAAGGCACCCCTTCTCCACCCCCACCTGTCCGGAAGGCGGCGATCATGACCGATCCCGTAGGCAAGATTCCGAGCGAGCTCGACCAGCTCCCGGACCGTGACACCGAGGAGACCGCCGAGTGGGCGGCCTCCCTGGACGCCGTCACCAAGGCCGCCGGCCCTCACCGGGCCGCCTACCTGATGCGCCGTACGCTCCAGCACGCCGAGGGCGCGGGCCTGGCCCTGCCCAAGCTGCTGGAGACCGATTACGTCAACACCATCCCCACCTCCGCCGAGCCGGGTATCGACGGCGACGAGGAGATGGAGCGCCGGATCACCGCGTGGAACCGCTGGAACGCGGCCGCCATGGTCACCCGCGGCGCCAAGCACGGCGTCGGCGGCCACATCGCGACCTTCGCCTCCGCGGCCTGGCTCTACGAGACCGGCTTCAACCACTTCTTCAAGGGCAAGGAAGCCGACGGTTCCGGCGACCAGCTCTACATCCAGGGCCACGCCTCCCCCGGCATCTACGCCCGCGCGTTCCTCGACGGGCGCCTCACCGAGGCCCACCTCGACAACTTCCGGCAGGAGTCGGGGGGCAACGGTCTCCCCTCCTACCCGCACCCGCGCCGCCTCCCCTGGCTGTGGGAGTTCCCGACCGTCTCCATGGGTCTGGGCCCGCTCTCCGCCATCTACCAGGCGCGCTTCAACCGCTACCTGACCAACCGCGGCATCAAGGACGTCTCCGCCTCCCACGTGTGGGCGTTCCTCGGTGACGGCGAGATGGACGAGCCCGAGTCGACCGCGGCCCTCGCGCTCGCGGCCCGCGAGGGTCTGGACAACCTGACCTTCGTCATCAACTGCAACCTGCAGCGCCTCGACGGCCCGGTCCGCGCCAACTTCAAGATCGTGCAGGAGCTGGAGGCCCAGTTCCGCGGCGCCGGCTGGAACGTCGTGAAGTCGCTGTGGGGCAACGCCTGGGACGAGCTGTTCGCGCTCGACACCACCGGCGCCCTCGTCCGCCGCCTCCGCGAGGTCCCGGACGCGCAGGTCCAGACGTACCAGACCCGCGACGCCGCCTACATCCGCCAGGACTTCTTCGGCTCGGACCCGGCGCTCGTCGCGATGGCGCGGCTGCTGAGCGACGACAAGATCCTCGAGTGCTTCCACCTCTCCCGCGGTGGCCACGAGCCGCGCAAGGTGTACGCCGCGTACAAGGCCGCCCTGGAGTTCAAGGGCGCGCCGACGGTGATCCTCGCGCAGACCGTGAAGGGCTTCACCCTCGGTGAGGGCTTCGCGTCGAAGAACGCGAACCACCAGATGAAGAAGCTGTCGACCGACGAGTTCAAGGCGATGCGGGACCTGCTCGACCTCCCCATCTCCGACGCCCAGTTCGTCGACGGCGTGGTGCCCTACGGCCACCCCGGCGCCGACTCCCCCGAGGTCCGCTACCTCCAGGAGCGCCGCGCGGCCCTCGGCGGCCCGGCCCCGGCCCGCCGCACGCACGCGGTCGCCCCGCTGCCGACCCCGGCCGAGAAGGCCTTCGCCGCCTTCGACAAGGGCTCGGGCTCGCAGTCGGTCGCGACGACGATGGCCTTCGTGCGGCTGGTGAAGGACCTGGTCCGCGACAAGGAGACCGGCAAGCGCTGGGTCCCGATCGTCCCGGACGAGGCCCGTACCTTCGGTATGGAGTCGCTGTTCCCCTCGCTCGGCATCTACTCGCCGAAGGGCCAGACGTACGAGCCGGTCGACCGCGACCAGCTGATGTACTACAAGGAGGCCGTCAACGGCCAGATCCTCAACGAGGGGATCACCGAGGCCGGTTCGATGGCCGACTTCATCGCCGCTTCGACGTCGTACGCGACGCACGGCGAGACGATGATCCCGTTCTACATCTTCTACTCGATGTTCGGCTGGCAGCGCACCGCCGACCAGATGTGGCAGCTCGGCGACCAGCTCGGCCGCGGCTTCCTCGTCGGCGCCACCGCGGGCCGTACGACGCTGACGGGTGAGGGTCTGCAGCACGCCGACGGCCACTCCCCGGTGATCGCGGCAACAAACCCGGCGGCCCTGACGTACGACCCGGCGTTCGCCTACGAGGTCGCGGCCATCGTCAAGGAGGGTCTGCGCCGGATGTACGGCGAGGCCGCCGAGGGCGAGGACCGGGACGTCTTCTACTACCTCACCGTCTACAACGAGCCGATGCCGCAGCCGGCGAAGCCCGCGGGCGTGGACGAGGGCATCATCAAGGGCCTGTACCGCTTCAACACGGCGGAGTCGGCGGGTCTCGACCTGCCCGCGAACGCCGCGCGCATCCAGCTGCTCTCCTCCGGCACGGCCATCCACTGGGCCCTGGAGGCGCAGAAGCTGCTCGCCGCCGAGTGGGGCGTGGGGGCCGACGTGTGGTCCGCGACCTCCTGGACGGAGCTGCGGCGCGACGCGCTGGAGGCCGACGCGGCGCTGCTGCGCGGCGAGGAGCGGATCCCGTACCTCCGCAAGGCGCTGGAGGGCGTCGAGTCCCCGGTCCTCGCGGTGTCGGACTACATGCGCCAGGTGCCTGACCAGATCGCGCAGTGGGTCGAGCAGGACTGGTCCTCGCTCGGTGCGGACGGCTTCGGCCTCTCCGACACCCGCGACGCGGCCCGCCGCCACTTCGGTGTCGACGCCCAGTCGATCGTCGTCGCGGCCCTCGCGCAGCTCGCGCGGCGCGGCGAGGTCCCGGCCTCGGCCGTGAAGGAGGCGCGCGAGCGCTACGGTCTGTAAGGCCCCCGTCGGCCGGGCAGAATGCGTGTCATGCGCGCTGCCCGGCTGATCAAGATGGTGCTGCTGCTCCAGGCCCGTCCCTCGATGACGGCGGCCGAACTGGCCGCCGAGCTCGAGGTGTCCGAACGCACCGTCACCCGTGATGCCCTCGCCCTCTCGGAGGCGGGGGTTCCGGTGTATGCGGACCGGGGCAGGGCCGGCGGGTACCGGCTGATCAACGGCTACCGGACCCGGCTCACGGGGCTCGCGCGCGGCGAGGCCGAGGCGCTGTTCCTGTCCGGACTGCCGGGCGCCCTGCGGGACATGGGCCTGGAGGACGCGGCCTCGGCGGCCCGGCTGAAGGTGTCCGCGGCGCTGCTGCCCTCGCTGCGCGACGCGCCCGAGTCGGCCGCGCGGCGCTTCCATCTGGACGCGCCGGGCTGGTACCAGGAGCCGGAGACCCCGGGGTCGCTCGCGCCGGTCGCCGAGGCGGTCTGGGACGACCGGATGATCTTCGCGCGCTACCGGCGCGGTGAGCGCGAGGTCGAGCGGGAGCTCGCGCCGTACGGGCTCGTGCTGAAGGCGGGCGTCTGGTACCTGTGCGCGCGGGCGGGTGCGGCGTTCCGTACGTACCGGGTGGACCGCTTCACGGTCGTCGTGCCGGGCGAGGAACGCTTCGTACGGGACGAGGAGTTCGACCTGCCGTCCTTCTGGGCCGAGCGCGCCGCGGAGTTCGCCCGCTCGCTGCTACGGGCGGAGGTCGTCGTGCGTCTCTCGGAGGCGGGAGCGCGCCGCCTTCCGTACGTGACGGACCGGGTGGCGGCCGAGGAGGCGCTGGCGGCCGGCGCGAAGGACGCCGACGGGCGGGTGACGGCGACGCTCCGCGTGGAGAACGAGGAGGTCGCCGCCTCCCAGCTGCTCTCCCTGGGCCCGGAGGCGGAGATCCTGGCGCCGGAGTCGCTCAGGGCCCGTTTCGCGGAGGCGGCCCGGGCCCTGGCCGCGCTCTACCGGTAGTCCTCCACGCGGACGGAGGGATCGGTCTCCTTGGCGATGATGAAACCCCAGGCGTCCGGCCGCGAGCCGTCCGCGTCCGTGAAGCCGTACTCCTTCGCCAGCTGACCGCTGGAGAGCGACCGGCCGTTCCAGCGGGCCCGGCCGGGATCCGCCGCGAGGGCGGCGACCGCGCGGCCCACGTACACGGGGGACTCGGCGACGGCGAAGTCCGGGATCTTCTCGGTCGCGTCGCGCCAGTTCTCCTCGGTCACGCCGAACGTGGCCAGCATCTGCTCGGAGCGCAGCCAGCCGGGGGTGAGGGCGACGGCTGTGCCTCCCACGCTCTCGAGGTCGTGGCCGAGCGCGAACGCCATCCGGAGGGGCGCGTTCTTCGCGAGGTCGTAGAAGAAGTTGTTCCGGAAGCGGGTGTTGTACTCGGACGTGCCGTCGGTCATCTCGACGACCAGGCCGCCGGGGTTCTTGATCAGCAGCGGCAGCGCGAGGCGGGAGGTGATCGCGTGCGTCTTCACGCCGAGCTCCAGCATCCGCAGCCCGCCCGTCAGGTCGGTCTCCCAGACCTTCTTGTCGAACTCGATCAGATGCTCCCCTCCCCAGACGTCGTTGACCAGGATGTCGAGCCGGCCCTGCTCGTTCTCGATCCGCTCCACGAGCGACCGGACCTGGTCGATCTCCAGGTGGTCGGTGGGGACGGCGATGCCCTCGCCGCCGGCCGCCGTCACCAGCTCGGCCGTCTCCTCGATGGTCTCGGTCGCGCGCCCGACCTCGCTGACCTTCTCCCGGGTGGTGCGCCCGGTCACGTACACCGTGGCGCCGGCCGCGCCCAGCTGTACGGCGATGGCGCGTCCCGCGCCCCGCGTGGCGCCCGCGACCAGTGCGATCCTGCCGCCGAGCGGCTTCTTCTCCGTCGTCATGGAAGGAGCGTGACAGGAAAGTACGACATCTCCTGTCCGGATTGATTTTGGTCGTTTCCGGGTGCGCCGCTCTCCCCCACGGTCGATGCTGGATGCCGTGATGGACGAAACGGAGTTCTGGGAGATCATCGACGCCACCCGCGAGGCCGCCGAGGGCGATCCCGAGGAACACGCCGACCTGCTCGTCGAGCGGCTGCTGCAGCTCGACCCCGACTCCGTGCTCGACTTCGCCCGCCATTTCGAGGCCCGTTACAACCGCGCGTACCGCTGGGATCTGTGGGGCGCGGCGGCGGTGCTGCTCGACGGGGCGGGTGACGACGCCTTCGACTACTTCCGCTGCTGGCTGATCGGCCAGGGCCGTGAGGTCTTCGAGGGCGCGGTGCACGATCCCGACGCGCTGGCCGAGCTGCTCGACGAGTTCGACGAGGAGATCGACGGGGACGGCGAGGAGCTGGGCTTCGCCGCGGACGAGGCGTACGAACAGCTCACCGGCACCGAGGCCCCGGATCTGGGGATTCCGCCGCAGCCGGCGGAGCCGGAGGGGGTCGCCTTCGATCTGGAGGACGACGCGGTGCTCGCGGCGCGCTTCCCGCAGCTGTGGGGGCGCTTCGGGGCGGCGGTACCGGACTGACCCGGCTGAGGTACGGACCCGGGGGTCGTCCCCACCCCGGGTCCGTACCGGCCTGTCAGCCCGTCGGGAGCCGGGGGTCCACCTGGCCGAGGATCATGTCCGTGCGCGCGGGCAGCGCCTCGCGGAGCGTCTCGGGCTGCGGGATGACCCAGAACTTCCCCTCCGCGACGCTCGCGAAGACGCGCCGCGCGTGCTCCTCGGGGGTCAGACCGTGCTCGTCGCTCATGGTCTGGAGGTGGTCGGCGAAGCCGGTGACCTCGGGCGCCTCGGGCGGTTCGTTCGCGTCGGGACGCGCCGCCCGGAAGATCTCGCTCCGGACCGCGCCGGGGGTGACCACGGAGACCTGGACCGGCGCGCCCTTCATCCGCATCTCGTGGTGCAGCGACTCGGTGAGGGCGAGCACGGCGAACTTGGTGGCGCTGTACGGGGCCATCAGCGGGCTCGGCAGCAGGCCGCCGATGGAGGACACGTTCACCACCCAGGCCTGCTCGCCGCGCTCCAGCATGCGCGGGACGAAGGCGCGGATGCCGTTGACGTAACCGCCGATGTTGACGCGGAGCATGGCGTCCCAGCGTTCCGTCGGGATCTCCCAGGAGTAGCCCAGGGCCATGATCCCGGCGTTGTTGACCAGGAGGTCGACGGCGCCGAAGCGGGTGTACGCGCGGTCGGCGAGGGCCTCCACGGAGGCCGGGTCGGCGACGTCGGTGACGACCGGTTCGACCTCGGCGCCGGTCGCGCGCAGCTCGTCCGCGAGGGCGGCGAGGCTGTCGGCCGCGATGTCGGCGAGGACGAGCTTCATGCCGAGCCGGGCGGCGTGACGGGCGAGGCCGGCACCGATGCCGGAGGCCGCGCCGGTGATGACGGCCGTTCGGCCGTGGAAGACCTCGGCCGCGGACATCAGAAGTGCGTCCCGCCGTCGATGCGGACCTCGGTGCCGGTGATGAACGTCCCGTCCTCGCTCGCCAGCATCGCGACGACGCCGGCAACGGTCTCGGGTCCGGCGAAGCCCTGGCCGAGGGCGGGGGCGAGCTTCGCGAAGAGCGACCAGTCGGTGTCCTCGGGCAGGCCGGGGCCGACGGACTGGCGGCTGGCGCCGGTGCCGTCGGTCATGCCGGAGGAGATGGAGCCGGGCTGGACGGCGGTGAAGCGGATGCCCTGCTTGGCGTACTCGGCGGCGAGCGCGTGGGTCATGGACTGGATGCCGCCCTTGCTGGCCGCGTAGGCGGCCATATAGGGGTGGGCGAACATCGCCGAGGTGGAGGAGAAGTTCACGACGGCGGAGCCGTTGCCCTCCAGGAGGGCGGGTATCGCCTCGCGGATCACCAGGAAGGTGCCGGTCAGGTTGGTCCGGATGACCTGCTCGAAGGCGTCGAGGCCGGTCTCGTGGGTGTGCGAGGAGCGCAGGATGCCGGCCGCGTTGACCAGCACGTCCAGGCCTCCGCCGCCCAGCGCCGCGACGGCGGCGGCGACGCCCTCGCGTACGGAGGTCTCGTCGGCGACGTTCAGGACCACGGTCGTCAGGCGGTCGGCGTCCGTGCCCGCCTTGGCGAGGGTGTCCTTGAGCCCGTCCTCGCTGATGTCGGCGGCGACGACGCTGCCGCCCTCGGCGAGCATGCGCAGCACGGTGGCCTGGCCGATGCCGGAGCCGCCGCCGGTGACCAGTGCGCGGCGTCCTTCGTAGCGGTTCATGTCCTGTGGGACCTCTCGACGACGGGTGTGCTCGATATCGGGGACACCGTACGCCGAGGTGGCACGTTTTGCCATATCTGCATGATGTGCAAGGTCGGCAGGGGTGGGGCGTACTCTTCGTACGGTGAGCACCAAGCCCCCCTCCCTGACGGAGCGCCGCAAGGCCGCCACCCAGCTCGACATCGCCCGGGCCGCCGCCGAGCTCTTCACCGAGCGCGGCCCGGACGGCACCACGGCCGAGGACATCGCACTGCGGGCCGGGGTCGCCCTGCGCACCTTCTACCGCTACTTCCGCTCCAAGCAGGACGCCGTCGCCCCGCTCCTGGCGGGCGGCGCGGACCGCTGGCGGGAGTCGCTCGCGGCGTCGGAGCCGGGTACGACCGTGCCGGCGGCCCTGGAGCGCTCGATCGCCGAGGCGCTCGCGGCGGACGGCGAGGAGGCGGCCGAGGGGCTGCGCTGGACGCGGGGGCTGCTGCGGGCGGCCGCCGAGGACCCGGCGCTGCGGGCGGTCTGGTACCGGGTCAACCAGGAGTCGGAGGAGAAGCTGCTGAGCGTGGTGGCCCGGCTGGCCGGCCCCGGCGCCGACCCGCTGGAGGTACGGCTCGCGGCGGCGGCGGCCACGGACGCGATCCGGGTGGCGCTGGAGGCCTGGGCCGAGACGGACGCGCCGGTACGGGGCAAGGGCGCACCGGCCGAGCTCGCGGTGCGCTGTCTGCGCGAACTGATGGGCGGGATGGCCCCGCTGACGCCTAAGGCGTGAGCGAGCGGCCCATCAGCACGTCGTCGACGTACGCCCCCTGGAGGAGGAACTCGCCGGGCAGCACGCCCTCGACCACGAAGCCCTCGGACTCGTAGAGCGCGCGGGCCGGGGTGTTGTGGCCGAGGACCCGCAGCGTGATCCGGCTCCCGCCCTGCCGCCGGGTCTCCGCCATCGCCGCGCGCAGCAGCGCACGGGCCACGCCCCGGCCACGGGCGCTCTCGGCGACGGCGAGGCCCTGGATCTGGCGGACGTGCGCGTTGCAGGCCAGCGGGGTGGGCGGCACGAGTTTCAGATAGCCGACCAGGGTCTTACCGCCCAGCTCCGCGACCAGGTAGTCCTCGGGCCGGTGCCGCTCGTCGAAGAACGGGCTGTACGGGGGCTGCGGGGCGGGCAGTACGGCGTGCAGCGTCGACCAGGTGGCGCGGTCCAGCTCACCCAGTGCGCTCTCGTCGGCCGGCCGGGCCCGGCGTATGTGCGTCTCGGGAGCGGTCATGGCGGCCACTGTGCCACGGACTGGCCGGGGAGGGCAGGATGGGCCCCATGCAACGCTCCCGCATCGCCGTCACCGGCGCGTCCGGACTCATCGGCTCGGCCCTCGTGCGCTCCCTGCGCGCCGACGGCCATCACGTCTCCCGCCTCGTGCGGCGGCCCGCCCGGACCGCCGACGAGGTCGAGTGGGACCCGAAGCGGCTGTACGTGGACACCGCCGGGCTCGTCGGCGTCGACGCGGTCGTGCATCTGGCGGGCGCCGGGGTCGGCGAGCGCCGCTGGAACGAGGCGTACAAGAAGGAGATCCGCGAGAGCCGCGTGCTCGGTACGAAGGCGATCTCCCAGGCCCTCGCCTCGCTCGCCGAGCCGCCGAAGGTCCTGGTGTGCGGCACGGCCCTGGGCTACTACGGCGACACGGGCTCGCGCGCGGTGGACGAGAGCGCGCCCGCGGGCGAAGGCTTCCTGCCCTCGGTGTGCGTGGAGTGGGAGGCCGCGGCGGCCCCCGCCGAGGAGGCCGGTATCCGAGTCGCGTACGCCCGCACGGGTCTGGTGGTGGCCCGCGAGGGCGGGGCGTGGGGCCGTCTCTTCCCCGTGTTCCGGGCCGGGGTGGGCGGCCGGATGGGCGACGGGCGTCAGTTCTGGAGCTTCATCTCGCTGCACGACGAGGTGGCCGCCCTGCGGCATCTGATCGACACGGACTCCCTCGCGGGGCCGGTGAATCTGACGGCGCCGGAGCCGGTCACCAACCGGGAGGTGACGGCGGCGATGGGCCGCGTCCTGCGCCGCCCGACGCTCTTCACGGTCCCGGCGCCGGCGCTGCGGCTGGTGCTCGGGGACTTCGCCCAGGATGTGCTGGGCAGTCAGCGGGTGCTGCCGAGCCGTCTGTTGGAGTCGGGGTTCGACTTCGCGTTCCCGACGATCGACGACTCGATCCGGGCGGCGGCCGGCTGACACACCGTACGGTCCCGGGCAGCACCGCGCGGCCGCGTGCGGTCCGTGCGACCCCGTGCTGCGTGCACCCCGGTGCGCGCTGCTGGCGCCGGCGGGAAGGCTGCCTAGGCTGGCAGGTCCTGAAATGCGAACTCGGGCATTCCACGGGCCGGTTGGGGGCATAGGCCTCCCACCAGCCGCGCCGACCTGGGGAGGGGCACGTGCTCAGTACCGCACGCCATACGGATGGCGACACGGACGTCGTCATCGTCGGAGCCGGGATCGCGGGGCTCGCGGCCGCCCATCAGCTGACCAGGGCCGGGATCGGGGTCACCGTCCTGGAGGCCGGGCCACGGGTCGGCGGCCGGATGATCACCGACGACGTCGACGGCTTCCGGCTCGACCGGGTCGGGCCGCTGCTCACCACCTCGTACGCCGAGCTGCTCCGGACACCGGGCCTCGACGGGGTCGTGCTGCGGCCGTTCGCACCGGGGGTGCTCGTGCACAGCGACGGACGGTACGCGAGGACGGGCGAGGCGGGAAGCTCCACGTTCGCGCCCTGGCGCGTAGGGAGGGGGTCCCCCCACGCCCCCTGGGGCGTAGGGGGCGCCTTCACGGTGGCGCGCGCCCTTGCGAGCGCCCCTCGAAATCCGGCCGCGTCGCTCGACCAGGCGCGCCTCGGGGCCGGCCTGGCGCGGCTCGCCGCGACGCCCGCGCAGCGGCTGCTCGCCCGTCCGGAGCGGACCGCCCGCGAGGCGCTGAGCGCGCGGCTGCCGACCCGTACCGTTCAGGGGTTCCTGCGGCCGCTGCTCGCCGCGCTGCTCGGGGACCCGGACCTCACCACGTCCAGCCGCTACGCCGATCTGGCGCTGCGGGCGTTCGCGCGGGGGCGGCTGTGCGTACCGGAGGGCGGGTCGGCCACGCTGCCCGACCTGCTCGCGGCGGCGCTCCCGCCCGGCACGGTCCGTACGGGGGTCCGGGTCACCGACATCGCGGTCAACAAGGTCACGACCGCCGAGCACGGGGAGGTCCGCTGCCGCTCCGTCGTCCTGGCGACCGGTGCCCGTAGCGCCGCCGAGCTGCTGCCCGGGCTGCGGACCCCCGCCTTCCACGCGGTCACGGTGCTGCACCACACGGCGCCCGCCGCGCCCACGCCCGACCCGGTCCTGCTCCTGGAGTCCGACCCGGGCGGCCCGGTCGCGCACACGGCGGTCATGAGCGCGGTGGACCCCACACGCGCCCCCGGGGGCCGGGTCCTGGTCACCTCGACGGTCCTCGGCACGCCGCCCGACGACGCCGAGCGCCGGGTGCGCAAGCATCTCGCGACGCTGTACGGCACGTCGACGGACGAGTGGGAGCTCCTCGCCCTGCGCCACACCCGCGACGCCGTCCCGGCGATGCGCCCCCCACACGACCCCCGCCGCCCGGTGCGCCTCCTCGCGGGCCTCTACATCTGCGGCGACCACCGCGACACGAGCACCCCCCAAGGCGCCCTCACCTCGGCCCACCGCGCCACCCACGCCCTCCTCACGGACCTGGGCCTCCGCCCGGCCGCAGGCTCGCTCGCGGACGCGGCGTAGCCCTGGGACGGCCGGCGGCGCGGGCGCTCCCGGGCCGCCGGCCGCCGAGGGTCCGGCCGAGGGCCGGAGGGCGACGCCTGGTTTCGACAGCCCACGCAGGGCCGCGTCGCGGCGAGACCGCCCCCGGCCTCCGGCAGGGAGCGAACGGCGCCGGACGCGCGCACGCAGCACCGCCGACCGCCGGGCCCTACGGGCTCGGGCGGTCCCTGCGCCCATGGGCGGGGTCCCGCCCGCTAGCCGATCGCCGCCACGCGGTCGCGGTAGGTGCGGACCGCCGCCGCGTCGCGGTAGGGCTCCAGGCGGCGTTCGAAGTCGCGGACGTACTCCAGGGCGCGGGCCGAGCGCATTTCGGAGGCCTGCTGCGCCGCCTCCGCGCCCAGGGCGCACGCCTGGTCCAGTTCGCCGAGGCCGAGGCGGGCCGAGGCGAGGACCACGCGGCAGAAGAGGCGGCTGCGGGCGAAGCCGGGGGCGCGCAGTTGGAGTGAGCGTTCGGCGTGCTGCGCCGCGGACCGGTACTGCTGGAGGTCGCGGTGGCAGTGGCCGAACTCGTCGGCGAGCTGCGCCTCGTCGAACGGCCGCGCCCAGTACGGGACGTCGTCGCCCGGCCGCGCCGCCTCCAGCGCCCGCTCGGCCCTGGCCAGGGACGCGCTGCACGCCCGCGCCTCGCCGAGCACGCCGTGCCCGCGCGCCTCCACGGAGTGCAGCAGCGCCTGGACGACGGGCGGCGCGGCCGAGCCGACGCCCTGCTGGGCGACGCGCGCCAGCTGCACGGCCTCGCGCCCGTGGCCGAGGTACACGGCCTGCCGGCTCATGGTGATCAGGACGTACGAGCCGTACGCCCGGTCCCCCGCGGCCTGCGCGAGGCGCAGCGCCTGGACGAAGTACCGCTGGGCGAGGCCGTGCGCGGCGATGTCGTACGAGGTCCAGCCGGCCAGCCTCGTCAGGTCGGCGGCCGCGGCGAACAGGCGGCGCCCGACGGACTCCCCGTACGTGCCGCGGAGCATCGGCTCGGCCTCGTGCTCCAGGTACCGGACGAGGGCCTGCCGGGCGTGGCCGCCGCCGTAGGCGTGGTCGAGGGTCCGGAACAGTTCGCCGACCGAGCGCAGCGCGGCGATGTCGCCGCTGGAGACCCGCTGCCCCGGCCCCCTGTCGGTGCCGCGCTGTCGGGGCACCGAGGGACGGCCCTGCGGCGGCACCCGGGGGTCCTGGGCGAGGCGTCGCGCGTCGGCGCCGGCCGCCCGCACGTCGGACAGGAGCCGGCCGTCCGGGCCGAGGCGGCCGTTCGGCGACGCCCCGTCCCCCCGGCCCACCCGCTCGTCGGCCCGCCCGATCAGCCAGTCCCGGCTCGGGACCACCAGCCCCGCGGGCGTGAACGCGATCTTGCGGAGCTCGACATGGCTGCCGGAGTCCTTCCGCCACAGCCCGCTGACGATGTCGACCGCCTCCTCGGGCGTCGCCGCGAACTCCAGTCCCGCGTAGACCGGCGCGCAGGCGTCCAGACCGAGGTCCTGCGCCGAGAGGCGGCGGCCCAGGCGCCGGGTGAAGACCTCGGCGATCAGGGCGGGCGTGGTGCCCCGCGGCTGCTGACCGCGCAGCCAGCGGGTCACGGAGGTCTTGTCGTACCGCAGGTCGAGTCCGTGCTCCAGGCCGAGCTGGTCCACCCGTCTGGCCAGGCCCGCGTTGGAGAACCCGGCTTCGGCGATGAGCGCGGCGAGCTGGCGGTTCGGGATGCGCTGCGGGGGTCGTTCCGTCATCAGCTGTGCGGTCTCCTGCCTTCCGGGCCCGGGTGGAAGCCCGTATGGACCCTCATGGAACGGCGTGAATTTAGCGGCCCCCGCCGCCTATACCGCCTCCTTCGCCCCACATTCATCCGATCGTGTGAGGATTGGGGCCATCGCTGACGTAGGCGCAGCGTAGGAACGGCGTAGATCCGGTGGAGACGCCCGTGTCGGAGCCCGTGCTCCCACTCGTCAAGGCACCGGTGTGGGCACCCCCTCACACCTGCCGGACGGCTCTCCGCGGCGCCGCCGTACAGTGGCATGGGCGCGAATGACGCATGGTGCCGAGCCGGCCCGGGACGATCCCCGAACCCGGCCCCGGCACCCAGGAGGAGGCATTGCCGTGAGTGAGCTGCGATTCGTCCGTCTGGGCTTCGGCGAGGAAGCCGTCGAGTACCAGGTGGCCTGGGACAAGCAGCGCGAGGTGCACGCGGCCCGGTTCGCCGACGAGATCGACGACACCTGCCTGCTCCTGGAGCACCCGCCGGTCTACACGGCCGGCCGTCGTACGGAGGACAGCGAGCGCCCGCTCGACGGGACGCCGGTCGTGGACGTGGACCGCGGCGGCAAGATCACCTGGCACGGCCCGGGCCAGCTCGTCGGCTACCCGATCATGAAGCTGCCCCGCCCGGTCGACGTCGTCGCGCACGTCCGCCGCCTGGAGGAGGCGCTGATCCGCACCGCCGCCGAGTTCGGCGTGGAGACCACCCGGATCGAGGGCCGCAGCGGCGTGTGGGTGCTGGGCGACCCGGTGGAGCAGCGCCCGTCGCTCGGAGGGCTGTCGCTGGACTTCGACCCGCGGCTGAGCGACCCCGAGTTCGACCCGCGGCTCAACGGCCCCGAGTACGCGCCGTCCAACGCCGGCCAGCGCCGCGAGGACCGCAAGCTGGCCGCGATCGGCATCCGGGTCGCCAAGGGCGTCACGATGCACGGCTTCGCGCTGAACGTGAACCCGGACAACGCGTGGTTCGACCGGATCATCCCGTGCGGGATCCGGGACGCCGGCGTGGCCTCGCTGGCGAGCGAGCTCGGCCGGGACATCACGATCGAGGAGGTTCTGCCGGTGATCGAGAAGCACCTGCGGGAGGTCCTGGAGAACGCGGACCTGAAGCCGCGCGAGGTCGAGACGGCCTCGGCCTGAGGAATGCAGGGCGTTGGCCACAGGTTGGCCAGACGTAAGACTTGCGAAGCAACGGGCGTACCCTGGTGGACGCCGAAGAATCGAAGCTACAGGGAGCCGGTCGTGTCCGCAGTCGCACCCGACGGACGCAAGATGCTGCGCCTGGAGGTCCGTAACGCTCAGACCCCCATCGAGCGCAAGCCCGAGTGGATCAAGACGCGGGCGAAGATGGGCCCCGAGTACACGAAGATGCAGGGCCTCGTGAAGAGCGAGGGCCTGCACACGGTGTGCCAGGAGGCGGGCTGTCCCAACATCTTCGAATGCTGGGAGGACCGCGAGGCCACCTTCCTCATCGGCGGTGACCAGTGCACGCGGCGCTGTGACTTCTGCCAGATCGACACGGGCAAGCCCGAGGCGCTGGACCGTGACGAGCCGCGCCGGGTCGGCGAGTCCGTCGTCACGATGGACCTGAACTACGCCACGATCACCGGCGTCGCGCGCGACGACCTGGAGGACGGCGGCGCCTGGCTGTACGCGGAGACCGTGCGCCAGATCCACGAGCAGACGGCGGGCCGCGCCGACGGCCGTACGAAGGTCGAGCTGCTCGCCCCCGACTTCAACGCGGTGCCGGAGCTCCTGGAGGAGGTCTTCGCCTCCCGTCCCGAGGTCTTCGCGCACAACGTCGAGACGGTGCCGCGGATCTTCAAGCGGATCCGCCCCGGCTTCCGCTACGAGCGTTCGCTGGACGTCATCACGAAGGCCCGGGACTACGGTCTGGTCACGAAGTCGAACCTGATCCTCGGCATGGGCGAAACCCGTGAGGAGGTCAGCGAGGCGCTGCGGCAGCTGCACGACGCCGGCTGCGAGCTGATCACGATCACGCAGTACCTGCGCCCGTCGGTGCGCCACCACCCCGTGGAGCGCTGGGTGAAGCCGCAGGAGTTCGTGGAGCTGAAGGAGGAGGCCGACGAGATCGGCTTCTCCGGTGTGATGTCGGGTCCGCTGGTGCGGTCGTCGTACCGCGCGGGCCGGCTGTTCCAGCAGGCGATCGAGAAGCGTGGCGCGGTCTCCAACGCCACGCAGGCTGTGTGAATTCACGCACAAGTAGTTACCGGCCAGTAATGGCCGGATCCGTCGCGGCCCGTACGCACTCCCAGGTCAGGGAGCGTGTACGGGCCGCGTCCGGGTTTCCGGGGTCGCACGAATGGCCGTATCAACGTTTCATCAGTGTTTGACCACCGGGTCACGCCCTGGTAACACCAATCTGTGAGCCTGGCTTCACGCACCGCCACTTCGTGTGCGCCGATCCCCGCTCAACCCCCCACCTCATCTCATCCATGCTTGAGGGAGGACCCCGAGATGCAGGCCGCGACCCATGTCCGCGCCACCGCGATCCCGTCCGTCACCGACGCCCTGAAGGCCGTCGAGGCGCTGCTGCTGGCCGGCGGCCAGCGGACCGCCCGCCGCAACGCCTGGACCTCCGTCCTGGAGGACCGCCGCCGGGCCAAGGACCGGGTCGAGGCTCAGCATGTGATGGAGGCCGTGGCTGGCCACGCTTCCCGGGCCACGTAAACTTCAGGACATGGCGAGGAAGGCAAACACGGGCAGCGGAGACGCTGCGAACCAGGGGCGACTGAAGCAGATCGCCCTCACGTACAAGATGACCCGAAAGGCCGACCCGAAGGTCGGGCTTGTCGTCGCGGGCGTGGGCATCGTCGTACTCGGTGTCCTCCTCGCGATCGGCTTCGTGATCGGTCACCCGGTCTACCTGGGCATCCTGGGATTCATCCTGGCGCTGCTCGCGATGGCGATCGTCTTCGGACGACGCGCCGAGCGCGCGGCCTTCGGCCAGATGGAAGGCCAGCCGGGCGCGGCGGCCGCTGTCCTGCAGAACATCGGGCGCGGCTGGACGACCACCCCGGCGGTGGCGATGAACCGCAGCCAGGACGTCGTGCACCGCGCGGTCGGCCGGGCGGGCATCGTGCTGGTCGCGGAGGGCAACCCGAACCGGCTCAAGCCGCTGCTCGCGGCCGAGAAGAAGAAGATGGCCCGGATCGTCGTGGACGTCCCGGTGACCGACATCATCGTCGGCAACGGCGAGGGTCAGGTGCCGCTGAAGCAGGTCCGCACGAAGATGCTGAAGCTCCCGCGGGTGCTCTCCGGCCCGCAGGTGACGGCGGCCAACGACCGGCTGCGCGCGATGGGCGACCTGATGAGCAACATGCCGGTGCCGAAGGGTCCGATGCCGAAGGGCATGCGGATGCCGCGCGGCGGAAAGACGCGCTGAGCACCCCGATACGAACGAGAGCGCCCCGGAGCCGTCGGCTCCGGGGCGCTGTCGTTGTCTTTGCGGCTGTCCTTGCGGCTGTCCTTGCGGCTGTCCTTGCGGCTGTCTTTGGGGGGCGCGGCTAGATGCGGACCTGTACGGCGCCGGAGAGGCGGTCGTGGAGGCCGCGGCCGTCGCGGTCCCAGATGAGGGCCGGGACGGCGAGGCAGACGAGGAGGCTCCGCAGGGCGACGCGCAGGACGCCGAGCCGGCCGCCGCGCTCCGAGACCACCCGGAGGCCGAAGAGGCGCTTGCCGGGGGTCGAGCCGATGGTGCCGACCGTGAGGATGCTCATGACCAGCAGGATGCCGAGGGCCCAGTTGCCGGTCGCCTGGCTGTAGCCGTCGGTGACGAGGCCGTATGCGATCAGCATGCAGAGGGCCCAGTCGACGACGAGGGCGCCGATCCGCCGCCCGGGGCGGGCGATCGAGCCGGGCCCCTCCTCGGGAAGGCCGAGCTGCTCCCCCCGGTAACCGAAGTCGACGCCTGCGTCCTCGGCCGCCGCGCGGGGTCCCGAGAGCCACGATCCCATTGCTTGCCTGTTGTCCACGCGTCCACGGTACTGTGCCCGTTTTTGATCACTTCGGCCTGGGTGGGTGACGGCGTCCCGCGATGCCGCGCACACCCGAGCCGGTTAACTTGGGTGAAACAAATGGGTCATGCTTGAGAAATCCCGCCTGCCTATGGTCGGGTCCAGCGTGTGCCACCGCACTGGCCGCACGACCCGAGCTGCAACCCCGCCCCTCCCCGGGCCGGGAGTAGGAGGAGTTGGATGTTCCAGAACGCCGACGAGGCCAAGAAGTTCATCAAGGACAACGACGTCAAGATGGTCGACGTCCGTTTCTGTGACCTTCCGGGAGTGATGCAGCACTTCACGATCCCGGCGACGGCGTTCGACCCGTCCGAGGAGCTCGCCTTCGACGGTTCGTCGATCCGCGGCTTCCAGGCCATCCACGAGTCCGACATGGCGCTGCGCGCCGACCTGTCGACGGCCCGCCTGGACCCGTTCCGCCGTGACAAGACGCTGAACATCAACTTCTTCATCCACGACCCGATCACGGGCGAGCAGTACAGCCGTGACCCGCGGAACATCGCGAAGAAGGCCGAGGCGTACCTGGCCTCCACCGGCATCGCGGACACCGCGTTCTTCGGCCCCGAGGCCGAGTTCTACGTCTTCGACTCGGTGCGCTTCGAGACCTCGGCGAACCAGGGCTTCTACCACATCGACTCCGAGGCCGGCGCCTGGAACACGGGTGCGCTCGAGGACAACCGCGGTTACAAGGTCCGCTACAAGGGCGGCTACTTCCCGGCCCCGCCGGTGGACCACTTCGCCGACCTGCGTGCGGAGATCTCCCTGGAGCTGGAGAACGTCGGCCTGCAGGTCGAGCGCCAGCACCACGAGGTCGGCACCGCCGGCCAGGCCGAGATCAACTACAAGTTCAACACGCTGCTGGCCGCGGCCGACGACCTGATGCTCTTCAAGTACATCGTGAAGAACGTCGCCTGGCGCAACGGCAAGACCGCGACCTTCATGCCGAAGCCGATCTTCGGCGACAACGGCTCGGGCATGCACGTCCACCAGTCCCTGTGGGCGGGCGGCGAGCCGCTCTTCTACGACGAGCAGGGCTACGCGGGCCTGTCGGACACCGCCCGCTACTACATCGGCGGCATCCTGAAGCACGCCCCGTCGCTGCTGGCCTTCACCAACCCGACGGTGAACTCGTACCACCGCCTGGTCCCCGGCTTCGAGGCCCCGGTCAACCTGGTCTACTCGCAGCGCAACCGCTCCGCGGCCATGCGTATCCCGATCACGGGCTCGAACCCGAAGGCCAAGCGCGTCGAGTTCCGCGCCCCGGACCCGTCCTCGAACCCGTACCTCGCCTTCTCGGCGCTGCTCCTCGCGGGCCTCGACGGCATCAAGAACAAGATCGAGCCGGCCGAGCCGATCGACAAGGACCTCTACGAGCTGGCCCCGGAGGAGCACGCGGGCGTCGCCCAGGTCCCGACCTCCCTCCCGGCGGTCCTCGACGCCCTCGAGGCGGACAACGAGTACCTGCAGGCCGGCGGTGTCTTCACCTCCGACCTGATCGAGACCTGGATCGACTACAAGCGCACGAACGAGATCGCCCCGATCCAGCTGCGCCCGCACCCGCACGAGTTCGAGCTGTACTTCGACATCTAGAACATTGGGCAAACCGGCACAATCAGACCTGCATCGGTGATCGCCAGACTTGCCCGCTGACCTACGGAAACCCCCGGCGACAGCCGTGGGCATTGGTCGACAGTCGGTAGCCTCATGTGCAACACAGGCGCATTCCGACCTTGATCAACTGGCGTAGCGCCAGAAAGAATCTTCACAAAGTCGAGCCCCCGTCACTCTTTACAGAGAGTGACGGGGGCTCAGCCTTTGCCCCGAAAGGTCCAGGTCAGACAGTACCCGTCAGAAAAGAAGCACACCTGATCACGCACCCATAACGAAAACCCCTGCCATGAGCGCCACGGCAGGGGCTCATTTACGCGAGGGATCTCCGACCTGTTCGCCGTCGCTTCCAAACTCGTCCACCTCGACCGCACTCGCTGAGTTCGCCGGAGCACATCCTGATCTCTGTCGTGGTCAGGGGAACGTGGTAGTGGAATCCGCATTCGGCGGACATCACGATCAGGTTCGGATCTTCGGCGACGAGACCCAGCTCGTAACCCTGCGAGATCCATGTCAGCGGCCAGCTGCACGCCACGGGGTCGGCCGTGTGAGTGTGCTCTCGCCTGCTCCCGACCTTGTGAATGCATCGGCCCGGCCGTCCCCTAAGCTCGGTGCCGACGAAGTCGATCAGTCGTGATAGCGCCTCCGGCTTCCGTACAGCCGCGTCCCGGTAGCCCCTGATCTCGGATTCCGTGACGTCTGTGTACTGCTTGCCGTCATAGAGCGTGTGGCAGTTGCAGCACAGCGGGAGCACGTTACCGAGGTCGTGGAAGCGGCTGATGGCTTCCGCGTAGTGCCATGCCTCCGGCGGGGCTAGCCCGTCGATCTCCTCGCCAGCGGACGCGAAGCAGCTCGGCCAGTCCACTATGTGTGCCACCTCCAACGGGCGATCAAGATCGCATCGGAGGCAGCGTGTGCCCAGCATGCGGTAGGTCGCAGCGACGAGGTACTTCGGCGTCTTCAGCCGTTCCGGCCGCTCGAACGTTGACATGCCGTCACGGTACGCAACGGCCCGACAACAACCCTGCCCCGACCGGCTAGAAGCGCCTGCACCGTGCGGTCGGCCAGGGGCCGGGGGAGGCCAATGCAGTTGCCTTTGAGCTGAGGAGATCGTTGCCCCGCGTGTGACGGGGTGGGGTGCGGGCCAGCGGGTGCGGATCGGGATCCTGACGAAGGTGTTCACCGCCGAGCTGGTGGACGCGGCGATAGCCAAGCACGACCGTGGCGAGCGGCGCCGTCGCCTCCTTGCCGCGCGGCTGGTCGTGTACTTCGTCCTGGCCCTGTGTCTCTTCGCCCGGGAGTCGTATGAGGAGGTGTTACGCGTACTGACCAGCGGCATCCCGGCCAGCAGGGCTCTCGCGCGGGTGAACCGGTCGTCGTTGTGCCGGGCTCGCGCTCGGCTCGGGCAGGACGTGCTGGAGACCGTGTTCCGGCAGGTGGCTGGCCCGCTCGCCACCCCGGATACACCTGGCGCGTGGTGGCGAGGGCTGCGGCTCCTCGCCTTGGACGGCACGCAGTTCGACCTTCCGGATTCGACTAGCAACGGCGACACCTTCGACGGCCCCTCCGCTACTGGCGGCGTTCCCTTCGGGTTCCCTCAGGTCAGGGCGGTGATCCTCGCCGAGATCGGAACGCACGGAGTCCTCGATGCCCGCCTCGGCGGCTATCGCGACGGCGAGCGCAGCCTCGCCTACCCGCTGGCCGGCTCCACGGGCACCGGGGACCTTGTCATCGCCGACCGCGGCTTCTGGTCGGTCGAGTTCGCTCACGTCTTCACCGCGGCGGGCGCGGATCTGCTGGTCAGGCTCCAGTCCAACCATCTCGGCACCGCTCAGGAACAACTTCCGGATGGCTCGTACCTGTCGATGGCGCGACCGGGCAAGGAGGTCCGGCTCCGAGCCGCGCGAGAGGGCCGAACGCTGCCCAAGCACGTGATCTACCGGGTCGTCACCTTCGCCAAGGGCGACAAGGTCGCCTACCTGGGCACGACGCTGCTGGACCCCGAGCAGTACCCGGCCGCCGAGCTGGTCGCGCTCTACCGGGAACGCTGGGAGGTCGAGCTCGCCTTCGACGAGATCAAGAACCACCTCGGGCCAGGCGGCCCGATCAGGTCGCGGACACCGGAGGGCGTCCGGCAGGAATTGTGGGCCTACCTCGCGGTTCACCATGCGATCCGCCAGTTCGCCCACACAGCCGCCCTTGCCCGCCCAGCAGTGGACTTTGAGGACCGTGTCTCCTACTTGAAGTGCGTCCGCATCGTCCGCCGCAGCATCCCTTCCCAGCTCGGAGCGACCACCGCCAAGCTCGCCCTCTCCTTCACCGAGGCCGGGCGGGAGGCACGCAGTCGCCTTCTTCCGGCCCGGCGCACCGGGACTGCCCACGCGCGATCAAGAAGCCGAACCGATGGCCGGTACTGAGGACGCGAGCCAGACGAGACACGGTGCAGCCTGGCCGCTGGGCCCACAACCAGACCACGAAGCCGAAGAGCAACCGCCGGGCTGGACGGCCGGTACTCAAGGGAAAGCAGGCCCTCGCGCCGCCCTAAGAGCTGCGGCTGCCCCTACGGTTCGCCGGCGGTGTGGCTCACAGCCCGGCAACCTCCACGGCCCAGCCCCCTGCAGGGCGCTCGTCACCCGGCCGCCGCGAGGTAGGCGAGGAGCACGGCCGGGGGTACGACCATGCACACCAGGTGGGTGAGAACTGAACGAGGCAGACGGAACAGGCCGAACAACAGCAGCCCGCCAGCAAGCCAGCCGAAGTAGAGCCGCTCGGTCAGCTGCTTGGTGGCGTCCATCTCTGCCTGCTGGGTTGCATCCGGCGCACCAAAGGTGATCCCCGAAGCGATGACCATCATGTAGAGCACCCCGCACAGCAGGAGGTCCCCCACCCCGACCAACACCGCCACCAGG
This sequence comes from Streptomyces vilmorinianum, assembly GCF_005517195.1. Lineage (NCBI taxonomy): Bacteria > Bacillati > Actinomycetota > Actinomycetes > Kitasatosporales > Streptomycetaceae > Streptomyces > Streptomyces vilmorinianum. The sequence goes on along the minus strand of NZ_CP040244.1, from coordinate 1,856,101 downwards.
GCGTCAGCGCGGCGCACACGCTGGTACCAGCCGACACCGTCCCCCGTCGTGCCCGTCTCATGCATGACGCTCAGCCTGCCCCACACGTATGCAGCAGGGCATGAGTACGGATACTCAGCATCCGTCAGGCGATCAGGGTCGCTCAGCGTTGGAACCGGACGCAACGCCAAGGCAACTGCATTGGCCGGGGGAGGCCCCCGCTGTTACGGACTGCGCCAGACCCGTTGCCAGGCGGGTGCGTACTGAGTGGGCAGTGCCCGTGCAGGCGGCCATGTCTCAATCCACGCATGAGCGGAGAGAGTGTGATCGACCTGTGTAAGTTGAGCGCCGCTCGCTTCCCTGCTCATGGAGAGACTCGATGACACAACCGCCGCCGCCCGGCTACGGCCAACCCCAGTGGTCCGCGCCGTACAGCCACCAGCCGTACCCGCCCCAGCCTCCTACGCCCGCCCGGCGGTGGTGGCAGCACCCGGCGCTCATCATCACGGCCTTGGTCGTCTTCCCGCCCGGCGGTATAGCCCTCGCATGGCTCAGCCGCTGGAGTCAGGCGAAGAAGATCGTTGCCACCGTGCTCGCCAGCCTCTGGTTCCTGACTCCCTTTCTCGGCGACCCGCCGAAGGATCCAAAGGACGACGCCAAGCCGAAGGCCGCCGCGACGACCACTCCGTCTGCGAGCCCGACACCGAGCGGACCGCCCAACTTCGTGGGAAAAAACCTCAAGGAAGCCAAGGCTGCCGCCTACGACACCGGATACAACGCCATCTCGCACGACGCCTCGGACGACAACGCAGGGCAGTGGGATGACGACAACTGGAAGGTGTGTTTCCAGATGCCGGCCGACAGGCAGGTCGGCAAGAAGCCCACCCTGGACTTCGGTGTGGTCCGCAACGAGGCGCCCTGCCCGGCGAAGGACGGCGAGAAGATCCCATGGCCGAAGATGCCCAGCGTCATCGGCATGACGTTCGAGAAGGTGTCCGAGGCGCTGAAACCGATCGGGTTCAAGGGGATCGAGCCGGACAGTGCCTACACCGACGTCACGTTGCCCGGCGCAGTGAACGACTGGAAGGTCTGCTTCCAAGAGCCCGAGGCGGCCACGGAGCTCCAGTCGCCGCAGTACAAAACTGTGCGCCTCAAGCTCACGTCACCGAGCACCGCGTGTCCCAAGACCCCATACACCGAGCTGCACCCCGACCCCGACGTGCCCAGCACCGGGGATGACGGCACCTCTAACTCCGGCGGCTCCTCTTCGACCGGCGGTTCGGGTGGAAGCGGCAGCGTCTACTACAAGAACTGCACGGCGGTCCGCGCCGCCGGCGCTGCCCCCATCCGCCGGGGCGATCCCGGCTTCGGCAGCCACCTCGACCGCGACGGCGACGGCGTGGCCTGCGAGTAGGGAGAGCGGATGAGCAACGGGGCACCCGGCCATGCCGCTTCCAAGCCGTCCGGCTGCGCCATAGGCCGTGGAATCCTGGTCGCCATTCTTCCTCTTGGTGGGGCTCCTCGGCGGCGACTCCGAACCCAGCCAGGAGGAGGAAGACGCCCGGTGGCACAACCGGTCTGTGACGCCACTCACGACAATTGGTTCGACCAAGCGCAGTGCTACGGAGAGCAGTAGATCCCCATGCGTCGAAGCCCCGCCCCAGAGGGCGGGGCTTCGACGTTACCGGTGCGGGCCGATCTCCAGGATGGTGATCACCGGAATTTCGGTTCCTTCGTCGCCCTTCTCGTTGGGCCCGTAAACCCAGTAGATCCGCCACGCGTCAGCGCCGGTGCTGACGTATGAGTCCCACACCTTCGTCCCTCGGGCATAGCCGGGGTAGGACTCGTACTCGTGGCTGCTGAGCGAGGGATGGCGCGGATCCACGGACAGGAACGCGAGTGCTTTACGCACCTGCTTGAGCCGCTTAGCCGTGCCGGGGACGCCATTTTCGAGATCGTCCATCGTGCTGTCGGCGGCCGACATGAAGCGGATCCGGAAGACAGTCACTCATCGTCCTCGTCGTCGAGGTACTGGGTGAAGTCACCACGGTCCTTGCCGCGCTCGCCCGTCTCGATGGCCGCCAGGCCATCATCGAGACGCTCGCGCAGTTCGGGGTCAGTCCAGACGGGAAGCTCCCGCTTGGGGATGGAGATGACCGGGGTCAGTACGACGACTCCGTCCACGTCGACCTCGACGCGGTAGCGGATACCCGGTCGGACTCCGGCTCGTGTGAGCGGCAGCCGGTTGCGGGCGTCAGCTTCGACCTCGCCAACGACCTCTCGCTCCCTCACGGGGGCATCACCCCGTGCTTCCCTGATCATGCGACTGTGCCCCTTTTCAATCAATGCCTACAAGTGGGCACTACCCACCTTACGCCGATACCCACTCCGTCGCATCCTCCACCGAGAATCAGCCCGCACAGGCACACCCACTGACCGAAACCACAGAGTCACGGAGAGTGGCTTGAGCCGCCGACTCCCGGTATCTCGCACATCCGCCGCGCCGCCGTCACTGCGGGGGGTACTGCGCCCACCCCCGCACCGTGTGCAACATTTGCGCAAGATGATCTTCAGAGGGAGACTCCGCCGTAGGTCAGGGCACTGTTCGTGCTGTACTTCGACATCTAAGAGTCGGGGTCGGGTGGCCTGGGTGGAAGCGCACCGCGTGTGCACCGCCCGGCCAACTCCCTGACGTGATGCCAGAAACGCTGCGAGGGCCGCTACCCCATGGTCGGGGTAGCGGCCCTCGTCGGCTCGTGCGGACTGTGTGCGGACCGCTGATACGCCGTCGCTCGACCGGGGCGTCCCCGAGCGAAGCTACGCCGTGGGCGGCTCGGGGATGCGCCAGGTGATGTGGAACCGCTGGTCCGGTGGAAGCCCGAATCTCCCCACCGGGCCGATCTCCTTGATGAGATAGCCGAAGATCTGATGGTGGCCTCCTCGGAGAGTTCGTGCCAGGTCTCCGGGGTCGCGGTCATGATCTCCCGCATCAGGGACGCGTCCGATTCGGCGCGCAGCATCTCGATGCGGTCCTCGCGGTCCATGGTCTCGTCGGCGTGCATGGCGCTGATCGACCGCTGGAGGAGGTTCGGCTCGACCGCCAGGCGCCGGAGGATCCGGTCGCAGCCGTGGAGGAAGGCCGTGTGCGCGTCCACCGCCGCCTGGTCCGGGTAGTGGTAGCCGAAGGGGCTGCCCTGCTCGGCACCGACGTAGTCGCCCTTCAGGGTCCGCAGGAGGGCGCGCAGGGCGAGCTCGGCACCGTGCTCCTCGATGAGGCGGACACCGACCTGCACCCATTCGTCCTCGGAGACCACCGGCTCGTGCGGCACCGCAAGCGAGGGGTCGATCTCGATGGCGTTGAACGGGTTGATCATCATGCCGAACACCGCCTCGGCGGACCACTGCCCGTCGTAGTCGGCGGGCGGCGTCTTCCTACGGACCCCGGCATCCGAGGACGCCGCACATGGGCGTGGTTCGCCCAGCTCCGCACACCAACGTCAGTGGGTTCAGCAGCCATGCGACCCGAGGTGCCGGCCGGGGTGGCGCGAGGTGTCGACATGCCCAGAAGTACGGACAGAGCCCTGGCCCGCGCGTTCGGCGCCGTTTCACGTGACGGCGCGCCGGCACTCGGGCAGTTCCATCGCCCAGGAGCCCCGCGGCCCTACCGCGGACCTGCTGAGGAGGCGGTGCTGTGAAGTGGGACGACGTGACCTTGGTCATCCTCGCCGCGTTCGGCTGCGTCACGCTCCTGCTGACGCAGGTCAGCGAGGTGCTGTCGAGGCTGCCACAGATCATCCGCGCGTGGCGGCAGGTACGGCAGGAACTGAGCGGTGGTACCGATACCGGCCCACGGGACCGCTCGGCGAGCGCCGCCGACCCCGGCAGGAGGGGAAGTCATCCATCCGAAGAACCCGAAGCAGGGCGAGGCGAGGGCTGACCGGCCGACGAAGCGGGCCGCCGCCCCGGGGTTCCGGGGGCGGCGGCCCTTTCGTGGGTGAGCTCGGGTCGGGTCAGCGGCCGTAGCGGATCAGGGCGCGGACCATGCGGCAGGTGGTGTCGGAGGGCGGGTGGATGCCGAGGAGTTCGGCCGTGGTGCGTATCTTCGCGTTGCCGGCCTTCGCCGGGTCGTGGACACCCGCGTCGAGCAGGGCGATCGCGAGGCGCATGGCCTTCAGGCGGCGGTTGTGGGTGATGTACCACTCGCGGGGGCGGCCCGCGGGGAGCGGCTGCTTCCGAAGGGGCTTCCAGGGTTCGATGGACGGTGTCCGGATCATGGCGACGGCCATGGGCGACCTCCTGACGAACGGTGGGTGCGGGCCCTCCCCGGGACCCTCACCTTCACCCACGATTTTACTGCCCCCCACTGACAATCGCCCCTGGCCAGAGGGCGTTTGAGGGGTACCGTGGGGCGCATGGAGATCTGGATCAATCCCGCGTGTTCCAAGTGCCGTAGCGCGATCGGTCTGCTGGACGCGGAGGGCGCCGACTACACCGTCCGCCGCTACCTGGAGGACGTGCCGAGTCCGGACGAGATCCGGGCCGTACTGGAGCGGCTCGGTCTTGAGCCGTGGGACATCACGCGGACGCAGGAGGCCGTCGCCAAGGAGCTGGGGCTGAAGGACTGGCCCAGGGACGAGGCGAGCCGGGACCGTTGGGTGGAGGCGCTGGCCGCGCATCCGAAGCTGATCCAGCGGCCGATCATCACCGCCGACGACGGTACGGCCGTGGTGGGGCGGAGCGAGGAGGCCGTGAGGGACGCGTTGTCACGCTGACGCCAGGAAGCGCGCGATGTGGTCGTACGTCTCCGCCGGGGATCCCGCCGGCAGCGTGTGGTGGGTGGCCCCGGGCAGCGTGTGCGTCTCCACGCCGGGGACCGTCACCCGTGCCCGTGCCGCCACCTCGGCGATGTCGTGGGCCCGGCTCCGCTCGGCGAGGAGGAGCAGCGTCGGCGGTTTCAGGGTGCTCAGCTCCGTGGACGTCGGGCGCGGGCCGGTGACCGGGCGCACGGTGGGGAAGTCCGCCGTGCGCGCGTCCAGTTCCCGCCAGTCGGGGTCGAGCGGCGCGCCACGGGTCTCCCACTCCAGGAACGAGCGGTTCCGGGCCGGAGTGGGGCGGAGCAGCATCGGCAGGGCGCGGAGCACATAGCGCGGGCTGAAGCCGGTGAAGCAGTTCGTCGGGTCGAGCAGCACGAGCCGGTCGACGCGGCCCGGCGCCCGCAGCGCGTACCGGAGGGCGATCCAGGCTCCGTACGAGTGGCCGACGAGGGCCGTGGACGGCAGGTTCAGGCCGGTCAGCAGCGCGTCGAGCCAGGACGTCAGGTCGTCCGCCGTACGGAGGGGGCGGCCGGGCTCCGGCACGCTGCGGCCCGGTTCGCCGATCAGGTCGGCCGCGTGGACGCGGTGGGTCCGGGCCAGTGCGGTGGCCGCTCCGTACCAGCCGGTCGAGGTGGCTCCGCCGCCCGGCAGGAGAAGGACGGGCGGGGCGTCGTGCGGGCCGCAGCTGTGGACGTGGGTGCGTCCGTGCGGCGTGGTGACGTCGGAGTGGGTCGTGCCCTCGGGCCACTTGGCGAGAACAGTGTCGTAAGCGGCGAGGAAAGCCTGGGACATGACGGCTCTGCCTTCCGGTGGAGTTCATTGACTCGCTCGGCGATAATCTCGTTGAGCGAGATAATAGGGGAGGCTGGACGCTGTGGCGGAGAGTTCCGAGCTGCAGATCTTTCATCTGCTGCGCGCGGTCACGGTCGAATACGGCCTGCGGCAGGGCGAGTTCGCGGCCCGTAACCGGATGCACCCCACGGACGTACGGGCCCTGATCTGCCTCCTCGACGCCGAGCGCGCGGGAACGGACGCAACGGCCGGATGGCTCGGCGCGCAGCTCGGCGTCAACTCCGCCGGGACGACCGCCGTCATCGACCGCCTCGAACGGCTCGGCCACATCGCCCGCGTCCGGGACGAGCGTGACCGGCGCCGCGTGCTGCTGCGGGTCGAGGAGCGGGCCAAGGAGCTGGGCCGGGCGTCCTTCGGTCCGCTGATCGACGGGACGGTGGCGCTGCTGCGGGAGTACGACGAGGGCGAGCGGGAGGCGGTACGGCGTTTCCTCACCGGAGTACGGGACGTGCTGGCGGCGTCCGGCGACCCCGAGGGGCGTGGCGCATGACCGACGCCGCCGAGGTCCTCGGGGCCGATCTGCATCTGGAGCTGACCGGGGCGGGCAGCCGGCGCGCCGTGCTGATCCGGGCGCTGCGCGAGGCGGTACGGAGCGGGCGGCTGGCCCCGGGGACGCGACTGCCGCCGTACCGCTCGCTCGCCGCCGATCTGGGGGTCGCCCGCAACACGGTCGCCGACGCGTACGCGGAACTGGTCGCCGAGGGGTGGCTGACCTCCCGTCAGGGGTCGGGGACGCGGGTCGCCGAGCGGGTCGCGACCCCGGAGCCGGAGCGGGCGCCCCGGGACACGGCCCGCCCGCTCCCGTACGACCTGGTCCAGGGCAAGCCGGACCCCGCCGCCTTCCCGCGGACGGCCTGGCTGGCCTCGGCGCGCCGCGCTCTGACGGCCGCGCCGCACGAGGCCTTCGGGATCGGCGATCCACGGGGCCGGGTGGAGCTGCGGCGCGAGCTCGCCGCGTATCTGGCGCGGGTGCGCGGGGTGCGGACCGGCCAGGACCGGATCGTGGTCTGCTCGGGCGCGGCGCACGCGCTGCGGCTCCTCGCCCGGGTCGTGCCCGGCCCGTGGGCGGTGGAGGCGTACGGGCTCCCCTTCCACCGGGGACTCCTCGCCGAGGCCGGGATCCGTACCGTGCCGGTGGCCGTCGACGAGGACGGGGCGCGGCCGGGCGAGATCCCCCGAGGCCCGCGGGCGGTCCTGCTCACGCCCGCGCACCAGTTCCCGACCGGCGGGCCGCTGCACCCCGAGCGGCGCGCGGCCGCCGTCGACTGGGCGCGCGCGACCGGCGGGTTCGTCCTGGAGGACGACTACGACGGGGAGTTCCGCTACGACCGCCGGCCCGTGGGCGCGCTCCAGGGCCTCGCCCCCGACCGGGTGGTCCTGATCGGGTCCGTCAGCAAGAGCCTCTCCCCCACCCTCCGGATCGGCTGGATGGTGCTGCCGGGCGCGCTGACGGACGGCGTCCTGGCGGCGAAGGGCGAGCGCGAGCCGTACTCCTCCGCCACCGAGCAGCTCACGCTCGCCGACTTCCTCGCCTCCGGCGCGTACGACCGGCACGTCCGGCGGATGCGCCGGCGCCACCGTGAGCGCCGCGACCGGCTGGTGGCGGTCCTCGCCGAACGCGTTCCGGGGGTACGGGTGACGGGGATCGCGGCCGGGCTGCACGCGGTGGTGGAGCTGCCACCGGGGACGGAGGCCGCGGCGCTCGCGGCGGCGGCACGGCACGGGGTCGCGGTGGAGGGGCTGGGCGGTTACCGGCATCCGGACGCGGTCTCCCGCTCGGGCGGTGTCGGCGGCGTCGGCGGCGGCGGCGTGCGGGAGGGGGACGGGCTGGTCGTCGGGTACGCGACGCCGCCCGAGCGGCTGTACGGCGGAGCTCTCGACGCCCTGTGTAACGCACTGCACACCGCCCTGCGTTGAGCGGAACCGGCGCGCGCCTCGTATCTGACGCCACAGGAACCGACAGGAAACGAACGGAGCCTCACGTGTCACGCAGGAGAACGCTCAGCCGGAAGAAGAAGATCGCGCTGCTGGCGGGCGCGACCGTACTCGTCGGGGGGACGGCCGTGGTGATGACCGGTACGAGTCAGGCCTCCGTCGCCTGCGACGGTCTGGCCACGGCGCTCGCCAACAACGAGCGGTTCATCGCGGACCAGCGCGCCAACCCGGACGCCCTGTCGCAGGCGCGGATCGCCAACCGGGAGGCCGTGATCGCCGAGATCGGGCGCAAACAGGCGGCGTCGGGGTGTGCCGGTGGTTCGGCAGGGGGCGGCCAGACGGCCGCGCCCACTGTGCCCGCCGCACCTCCCGTGTCCGCCGCACCGCCCGTGTCCGCCGCACCGCCCGCCGGTGGCGCGGGCGATGGCAATGGCGATGGCGGTGGCTCCCGTGACGTCGTCTGCGCCGGTTCCACCGTCACCCTCTCCGGCGAGGGCGGCGCCCCCGCCGCGTCCAGCAACCAGTTCCCGCTCGGCACCCGGCTGAAGGTGACCAACCTGGACAACGCCAAGTCGACCACCGTCGAGGTCACTTCCGTCTCCGGCAGCTGCGTCCTGCTCAACAACGCGGCCTTCGAGCAGGTCCGCGAGCCCGGCAAGTTCCTGATCCGCAAGGCCCGGATCGAGCGCGTGGGCTGAGCCGGCCGGCCGTCAGGCCGTCAGGCGGCGGGTCCCGTGGGGCGCGGGGCCCGCCGCCTGAGTCTCCGCCCAGGTCAGGATCTCCGTGAGCCGCAGCCCGAACCGGGCGTCGCACGCGTGCGGCACCCCTGTCCGCGCCGCCTCGACGAGCGCGTCCACCGCCCCGCCGAACGCTCCCACCGCGCCGTCCCACCCCGGCATCGCCGCGCGTCCCCGCTCGCCGTACAGCGTGAGCGCGGCCTCCGCCGCCTCCGGCGGGGCGCCGAGGGTCAGGGTCGCCGTGCTGCTCGCGCCCGAGGCGTGCCGCAGAACCAGGTGGTGGGTGTCCGCCGGGCCCCGTACGGCCGTCATCTCGGTGACATCGCCGAGGAGCGGGAGATACACGGAGAGCACGTGCGGGCCGACGTCCCACAGGCCGCCCTTGTCGCGCCGCCACGGCGAGGCCGCGTACGCGCTCGTCGAGCCGGGCGCGAACAGCGAGCCCAGCCAGTGCGCCTCCCCGAGGAACCATCCGCCCGCCGCGGCCTGTTCGTCGATCCAGCGTGCGGTCGGCTCCGCGAAGCGCAGCGTGCAGAAGACGACGGACGCAACGCCGGCCCGCTCGGCCGCCTCGGCCACCTCCCGGGCCGCCTCGACGGTCGTGGCCACCGGCTTGTCCAGGAGCAGGTGGCAGCCGGCGGCGGCCGCCCGCACCGCGAGCGGGGCCTGGATGTCCGGGGGCAGGGCGAAGGCGACGGCGTCGCACGCCTCGAAGAGCGCGTCGACGTCGTCGTAGGCGCTCGTGCCGCAGGCGCCGGCGAGCTCGGCGGCGGCCTCGGGGCGCCTGCCCCACACCCCGGCGAACTCGACGCCCTCGTGCGCGGCGAGGGCGGGGGCGTGGGTCCGCACGGCCCAGGGGCCGGTGCCGAGGAGTCCGATGCGGGGCTTCGCGCCTGGGTGCGTGGTCATGCCCCCAGTGTGCCGGGCGCCTCCGACACCGGGGCGGCCGCCGCCCTTGCCAGGCCCAGGCTCCCGGTGCTTGCGGACCCTGGTGGTACTTTTCGTCCGCCGGTCGCGGGACTCCGGTGCGACTTCCGGGACCTGCCTCTACCGCAACGTTTTCGCTGTTCGCTCCCCCATTCCCCGGCCGGCACCCATGTCACTGCGAGGGGAACCATGACGGAGACGCACTCCGACCTCATCGCCGCCGAGGACGTCCTGCTCTTCGTCAACGCGGCCGTCACCGCCACCGGGCAGCGCGAGTTCCGCTCCTCCGCCGGTGAGCAGCGGCTCTCCCTCGCCTTCCTCCACGAGTACGTCCGGGTCAACTACCGGCCGGTGTACGCCGCCGCGCTCGCGCTCGACATCAACGACCACAACGCGGCCCTGATCGTCGAGCAGCTGCTGCGCACCCCCAAGGAGGCCGGGGAGCGGGAGGGCCGGCTGATCGCCGCCCGGCTCGCGCTGATGCCGCCGCAGCGGGTCTACCGTCTCTTCCGCGCCCTGCGCGCCGCCAGGGTCAACAACCGCCGCACGCGCGCGATCATCCGTGACTGGCTGGCCGCCCGCGCGGAGCGCGAAGGGCTCGCGCTCGACGCCGTGAAGTACCGGCCCGGGCTCAAGGCCGCCGCCCGCCACGTCCACCAGCGCTTCGCCGACCCCGAGTGCGGGGACTTCCTCTTCACGCCGGGCCGCCGGGTCCGCTACGAACACCCCTACCTGGACGCGTACCGCCGTGCGCGCTACGAACAGGGGGCGCTGTACGAGCTGCCGTTCACCGTCGCCGAGGGCTTCGCGGCCCGGCACGGCATACCGCGCGAGCGCTTCCTGGAGCGGATCGCGCCGCGGATGACGCGTCTGGAGCGGCTGCGTACGGAGCGGGCGAGCGATCTGACCGTCATGCCGCTGACCCGGCTCGCGCTCTACGTGCTCTCCCTCCCCTTCGGGGAGCGGGTGGCGCGCCGCGCCGAGCTGACGGGTGCGCTGCGGGCGGCCGCGGGCCGGGTCGCGGGGCCGTACGCGGGGACCTGGGGCAGGGTCGCGGCGGTCCTCGACGACAGCTACTCCGCCTCGGGATCGGCCGTGAAGCGGCGTCGTCCGCTCGCGGTCGCCCTGGGCTGCCACTTCCTTCTGGAGGCCCTGGCCGCGCCGGGGGCGTACGCGGCGCACTGGACCTCGGGCGGCGCCGATCCCCTTCTCGTGCGGCCGTGGGGGCCGACCCCGCTCGGTACGCGGATCCTCGACGCCCTGGAGGGCCCGGCCGCCCCCGACCGGCTGGTGATCGTCTCGGACGGCTGGGACAACGCGCCGCCGGGGCTCGCGGGCGAGGTGCTGCGCGTGTGGCGGACGCGGCTCGACCCGGAGCGGCGGACGAGCGCGGTCCATGTGAACCCCGTATACGACGCCGCCGGATTCGATGTGCGCCGGCTCGCGCCGAGCGTGCCCACGGCCGGGATCAGGGACGCGGAGGACCTGGCGGCGCTGGTGGAGATCGCTCAGTTCGCGGAGGGGCGCACGGGGCTGGCGCAGCTCCGGGCGTATCTGGACCGGAGGGTGGAGCTGTTCCTGAAGGGGGCGTCCCGATGACCCGGATCGATCTGACCGGTCTGGAGGTCCGGCCCGCACAGGTGTGGGGTGGTGTCCGGTTGGTCCCGCTCGTCCGACCCGAGCCGGTGGAGGGGCTGCGCCTCCACCGTGAGGTGTACGGGAACGCCGGCTCGGTCGACCTCGGGGACCGTACGACGTACACCTCGTACATCCCGCACGGCTTCGTCGCCGACTGGTCGGGCAAGGGAGCGGAAGGCGCCGCGTACGGCACCCGGCTCGGGGACGGCGAGCCGCGCGCCGTCCCCGTACGCCGCCATCACCGTCTCGCCAAGCGGCGGAACGGCGAGAAGAGGCTCCGTTTCCTTCCCCTCCATCTCGCCCTGGAGGGCTATCTGGCGCTCCACTTCGGCGGCCCGTCCGTGGTCTGGGACGAGTGGTCCCAGCAGGCGGTACGCCAGGGGCTGTCGCCGCGCGCCGAGGCGGCGTACGCGGGGTGGAGTGTGCCGGGGCTCTCGGAGGCCTTGCGGGTCTTCGAGATCCACCCGGGGCAGTGCGGGCTGATGCTGTACGTCGCCGACGCCCTGGCCGCGGCCTTCGTCGTCCCGCACCCGCGGGACTACCGCGTGCTTCACCCCACGCTGATCGAGGACCTGTACGGGGAGCTGGTCCACCAGTACGCCTTCTACGGCGCCCCGGTGCCGGAGTTCACGGCGCGGATCCGGGACGAGGCCGGCTCCGTGCGCACCCTCGCGGATCTGCGGGCGGCGGCCCGCGCGCAGGAGCGCGCGTGGGCCGAGGCGCACGACGGCCTGATGGCGCGGGATCTGCTGGACACCTCGTACGCCTTCGAGCGGGTGTACCGGATGGATTCCTATGATCTGTACCGGTTCCTCCCACCGTTCCACCGGGGCGGTGAGGAACAGCACATCGGTGAGCTGATCGCCGACCACAAGGGGCGCACGCTCTATCTGAAGACCTTCCGGCTCTCCGAGAACCAGATCAGGCGGGGCCATCTCCTGCGCCGTCTCGCGGACTGCGACTGGCACCTGGAGCAGACGGCGGAAGCGCTCGGGACGACGTACGCCGAGGTGGTGCGGCGTGTCACCGCCGCCGGCTTCGGTTCGCTGCTGAACGCCCATGTGATCGCACAGCGTCTGCGCGAAACACAGGAAAGCTGAGTAACACGGGGTTCACAAACGGGCAACGGACGGGAAATCCGGTGTTGCCAAGCTGCGCGCAGACACAGACACCGCAGCTCTCGCAGCGTCGCGAGCCGCAGCACGCTCCCCGCAGCAGCACGCCAAAGGATGAGGCCCGTGACCTTCAAGGCTGAGTACATCTGGATCGACGGCACCGAGCCGACCGCGAAGCTTCGTTCGAAGACGAAGATACTGCCGGGCACGGGCGCCACCCTGGAGGAGCTGCCGATCTGGGGCTTCGACGGATCCAGCACGAACCAGGCCAAGGGCCACGCCTCGGACCGTGTCCTCAAGCCCGTCTTCGTCTGCCCGGACCCGATCCGCGGCGGCGACGACCTGCTGGTGATGTGCGAGGTCCTCAACACGGACATGACGCCGCACGAGTCCAACACGCGTGCCGCGCTGGCCGAGGTCTACGCGAAGTACGCCGCGCAGGAGCCGATCTTCGGCATCGAGCAGGAGTACACCTTCTTCGACGGCGAGCGCCCGCTCGGCTTCCCGGTCGGCGGCTTCCCGGCCCCGCAGGGTGGCTACTACTGCGGTGTCGGCGCCGACGAGATCTTCGGCCGTGACGTCGTCGAGGCGCACCTGGAGAACTGCCTGAAGGCGGGTCTGGGCATCTCCGGCATCAACGCCGAGGTCATGCCGGGCCAGTGGGAGTTCCAGGTCGGCCCGCTGGCGCCGCTGGACGTCGCGGACCAGCTGTGGGTGGCCCGTTGGCTGCTCTACCGCACGGCCGAGGACTTCAAGGTCTCGGCGACGCTGGACCCGAAGCCGGTGAAGGGCGACTGGAACGGCGCGGGCGCGCACACCAACTTCTCCACGAAGGCGATGCGCGAGGGCTACGACGCGATCATCACCGCGTGCGAGTCCCTGGGCGAGGGTTCCAAGCCGCTCGACCACGTGAAGAACTACGGCGCGGGCATCGACGACCGTCTGACGGGTCTGCACGAGACCGCCCCGTGGGACAAGTACTCCTACGGTGTCTCCGACCGCGGCGCCTCGGTCCGTATCCCGTGGCAGGTCGAGCAGGACCAGAAGGGCTACATCGAGGACCGCCGCCCGAACGCGAACGTGGACCCGTACGTGGTGACGCGTCTGCTGGTCGACACCTGCTGCGAGGCGCTGGAGAAGGCCGGCCAGGTCTGATCCGCCCGCTCGTCACGCCGAAGGGGCGCCCGCCGGAACCGGTGGGCGCCCCTTCGGCGTTGGGTCGGGGAGGGCTGCTCCGCGGGCTTGTCTTCTGGTTCAATGGGGGGATGGCCGGGATGCAGAACGACAGTGCGAGGGGTCGCCTCGACCTCGAGCCGTTCTGGCCGTCCCGTCAGCACGACGACTTCGACCGGGTGTGTTGCCGCGCGAGGAACGCGTCGGCCCTCTAAAGCCCCGATCGGTACGGTCCCCAGGTCCCCGGGTCCTCCGGTCCCCCGGCCTTCGGCCGACGCGCAACGACGTACGTACGACGTTCTGTCCGTTCCGTCCGTTTCTTCGCGCGAGAGAGCTGACTTTCCATGGCCCACACCCCGAGCGCTTCCCTCACGGCCGTCCACCCCGGCCGTCACCGACTTCGTGCCGTCGACCCTCATGAGCTCGCCGACCTCTGCGAGGTCGTGGACTTCCTGCCGCCCGGCGCCACTCTGGTGCCCGCGCCCCCGCACGCACTGCCCACGCTGCCCGGGCGGCCGCCGATGGTCGGGTATCTGGTCCTGGTGCCGGCCGACCAGCAGTCGGCGGCGGCTGCTGCTGCTGGTGCTGCTGCTGCTGCGCAGGGTCCCGTGACGATCGACGGTGCGCGGCGGCTGGCCTTCGTGGACGGGGAGGCGCTGGACCTGACGTATCTGGAGTTCGAGCTTCTGGCCCATCTCGTCGCCCATCCCCACCGGGTGCACACCCGCGACCAGTTGGTCACGACGGTATGGGGGTACGGGTACGGGCATGTGGGCGACGGGCGGACCGTCGACGTCCATGTGGCGCGGCTGCGCCGCAAGCTGGGCGCCGAGCACCGCCGCACGATCGAGACCGTGCGGCGGGTCGGCTACAAGTACACGCCCTGATCAGGCCGCGTGCGACCTCGCCCGGACCCGGGCGACCAGGCCGAGGGCGAGGTCGACGACCAGGAACGCCAGCAGGCTGAGGCCCAGCAGCGGGACGAACCAGCCCACGAGGGCGGTTCCCGCGAGCAGCGGCAGCAGCATCGTCGGCGGGACCTTGCGCCAGACCCCGCGCGCGACCGGGCGGCCGGGGCGGCGCAGCCACCACATCCGGTAGCCCCAGACGATCAGCAGGATGAGGCAGAGGGCGAGCGCGGCGAGCGCCAGCTGGTTGAAGAGGCCCAGGAAGACACCCGTGTGGGCGTCGATGCCGAACCGGGTCAGCTGGGCGAGCACCGGGTAGTCGGCGAAGCGCAGTTCGTCCATGACCGTGCCGTCGGCCGGGTTCACCGCCACCGAGTCCAGGTGCACCGGGAACTGGGTGTCGGTCTCCTTGACGACGTAACCCTTGCCCTCGGAGGGCAGGACGACGGACGTCCTCCCCTCGATGCCCTTCGCGCGGGCCGCCTCGACCACCCGGTCGATGCCGACGTCCGGGCCGTTCGCGACGGGGGCCTGGGCCTGGTGGCCGCTGCCGTGGCCCTCGTGGCCCGAGGAGCCGCCGGCGGCCGCGCCTTCGAGCGTCGCGGAGACGGACGGGGTGGCGCCGCCGAGCTGTTCGCGGACCAGGTCGATGTTCTCGCCGGCGTACCGCGACCAGGTCAGGCCGGTCGCGGAGAGCAGGACGAGTCCGGTCACGGCCCACAGGCCGACCGAGCCGTGCCAGGAGAGCGTGCGGCGGCGGGACCGGGGGCCGCGCTCCGGTACGAACAGGGCGCGGCGGTTCTTCCTGCGGCGGCCGAGCCACAGCAGCAGGCCGCCGAGTGCGATCACCCACAGCCAGCTGGCGGCCAGCTCGCTGTAGTTGCGGCCGAGGTCGCCCAGGTGCAGGTCGCGGTGGAGCTCGTCGATCCAGGTGCGCAGCGGAAGCGCGCCGGAGCTGCCGTAGCTGGGCAGCTGTCCGCGTACCTCGGCGGTGTACGGGTCGACGAAGACGGCGAGGGACGTGCCCTCCTCGACGTCGGGGTCGGCCATGAGGACGCGGGTGGTGGCGCCGTCCTCTGCGGAGGGCCAGACGGCGGTGACGGTGCCGTCGGGGTTCACCTTCTTCGCGGCGTGGACCTGCTGCGAGAGCGGCAGGACCTTGTCACCGACCGGGACTTCGAGCTCGTGCGCGTACAGGACCTTCTCTGCCTGGAAGGAGAGCGCGTAGAGCAGTCCGCTGGTGGCGGCGATCAGCAGGAAGGGGGCGATGAGGATGCCGGCGTAGAAGTGCAGGCGCAGGACGAGGGGGCGCAGCGCGCTCCAGGTCCCGGTGCCGGTCCCGGCTGCGGTTGTGCTGTCGCTTTCGGTCTCGGTCGGGTTCTCGGGTGTGGTGGGCGCTGCCGCGGTGTCCGGGCGCGCGGGATCGTCAATGGTCATGGCTGTCCTGGGAGTCGGTGTCGACAGGGGAGGCGACCCCCGGGTCAGACGTGTGCTCCGAGGGCCGTGGCGCGGGGTACGGACAGCCGGGGCGGGCCGCGCCGGGAGAGGGTGTGCGCGAGGACGACGCCGTGCAGCCGGCGGATGTGCGGGCGGCGCGGGCGTGCGGGGTGCGGGAGTTCGGGGACGCGGACGACGGTGAGGAACAGCCGCAGCGGGGTGAAGGCGAGCGTCCCGACGGTCCGGGCGAGCGCGAAGAGGGCGGCCTCGCCACGGGCCAGCCAGAGGCCGCAGAGCAGGGCGGCGAGGAGGTGGGCGGCGAGCATGCCGGTGGAGGAGTGGGCCGCGGCCGTGTGGTCCATCGCGGCGTGGTCCATGGCCTCGTGTGACGACCCGCCCGCCGAGAAGATCAGGTGCAGGACCGTCTGGACGGCGGCCAGGCCTCCGGAGATCGCGTACGCGCCCCGCCGACGGCCACCGGCCAGCCACGCAAGGCCACCCGTGACGGCGAAGGCGAGGGCCAGAGAACCCGCGGGGAGGTCGTGCGCAGACATGAACGAATGCCCCACGGCTGCCAATGTCACGCACACCGCCGCGAAAAGGGCGGCTCGCAGGGCGCGTATCGGCGACCGGGAATCCGTCATGGTCCGGACATCGTGACATCCCGCCCGCCGGCGCGGGAGACCGCCTCCCGCGTTCATCCCTGAGCGGAAGCAGTGGGCGGTCGGCGGGTCCGCGGTGCAGAGTCGTGGCATGAGACTTCTGATCTTGGGCGGGACGGAGTTCGTGGGGCGCGCCGTGGCCGAGGCGGCGCTCGCCCGCGGGTGGGAGGTGACGGTCTTCCACCGCGGCCGTCACGAGCCTCCTGCCGGAACGTTTTCGCTTCTCGGCGACCGTACGGCCCCGGACGGACTCGCCGCCCTCGCCTCCGCCGGATCGACCTGGGACCTGGTCCTCGACACCTGGTCGGGCGCGCCCTCGGCCGTGCGGGACGCGGCCCGGCTCCTCGCGGACCGGGTGGAACGCTTCGTCTATGTGTCGAGCCGGTCCGTGTACGCCTGGCCGCCCGCCGCCGGTCTTGGCGAGGACGGGCCGCTGGTCGAGGGTTCGCAGGACGCCGGCGAGGTGCCGTACGCGCCGGCCAAGCGGGGCGGGGAGCTCGCGGCCGTCGAGGCGTTCGGCTCCGGGCGGACCCTGCTGGCCCGCGCGGGGCTGATCATCGGGCCGTACGAGAACGTGGGCCGCCTCCCCTGGTGGCTGGGGCGCATCGCCCGCGGCGGCCCGGTCCTCGCGCCCGGCCCGCGCGCGCTGCCGCTGCAGTACATCGACGTCCGCGATCTGGCCGAGTGGACGCTCGACGCGGCCGAGGCCGGGCTCTCGGGGCCGTACAACCTGGTCTCGCCGCCCGGGCACACCACCATGGGCGAGCTGCTCGACGCCTGCGTGCGGGCGACCGGTTCGGACGCCGAGCTGCGCTGGACCGACCCGGAGAGGCTCCTCGCGGCCGGGGTCGAGCCGTGGTCCGATCTGCCGGTCTGGATTCCGCCGGGCGAGCTGTACGACGCGATGCACACCGCCGATGTCTCCAAGGCGCTCGCGGCGGGGCTCCGCTGCCGCCCGGCGGCGGAGACGGTCGCGGACACCTGGGCCTGGCTGCGGTCGATCGGCGGGGTGGCGCCGCAGCGCCCGGACCGGCCGTCACTGGGTCTCGCCCCGGAACGGGAGGCGGCCCTTCTGTCGGACTGACGTACGCATCGGTTCGGTTGAACGCGTGGGGCCTTTCTTCCGTATGAAGGCCCATGCGACGCACACGAAAACGTTCGACACGCGCGAAACGAGCGGTGGCCGCCTCCGTCGCCCTGATTCTGGGCGGGGGCGGCCTGATCGCCGCCAATGTCTACGCCTCGGCCGGTGAGGGCTGGGGCGATCCGCCCCCCGGCCGGCAGAACGCGGTCTCGACGATCGACTGTCCCGAGGTCATCGACGAGCTGCCCGAGATTCCGGAGTCCGTACGGGGTGCGGTGGACCGGGAACTGGCCACGCTGGACAGCCAGATCACCGTCGCGTACCAGCGCTTCGCCGACAACAAGGAGCGGGTGGAGAGCGATCCGGCCTTCGCCGAGCAGCAGATCCTCGCTCCGTTGGAGAACGAGCGGCTGGTCATCCTGCAGCGGATCGTGGCCCTCATCGACCGGGAGGGAGAGGCCCCCAAGGACCTGGAGAAACTCGCACCCTGCACGCTGCGCGCCGACGACGACGGAGATCCGCAGGGCGGGAACGGGGACGGAGACGGAGACGGCGGAGACGAGCAGGGCGAGGGCCAAGGCCAGGGGCAGGGGCAGGCCGGCAACGGGCCCGAGGCCTCCGACTTCGTCGACATCCGCTCCGTGGAGCCGAACGTGAAGAAGCCCCGGCAGCGCTCCGGCGCCTCGCGCGGCACCTTCACCACCGACTGCGGACGCAACCGGAACGGCAAGTTCAATCCGGACAACGTCATCGTCGCCCCGGGCGTGAGCAACGGCGCCCACCATATGCACGACTACGTCGGGAACCAGGCCAACGACGCCTTCGCCGGGGACGACGACCTGGCCAGGGGCCGGACCAGCTGCCGTAACCAGGGCGACCGGTCGACCTACTACTGGCCCGTGCTGCGGCTCCAGAACGGGCAGGCGGAGGAGGACGCCCGGGCCGACGGCGGCGGGAAGGACAAGAACGTCGGCGAGATCCAGACACCCGCGCAGGTCACGCTGAACTTCGTCGGCAATCCCGTCTCCAAGGTCACCGCGATGCCGCGCTTCCTGCGGATCATCACCGGTGACGCCAAGGCGTTCACCAACGGCGACGCCAACGCCAACGCCTCGTGGTCCTGCACCGGCTTCGAGGACCGTCAGCTGAAGGACAAGTACCCGATCTGTCCCGAGGGCAGCAAGGTGGTGCGGACGTTCCGGTTCCAGAGCTGCTGGGACGGCCAGAACACCGACAGTGCCAACCATCGCACCCATGTGGCCTTCGCCGACCCGGTCAACGGGCGGTGCGGAAACGGCTTCCGTGCCATTCCGCAGCTCGTGCAGCGGATCGTCTACGACATGCCTCCGGGCCCCGGTTTCGCCGTGGACTCGTTCCCGGAGCAGCTGCACAAGCCGATCACCGACCACGGCGATTTCATCAACGTCTTCGACGAGCGGCTGATGCGCCGGATGGTGAGCTGCATCAACGAGGGGCGCCGCTGCACCTAGTGCTGTCCCGCGGTGTGTCCCGCGGTGTGTCCCGCGGTGTGCCCCTCACCATGTCCCTCGTCGGTCTGTCCCGAGGGATGCGACCCGTGCGGCTCGGTGGTCTCTATCTGACCGCCGAGCCGTTCGCGTACCTGCTTCACCGTCCCCGCGTCGGCGGACACGGTCCACTTGCGGCCGACGAGATACGAACCGCCGTAGTCCTTGGCCTGGTTGAGCCATTCACGCTGCCCGCGGTCGGTCGCGAAAGTGGTCAGGACGTACGTCCCGTCGCCCGTCGCGCACTTCGCCTGGCGCAGCTCGGCCGCGTCCGTCTGGAGGTCGGGGGCGCAGCCTGCGCGCTCCGCGATCTGCTCCAGCGTGCCGGTCGCCTCCTCGGGCGCCGACGCGCACCCCGTCAGCACCAGGAGAACCGCCACCGCCGCCGTTCGTCGCGTACGCATCAGCATCCGCCCATCCTGCCCGCCCGGTCGCGCCGGTGGTACCGGAATCCGATCGGTTACGGTTTGGGCGATACGTATCGATATGGAGGAGTCGACGCCATGCCCGCCATCCCCGCCGCCACCGTCGCCAACCTCCGTGATCTCGGCACCCTGCCCCTCGGCGAGGGGCGCAGTGTCCGTTCGGGCCGGCTCTTCCGCTCGGCCCAGCTCGACCGCCTCGATCCCGCCGACCCCGTGGTGTCCGCGCTCGGCATCCGTACCGTCGTCGACTTCCGCACCGAGAGCGAGCGCGCAGAGCGGCCCGACCACCTCCCGCCCGGCGGGCGGCTGCTCGTCGCGGACGTGCTCGCCGACTATCTGGCCAACAGCGGCCTGCCGCCGGCCGCCCGGCTGAAGGCCCTGCTCGCCAACCCGGTGCTGGCCGAGCAGGTGCTCGGCGGGGGCCGGGCGCACGAGGTCTTCGCCCGGACCTACCGGGCCTTCGTGTCGACCGATTCCGCCCGCCTCGCCTACCGGGCCTTCCTCACCGAGCTGGGCGATCCGCGCACGGGCCCGCTGCTCTTCCACTGCACGGCGGGGAAGGACCGCACGGGCTGGGCGGCGACGATCGTGCTGTCGCTGCTGGGCGCGGACGACGAGACGATCATGACGGAGTTCCTGTCGGTCAACGGGGCGGTGCGGCAGGCCTTCGCGCCGATGATCGAGGGGTTCACGGCGCAGGGCGGCGATCCGGAGCTGGCGCTCGCGCTGATCGGGGTCGTACCGGAGTATCTGACCGCGGCGCTCGACGAGGTGACGGTGCGGCACGGTTCGATGGAGAAGTACGTACGGGAGGGGCTGGGGGTCCCCGACGAGGTGACGGACGTGATCCGGGAGCGGCTCACGGTGTACGAGGCCTGACGCGCGAGGCCTGACGCGCGAGGGCCGCCGGAGCGGGCCGCGCCCGGGGTGACCATCGGATGATTCGCTCGTTCTGCTGAATGTGAGCACCCAGGATCTCGCCCCCTCCCCCCTCGGCCCCGTCGATGTCGAGCAGGCCGAGGCCGCGCTCGTCGAGCACTATCCGCGGCTGGTCCGGATCGCGTATCTCGTCCTGCCGCCCTCGCTGGGGCGCAACCGGCGGGTGCTGACGGCGCACGCGCTGGTCCAGCGCTCGCTGCCGCGGCGCCGGACGTCCGCCGCGGGCCTCCCGGGCTCGCGCCGCTCCGAGGACGCCGTCGACCCGGGCTATGCGTACGTACGAGGCGTGGTCCTGCGGCAGGCGCTGATCGCGGGTCTGCCGCTGAGGCGCCGGGCGCTGCCGCGGCGGGCGCAGTTCCCGCCGCTGCTGCCGCAGGTGTGGGGGCTGCGGGTCTTCCCGCGCGCGGGCGGCGCCGACGAACTGGCCCTGGACCAGCGGCTCTCCGCCCTGTCCGGGCCGGCGCGCGCGGCGTACGTGCTGCGGGGCCTGGAGCGGCAGGGGGACCCGGAGGTGCTGCGGGTGCTCGTGGCGGCGGGGGTGCCGGAGGCGGAGGCGGAGGGGGCCCTCGCGGAGGCGGACGGGGTGGAGGCGCTCTACGCCCTGCTCGACTCGCCCGAGTTCGACCCGTGCTCGCTCCAGGCCCGGCCGACGGATCTGATGCGCCGCCGTCAGCACGGCAAGGCCGCGCTCGCGGCGGCGGCGGCCGTGGTGGTGTGCGGGACGCTGCTCGGGCTGCCCGGGGACGGCTGGGGGCGAAACGGTGCTGCGGCGCCCTCGTACGCGCGCAATCCGGCGGCCGAGGCGGCGCTCGATCCGGGGAAGCTGCGGCGGGTCCCGGCGGGCCTCTGGCAGCGCTCGGCGCGTACGGACTTCTCGGTGTGGCCGACGCGGGGCGGTCTGGCGCAGGACCGGGAGCTGCTGCGGCGGGCGCTCGCGGTGTGGGCGCGGCCCGGCGGTTCGGTGCAGGCCTCGGCGACGCCCGGGACGCCGGTCGGGCCGCCGATGGGATCGCCGCAGCTGCTGTACGCGGGGGAGATCGACGGCTGGCGGGTGGTGCTGTTCCACGACGGGCTGCGGGCGGTGCGGTACGCGGAGCCGGCGGGGGCGGCGAGCGGGGCGGCCCTGGACTTCGCCCGGACGGACGGGGCGGACGCGGTCGGCTCGGCGGCGCTGGTCCTCTCGCGCACCACGGCCAACGTCCGCTATCTGACGGCCCCTTGGGTACGGGAGACGGCGGTACGGGACCTGTTGGCGCCGGCCAAGGAGCCCTGGGTGCTGGCGCGGGACGCGGACGGGGTGACGAGTGCGATGCTCAGCCCGGCGCAGGCGCGGGGCTGCACGGTGTGGAACACGCTCCAGGTGCGGGACGAGACGGGGGTCCGGCTGCTGACCGATCTGGGCGAGCTGACGCCGGCCCGGCTGACCTCGGGGCCTCCGACGCCGACCGCGGCCGCGGTGGACGCGACGGGGGCGGCGGCGCGGGCGGTGTGGGCGCGGACGGCCTGCCAGTTGGCGACGGTCCGCTCGCACGGGGTGCGGTCGGTGAACGCCTGGGCGTTCGCCGAGCAGCGGCTGCCTGAGGGCGGGGGCCGGGCGGCCTGGCTGTGCACGCGGGCGGAGACCTGGCGGGGCACGGGCAGCCGGGTGCTCGCCCAGTTCCAGGTCCCGGCGCCGGGGGCTGGGGCGGGGGCGGCCGCGGCCGTCGTGGCGAAGGCCGAGGAGTCCCCGGCGTGCGGGGTGCGCGAGCCGCGGGTCCTCGCCGGGGTGCTCTGGCAGGCGAAGGGCGGCCAGTGGTACGTCCTGGCCGCCGGCAGCGAGGAGTTCGCGTCCCTGCGCACCACGGGCGGGGTGGAGGGCGAGGCGGAGGGACGTCTGCTCGCGGTGAAGGCGAAGGCGGGTGCCCGGGCGGACCTCCACGGCACGCTGGAGAACGGGACGAGGGTGGGCGCGCTGCGCTAGCCGCCGCAGGTGCCGTGGACGCCGTGGACGGCGTGGACGGCGTGGACGCCGTGAGAAACCGTGTGCACGAGTCTGTTGCCAACTGCTTACTCCTCAGTACATTGACGCCATGTCTAATACGCAGCCTGCACCGGTGGCGTCGGAGCACATCGAACTCAAGGCCCGCAAGGTCTCCTTCGACTGGGAGAAGACCCCGCTCCACTGGGTTCCCGGCGACCCGTTCACCACTCACACCATCAATGTGCTGCACCTGCTGCTCCCGGCAGGCGAACGCTGGTTCGTCCACGTCTACAAGCAGGTGCTCCCGTTCATCACCGACGACCGGCTGCGTGCGGACGTCATCGGCTTCATCGGCCAGGAGGCCGTCCACTCCCAGGCGCACGACGACGTGCTCCCGCACCTCAAGAAGCTCGGCCTCGATCCCACTCCGTACACCGCGCAGGTCGACTGGTTCTTCGAGAAGCTGCTCGGCGACCGGACCCTGCCGCCCGGCAGGCCGCGCCGCTGGTGGCTGATGGAGCGGGTCGCGCTCATCGCCGCCATCGAGCACTACACCGCCTTCCTCGGCAACTGGGTCCTCAACGCCGAGGAGCTCGACCGCAGGGGCGCCGACCCGACGATGCTGGACCTGCTGCGCTGGCACGGCGCGGAGGAGGTGGAGCACCGCTCCGTCGCCTTCGAGCTGTTCATGCACCTCGACGGCGGTTACCGGCGGCGCGCCCGCACCTGGGCCACCGCCTTCACCGCGCTGGTCTTCCTCTGGCAGCGCGGCACCCGCTTCTTCATGGAGAACGACCCCACCCTCATCGACGGCAAGGCCTCGGTCGGGCAGCTCGTCCGCAAGGGCCGCGAGGGCGTCCTGCCGTCCACGCCCGACCTGCTGCGCGCCATCCCCCGCTACCTCAGCCGCGCCTACCACCCCTCCCAGGAGGGGAACACCGCCCAGGCTGTCGCGTATCTGGCCGACTCCCCCGGCGCCAACGGAGGTCGCTGACCATGCCCCGTCTGCGTACCGTCGTCCTGGTCGCCGGGGCCGCGGTCCTCGCCAAGCGCGCCATGCGCCGCCGGATCACCGCCGCCCCGCTGTGGCCCATGCCCGCCCTCGACGAGCCGGTATCGGGCCGCGGCCGGCTCGCCACCGTGACCCGGAGGGTCCTCGTCACCGGGCGCACCGAGCCCGCCGAGGGCGTGATCCAGCTACGGCTCGAAGGGACGGGCCTGCCCGCCTGGCAGCCCGGCGCCCATGTCGACCTGGTGCTGCCGTCCGGTCTGGTGCGCCAGTACTCCCTGTGCGGGGATCCGGCCGACACCGACACGTACACGGTGGCGACCCGGCTGATCGAGCGGGAGCAGGGCGGCCGGGGCGGCTCGCGCGAGGTGCACGAACAGCTCCACGAGGGCACGGAGATCGAGATCCGCGGGCCGCGCAACCGCTTCCCCCTCGTCGACGCCCCCGCCTACGTCTTCGTCGCCGGCGGCATCGGCATCACCCCCGTGCTGCCGATGCTGCGCGCGGCGGAGGCGGCCGGCGCCGACTGGCGGCTGCTGTACTGCGGGCGCAGCCGCGCGACCATGCCGTACCTCGACGGGATCGGGAAGCTCGCGGGCGACCGCGCGAGCGTCGTCACCGAGGACGAGTCCGGGCTTCCGGAGCTCGGCTTCCTCGCGGAGCTGCCGGCCGACACCGCCGTCTACTGCTGCGGGCCCGACGGGCTGATGGACGCCGTGACCGCCGCGATGCCCGAGGGCCGCACTCCGCATCTGGAGCGCTTCTCCCCCGCCGCCCCGGCCGGTGGCGGCGCCTTCGAGGTCGAACTGCGCCGCTCCGGCCGTACGGTGACGGTGGCGGCGGACGAATCGGTGCTCGCCGCGGTCCGTGCCGAGGTGCCCGGTGTCTCGTACTCCTGCGAGCAAGGCTTCTGCGGGACCTGCCAACAGCGGGTCCTGGAGGGCGAGATCGACCACCGGGACGAGCTGCTCACGGACGCGGAACGCGGCGACTCGATGCTGATCTGCGTCTCGCGATGCGCGGGAGAGCGGCTGGTCCTGGACCTCTAGGACCGAGCGGCGAAGGGCATGTCGAGGACCCCCATTCCACGGCTGCTCGCCCCTGGGGCACTCGCTCCGCACGGCGACCTGGAAGCCCTTACGGAAGGATCAGCCAGTCGAAGGCGAGGGCGGCGGCGAGACCGCCCACCAGGAGCCAGGTGCCCAGGCGGGTACGGCCGTTGCGGGAGAGCTCGATCACGACGCCGCAGAGGATCATGGCCAGCCCGTACACGCCGACGACCAGCACGGACGTACGGCTCGCGAGCCGGATCACCAGGACCGCCGCCATGGCGACCAGCAGGACGGACGCTGCCGCGATCCGCAGTTGGCGGGCCTGCTTCGGGCTCAAACCGGAGGTGCTCATGTCGTGGGAGCGTAACGGACGGCGGTTAGGCTGTTCGCATGACGACCGGGGTGCGCCGCAGGATGGGCGTCGAGGAGCGCAAGCAGCAGCTGATCGGAGTGGCTCTCGAGCTGTTCAGCCACCGCTCTCCCGACGAGGTCTCCATCGACGAGATCGCCGCGGCCGCGGGGATCTCGCGGCCGCTGGTCTACCACTACTTCCCCGGCAAGCAGAGCCTGTACGAGGCGGCGCTGCGCCGGGCGGCCGACGAGCTGGCCGCCCGCTTCCTGGAGCCGCCGCAGGGCCCGCTGGGCGCGCGGCTGCTTCGGGTGATGGGCCGGTTCTTCGACTTCGTGGACGATCACGGGCCGGGTTTCGCGGCGCTGATGCGCGGCGGGCCGGCGGTGGGTTCGTCCACCACCAACGCGATGATCGACGAGGTGCGGCAGGCCGCGTACGAGCAGATCCTGGCCCACCTGGAGGTGGAGACCCCCTCCGCCCGGCTCGAACTGGTCGTCCGTTCCTGGGTGTCGCTCGCCGAGTCGACGGCGCTGATCTGGCTGGACGGGCGCCGCGTGCCGCGCGCGGAGCTGGAGTTGCAGCTCGTGCACGACTTCGCGGCCCTGTCAGCGGTGAGCGCGGCGTACGACGAGGAGATGGCGGACATCCTGGTCCGGATCCTGGCCGACGAGCCGGCCGACGGGCCGTTCGGCGACCTGGTGGGCCGGCTCATGGCCCTCACGCCGCGCGTGCCCGCCCAGCGACCGTCCTGATCAGACCTTCGTGATCAGACCTTGCGGTAGGACGGCTCCAGGTCGCGCACCTCGGCGGAGAGCCGTACGCCCTCCTTCTCCTTGAGGTGGTGCGGAAGCAGGTCGAGCACGGCCTCGGAGAGCCGCGCCTTGACCTCGTCCGTACGGCCGGGCAGCAGGGCGATCTCGACGTGGACGACGGCGTCGTGCGTGGAACCGTCCGCGACGACCAGCTCCTCGACCTCGCGGAAGCGGGTCTTGCAGGCGTCAAGCCGCGTGTCGACCGTCTCCACGACGATCGGGTGCAGCGCGAGCGCGAAGCCGCGCCGGTCGAGGGGCGCGGAGTAGTCCACGGTGATCTGCGGCATGGGGGGCACTCCTGGTTGTACGGATGTCTGGCCACACCTTTACGGTGATCGTCATGAGCGCACAAGTGACCTTCCGGCAGGCGGACGACCACGACCTCGACCTTCTGGTGAGGTTGTTCGACGGGGCGGCGCACTGGATGGTGCGTAACGGGATCGACCAGTGGAAGCCGGGCGACAAGACCGCGGAGCACTTCCGGGCGCGGATCTCGACGGGCGAGGTGTGGCTGGCGTCCCACGGGGGCCGGGCCGTCGGGGCGTACGAGCTGTGGTGGGAGGACGAACAGGCGTGGGGGCCGCAGCCCCCGGTCGCCGGCTATGTCCACCGGCTGATGACCGACCGGGAGGCCGCCCCCGCCGGGTCCGGCCGCACGGTCCTCGCGCACGCGGAGGGCCGGATAGCGGCCGGGGGCCGGGCGGTGGCGCGGCTGGACTGCGTGTCGAGCAATCCGCGGCTGCGGACGTACTACGAGGCCGCGGGCTATACGGCAGTCGGCGACGAGCCGGGAAAGCTCGCCGCCGACGGCACGCGTTACGGGGTGATCCTGCTGGAGAAGATCCTCACCCGGCCTTGAACACGGCCACCGTGCGGGCCGGGACCGTGAAGGTGCCCGAACCGGCCTCGTAGGAGGCGGACTTGACGGTGGTGTCCGAGCCCGACGCCTGGACCGGGTGCAGGGCGTAGCCCTTGCCGGACAGGGCGGTGACCCGCTGGTCCTGGCGCTCCGGGGTGGCGTTGAAGACCACGACCAGGTCCCCGAGGCGCATGGTGATCACGCCGGGGGTCTCCTCCGTGCCGGAGAGCGGGAAGGACAGGGCGTCCTGGACCTGCCCGGCGGTGGCGAGGGAGAAGACGGACTCGGTCGTACGGATCTTCTGCAGGTCCCGGTAGGCGGCCGAGGTGCCGTCGATCTGCTCGCAGCCGACCGTCAGGGACGGGCCGGTGAGCAGCGGCTTTCCGTAGCCCCACTTGGCCTTGTTGTCGGCCGCCGGCGGCAGGCCGCGGCCGAAGCCGTTGCCGTCCCGGCAGTCCCAGTGGATCGCGTTGAACCAGTCGCCGCTGTCGTACGAGTTGCGGTCCAGGGACTTGGAACGCAGCAGGTCCGAGCCCGCCTGGGAGAGCGCGGGGCCCTGGGAGAGCGTGGCCGTCGCCATGGCGAGGACCTGCATGCGCGCCCGGTCGGCGGCCGAGGTGCCCGCCGGGAGCTTGAAGGCGAGCGCGTCGTACAGGGTCTCGTTGTCGTGGGCGTCGGCGTAGGCGAGGGCGTCGCCGGGGGCGGCGGCGTAGCCGGCCGGGGCGCCGTTGTAGTCGACCTGGGAGCCCTTGACCGTACGGCCGGAGGTGTCGGTGAAGGAGTAGGACGCCAGGTTGCCGGAGAGGCCGACCTTGATCAGGTCCTGGTAGTGCAGGAGGCGGGCTTTCTGCTGCTCCGGGGTGCCGTTGGCCGTCGAGGAGTTGGGGTCGGTGAACAGGCCGGAGGCGAAGCCCTGGATGCCCGGGTCCTCGTCGAAGGGGCCGCCGCCGCGGACGGCGTCACGGGCCCGGTCGGAGAAGGTCGCGATGCCGGTACCGGCCATGTTCTTCTGGGTGGCCTGGACGAAGCGGGAGTCGTCGGCGATCTCGCCGAAGTTCCAGCCCTCGCCGTAGAGGACGATCGCCTTTCCGTCGACGCCGTCCTTGGCGACGGTCAGGGCGTCGAGCGCCTTGCGGACGGCGAGGATGTTCTCCTTCGGGTGGTGGCCCATGAGGTCGAAGCGGAAGCCGTCGACCTTGTACTGCTTGGCCCAGGTGACGACCGAGTCCACGACGAGCTTGCCCATCATGGCGTTCTCGGGCGCGGTGTTGGCGCAGCAGGTGGAGGTGGCGACGGAGCCGTCGGCCTGGAGCCGCTGGTAGTAGCCGGGCACGATCTTGTCGAGGACGGACTTGTCGGACTGGCCGGAGGCCACGGTGTGGTTGTAGACCACGTCCATGACCGTGCGCAGTCCGGCGCCGTTGAGCGACTGGACCATCTGCCGGAACTCGACCGTGCGGCGGGTGCCCTCGGGGTCGGTGGCGTAGGAGCCCTCGGGGACCGTGTAGTGCAGCGGGTCGTAGCCCCAGTTGTAGGCGTCCTTGGCCGCGGCGGCGGCCACGCAGGCCTGCTGCTCCTCGGAGTCGGGGGCGAAGACCTTCAGGTCACAGGCGGGGGTGGTCTGCTCGGACTTCTTCTCCGGGATGGTGCCGATGTCGAAGGCGGGCAGGAGGTGGACGTAGGAGGTGCCGGTGGCGGCCAGTGCACGCAGGTGCTTCGAGCCCTTGCTGCCGGCGTCGGTGAAGGCGAGGTAGGTGCCCTTGTGCTCCGGGGCGGCCGTGGCGTCCGCGATCGAGAAGTCGCGGATGTGCAGCTCCTGGATCTGGGCGTCCCGCAGCGGTACGGCGGCGGGCTTCGTCAGGCTCTTCCACCCCTTGGGGGCGAGCTTCGGGTCCGCGAGGTCGACGATCAGGCTGCGGGCAGAGTCGGTGGTCAGGGCGGTGGAGTAGGGGTCGGTGACCTTGTTGGTGACGATCTCCCGGGCGGCGGGCGCCCAGACCTTCACCACGTACCGGTACGGCTTTCCGGTCCACGCGCGCGTGCCGGTGACGGACCAGACGCCGGAGGCGGCGTCGCGGCGCATGGGCACGGTCTTGCCGCCGAGTTCGAGGGCGACGGACTGGGCGGTGGGCGCCCAGAGGGACAGCGTGGGCCGGCCGTCACGGAAGACCGGGCCGAGGGACGCCCCGGTCGCCTTCGTGGCGTAGAGGTCGTCGAGCACTCCGGCGAGCTGGACGCCGGTGGCGGTCAGGACGGCGCCGTTCGCCGCGTACTGGGCGGCGACGAGCTGGCCCTTGAGCGCCTCGCGGACGCGGTCGCGGTCGCGCGGGTCGACCGTGAAGGCTCCGTAGGACTTCAGGTGCGGGAAGGCCGCCTTCTGCGCGTCGGTGAGCTGCGTCCTGCTCAGGCGCAGCACCTGGCGGTCGCCGGTGAGCGCCCCGTCCTTGACCGCGATCGAGCCGTTGCGGGAGGACAGGAGGACGCTGGAGGCGGCGGCGTCGCTGCCGTTCCAGGCGAGGGTGGTCTCGTCGATCCAGACGGCCTGTGCCTTGGTGAGGTCGAGCGCCGCGCCGCTGCCCTTGGGCTGCGGGAGCAGGTACTTCTCCTGGCCGGCGAGCAGCCAGACCTCGTGGCCGTTGGCCTTGAGGTCGAGGGACTGGTCGGAGGGCAGGTCCTTCTCGTCGCCCTTGTGCAGGATGTAGCTGAGCGAGGTCGCGCCGGCCGCGAGCGGTACTTCGTAGACCGCTCCGTAGGCGTCGGTGCGCACCGGCTCCAGCGGCTTGCTCCAGTCGGTCGGGTTCGCGGCGCCGGTCCAGGTGTGCAGGCCCCAGCCCGCGTAGTTCCCGTCGGCCCGCTTGTAGTGCAGCACCGCCTTTGTCGTGTCCTGCGGCGGGTACGCGCCCTCGGGCGCGGCGTTCAGGACCTCGGACCTGCCCTGCTCGATCCAGACCTCGCCGGTACGGGAGAGGTCGATGGCGCGGTCGGCGTCGGTGTCCTTGACGCCGTCCTTGTTCACGGCGATGAAGCCGACCGAGGAGGCGCCGGGCTTGAGCTTGACGTAGGCGAAGGCGCCGTACGCGTCACGGCCGGTGAAGGGCTTTCCGGCGGGCCAGGTGGTGCCTTCGCCGTCGGCGATGTCGCCCCAGGTGTAGAGGCCCCAGTCGGCGTAGTCGCCGTCGGTGCGCTTGTAGTGGACGATCGCGTAGTCGCGCTGGGTGGCGGTCGGCGGTTGTTCGACGGCCGGGGCGCCGCTGGTGCTCGCGGCGGTCGCGCTCGCGGTGCGGCCGGCGCTGTCGACGACGACGGCCTTGTAGCGCAGGGCGGTGCCGGCGGGCGCGGTGATCTTCTGGGTGACCTTGTACGGGGCGTGGTCGGCGGAGCCGAGGACCTGCCACGGTCCGCTGCCGGTCTGGGCGGCGAAGACGACGCGGTTGAGCTGTCCGCCGTCGACGTCGGCGGAGATCTCGACGGTGCCGGTGGCCCCGGCCTCGGGGGCCTTGAGGGTGATCGTCGGCGTGGCGGCGGGTGCCGGAAGGGCCTTGTCGGCCTTCAGAACCAGGGAGGAGAGGGCCGGGACGGTGACGGTGACGTTGCCGTTCTCCGCGTGGACGGCGCCCTGACCCCCGTACAGGACACGGAAGTCGGCGGAGTCGACCGGCACGGTGACCGTCTTCGGGGTGGTGGCGCTGTTGGTGGCGACGAGGTAGTCGGCCTTCGTCTTCGCGTCCGTACGGGAGAAGGCGTAGACGGAGCCCTCGGCGTACCGCTGCTGCTGGACGCCGTCGCGGAGCGCCGGGTGCTCGCGGGTGAGCTTCGCGAGGGCGGCGATCTGCCGGTAGAGCGGGTGCGAGGTGTCGTACGCGTCGGCCGCGTGGGTGCGGTCGGTGCCGAGCTGGTCGTCGTCCAGGTAGTCGGCGGTCTTCGACGCGAACAGGGTCTGGCGGGCGTCCTTGTCGCCACCGGCGCCGGTGTAGCCCTGCTCGTCGCCGTAGTAGACGACGGGGTTGCCGCGGGTGAGGAACATCAGCTCGTTGGCGAGCCGGTAGCGCTGGAGGAGTTCGGCGTCGGTTGCGTTCGGGTTGTCCTGCTTGAGGAACGTGCCGAAGCGGCCCATGTCGTGGTTGCCGAGGAAGGGCACCGACTCGTAGGCGTTGGCCTTGTCCGTGGTGTAGCGGTAGTCCTGCGCGAAGAGGTTCGCCAGCTTGTCGGCGGAGCCGCTCTGCGAGGCGAAGGTGCGGGCCGCGTCCTGGAAGGGGAAGTCGAGGGTGGCGTCGAGGCGGCCCTCGGTGACGTACGGGGCGGTGATCGCCGGGTCGGCGGAGTACACCTCGCCGAACATGAAGAAGTCGTCGCGTCCGCGGCGGGCGGCGTACTCGTCGAGGGCGGTGGCCCACTGGGTCCAGAACTCGGTGTTGACGTGCTTGACCGTGTCGATGCGGAAGCCGTCGATGTCGAAGTCGCGCACCCAGCGCTGGTAGATCTTCTCCATGCCCTCGACGACCTCGGGACGCTCGGTCCACAGGTCGTCCAGGCCGACGAAGTCGCCGTACTGGGAGGACTCGCCGGCGAAGGTCGAGTCGCCCCGGTTGTGGTACATCGTGGGGTCGTTGAGCCAGGAGGGGACCTTGAGGTTCTTCTTGTCCGCGGCGACGACGGGGGTGCGGGGGAAGGAGTCCTTGTCGACGGCCGGGAAGGGGTCGGCGGTGCGGTCGTCGAAGGGGACGCCGTCCTTGGTGAGGTAGGGGAAGGCGCCCTTGGAGAGGTAGTTGTAGGACTGTTCCTTGTAGTCGACGACGTCGGCGGTGTGGTTGGTGATGACGTCGAAGAAGACCTTCATGCCCTTGGCGTGGGCCTGGTCGATCAGCTTCTCCAGGTCGGCGTTGGTGCCGAAGTGCGGGTCGACCTGGGTGAAGTCGGTGATCCAGTACCCGTGGTAGCCGGCGGAGGCGTCCTTGCCGGTGCCCTGGACGGGCTGGTTCTTGAAGATCGGCGCGAGCCAGATGGCGGTGGTGCCGAGGCCCTTGATGTAGTCGAGCTTCTTGGTGAGCCCCTTGAGGTCGCCGCCCTGGTAGAAGCCCTTGTCGGCGGGGTCGAACCCGGTCTCGAGCCGGCTGCCGGTGAGTCCGCCGCGGTCGTTGGCGGTGTCGCCGTTGGCGAAGCGGTCGGGCAGCACGAAGTAGAACTGCTCGCGGGTGAGGTCGTGGCGGGCGGGCTGCGCGGCGAGCGCCTTGTCGGAGGGCGGGGGTGGGGGCGGGGCGGCGGCGGAGGCCGGCAGGGCGGGTATGAGCCCGGCTGCCAGGGCCGCGACGACGGCGGTGGCGGCGGTGTGCCGCCTGATGCTGGACAAGGGGTTCTCCTTCAAGAGTTCGGACACCCCACCCCACCCCTTCCCGAGACCCTGCCGGGGGCTGGTGGGGGCGAGGGGGCTATGCGGGGGCTGCGCCCCCATCACCCCCGGGAGCGGCAGCTTCGCGCCGCGGGGTGGTCGGCGGGGCGCCACTGGCTCGCGCCCCCCGTTGTGGGCATACGTTCCGCCCGGGGCGGAACCGGTGGGCACAACCCACGAGGGCCGTGCCCGGAACAGGGCCCTTCGGCCCAAGCCCCGTCACAGGAGCGACAGCTCCGCGAGCCGCAACCGTTGGGGGCATACGTTCCGCTTGGGTCGGAACCGGTGGGCACAACCCACGAGGGCCGTGCCCGGAACAGGGCCCTTCGGCCCAAGCCCCGTCACGGGAGCGACAGCTTCGCGAGCCGCAACCGTTGGGGGCATACGTTCCGCTTGGGTCGGAACCGGTGGGCACAACCCACGGGGGCCGTGCCCGGAACAGGGCCCTTCGGCCCAAGCCCCGTCACAGGAGCGGCAGCTTCGCGCCGCCGGCCCCGCGCGGGGCGGACGGCCCCGTCAGGGGCGGAACGTGTCCGTCAGGACGACCTGGCCCGACGGCGGGACCGTCGCGACGCGGTTGGCGCCCGATTCCCACGTCACGTTGCCCGCCGCGTCCTTGCGGATGTACTTGTACTCGAAGGACGTGCCCGCGGGCAGGGAGACCGTCAGCTTCCAGACCGGGTACGCGGCCGGGTCGAGCTTCAGGGCCGCCGACGGGGACCAGTTGCCCAGTTCGGCGCGGTTGCCCGTGACGTAGATGTTCTGGCCCACGGACGTCGTCGCGGTGACGTTGAAGGAGGCACCAGCCACCGCCGGCGCCGTCCCGCAGTCCTTCGCGCCGACGTGCAGCGCGACCGCCGTGTGCGCGCCGAGCGTGGCCGTGACCTGGCCGGACGCGTTCACCGTCACCGCCGTGTTGCTCTGCACGTCGCAGTACGTGCCGGCCGGCAGCCCGGTCTGGAAGGTGCGGGTGAGCGACGAGCCCTCGTGGTTGATCGCCACGTACGCCTTGTCGCCCCGGCCGAACGCGATCGCGTTGTTGCCGTTGTCCCACCAGTTGCCGACCGCCGTGCCACGCGCCGCGTTGCGGAAGCCGACCATCGAGGCGATCTCGCGCCAGGCGTGCTGGCACTTCCAGCCGTCGCTGTAGCAGGCGTTCACCTGGCCGCCGTTCGGCGCGCCCGCGTCCTTGTCGGACCACTCGTAGCCGGAGTGGACGTCCGGGGAGCCGTAGGGCCAGGCGAGCATGAAGACCGAGGCGAGCGTGTAGGCGGACCCGTACGTGTAGTTGAGGGTGTCGCCGCCGCGCTCGGTGTCGTGGTTGTCGACGAAGACACCGGACTTGCCGCTCGCCATGTAACCCCAGCTCTCGCCGAAGTTGCTCAGGTAGGCGAGCTTCTCCGAGCCGAAGATCCGCTTGAGGTCCCGCGCGTAGCGGAACTCCTGCACGTCTCCGTTGCCGAGGTATTCGCTGGGCGAGACCGCCTCGCCCGCGCCGTATATCGCCTCCTGCTTCCAGTACACGCCGGGGTTGCTGAGCCGCGACTTGATGTTCGCGAGGTCCGCGGCCGGCATGTGCTTGGCGGCGTCGACGCGGAAGCCGTCCACGCCGAGCGAGAGCAGGTCGTTCATGTACGCGGCGATCCGGCCGCGTACCCAGTCCTCGCCGGTGTCGAGGTCCGGCAGCTGGACGAGCTCGCAGTTCTGGACGTCAGCCCGGTCCTGGTAGTTCGAGATGGTGGCCCGGCAGTCGTCCATGTCGGCGCCCGAGTAGAGGCCCGGGTAGTCGTACTTGGAGAACGAGGTCCCGCCCGTTCCCGTACCCGACGCGTTCGCCATGTGGTTGATGACCGTGTCCGCGACGACCTTCACGCCCGCCGCGTGACAGGTGTCGATCATGTTCTTGAAGGCCGTGCGGTCGCCGAGGGGCCCGGCGATCTTGTAGCTGACCGGCTGGTACGCGGTCCACCATGTGGAGCCCTGGATGCGTTCCTGGGGCGGTGAGACCTGGACGTAGCCGTAGCCGGCCGGACCGAGCTGGTCCGTGCAGGCCTTGGCGACAGAGGCGAACTTCCACTCGAACATCACCGCGGTGACGTCCTTCTCGCCGGGTGGGGCGGCCTGCGCGGGGGCAGGTGCCGTGACGGCCACAGCGGCTCCCGCCACGAAGGCGAGTGCAGCGGCCACGGTCTTTCTGGCCATGGGTTCCTCCTGCTGACTTCACTGTCGCAAGATGTTGCCGAAATTAACAGCAACTGTTTTCAGCCGTGACCGTACGAGTGCCCCGGGGTGCGGTCAACCCTTTGGACCCCTCAACGCAAGCGATTACGCAATGAGTTGCGAGGGCGGCGGTTGCGCCGTCGAGCCCCGTACCACCAGCTCCGGCTGGAAGACGAACTCCGTGCGCTGCACGGGGTTGCCCTCGACCTCCTCCAGGAGCGCCCCCACCGCCGCCGTCGCCATCGCCTGCACCGGCTGGCGCACGGTGGTGAGCGGCGGGTCCGTGAAGGCGATGAGCGGCGAGTCGTCGAAGCCGACCACCGACACGTCGCGGGGCACGTCGAGGCCCCGGGCGCGGACGGCGCGGATCGCGCCGAGCGCCATCAGGTCGGAGCCGCAGACGATCCCGGTGCAGCCCTGGTCGAGCAGGATGTCGGCGGCCGCGTGCCCGCCCTCGACACCGAACAGCGTGGGGCGGACGTACCGTTCGGCCTCGGCCCGCTCGATCCCGAGCTGGTGGTGCAGCTCGGCGGCGAAGCCCTCCGCCTTGCGGCGCGAGGGTACGTAACGGGTCGGGCCGGTCGCGAGGCCGATGCGCTCGTGGCCCAGCTCGACCAGGTGCCGTACGGCCATCCGCGCCGCCGCCCGGTCGTCGGGCGAGACGAAGTTGGCGTCGACCCGTTCGTTGAAGCCGTTGATGAGGACGAACGGGACGCCCCGCGCGGCCAGCCGGACGTACCGCTCGGGGTCGGCGGTGGCGTCCGCGTGCAGCCCGGAGAGGAAGATGATGCCGGTGACGCCGCGCTCCTCCAGCTGCTCGACCAGCTCGTCCTCGGTGGCACCGCCGGGCATCTGGGTGCAGAGCACCGGGGTGTAGCCGTGCCCGGCCAGGACCTGTTCGATGACCTGGGCGAAGGCCGGGAAGATCGGGTTGGTCAGCTCGGGCACGAGCAGGCCGACCAGGCCCGCGCTGCGGCGTTTGAGCCGTACGGGACGCTCGTAGCCGAGCACGTCGAGCGCGGCCAGGACGCGGTGCCGGGTCGCGCCGGCCACGCCCGCCTTGCCGTTGAGGACGCGGCTGACGGTGGCCTCGCTGACGCCCGACTGGGCCGCGATGTCCGCGAGCCGCGGGGCGCCGTTCCCGGCGCCCCGCGGCAGGGGGATCGTCACACCGCCCACCAGACCGTGGTGTCGGCGGGCAGCTCCACGATGCCTTCCCCGTGGGAGATCGGCTCGTTGGAGAGGAGGAACCGGCCGGGCAGCGGGACGGAGATGGCCCGGCCGGTGGTGTTGGCGGTGCAGACGAAGCCGTCGCGGCGGAAGGAGAGCACACCCTCAGGTGCCTCCAGCCACTCGACGCCCTCGCCCGCACCGAGCTCTGGCCGCTCGCGCCGCACGGCGAGCGCGCTGCGGTACAGCTCCAGGGTGGAGCCGGGGTCCCCGGCCTGCGCCTCGACGCTGAGCCCGCCCCAGGTGGTGGGCTGCGGCAGCCAGCTGCCGCCGCTGCCGAAGCCGTACGAGGAGCCCTCGACGGTCCACGGGATGGGTACCCGGCAGCCGTCGCGGAAGCCGTCCTGGCCGGTGGCCCGGAAGAACGACGGGTCCTGGCGGACCTCGTCCGGCAGGTCGGTGACGTCCGGCAGGCCGAGCTCCTCGCCCTGGTAGACGTACGCCGATCCGGGCAGCGCCAGCATCAGCAGCGTCGCGGCCCGGGCCCGGCGCAGGCCCAGCTCACGGTCGCCCGGGGTGCGCAGCTGGGTGCCGAGGCCCGCCGGGTTGGCGAAGCGGGTGGCGTGCCGGGTGACGTCGTGGTTGGAGAGCACCCAGGTCGTCGGGGCGCCGACCGGGCGCATCGCGGCGAGCGAGGCGTCGATGACGCGGCGCAGCTCGGCGGCGTCCCAGTGGGTGCCCAAGTACTGGAAGTTGAAGGCCTGGTGCATCTCGTCGGGGCGCACGTAGTTCGCGGTGCGCTCGACGGTCGGGGTCCACGCCTCGGCGACGAGGACGCGCTCCCCGTCGTACTCGCTCAGGACCTGCCGCCAGGAGCGGTAGATCTCGTGGACACCGTCCTGGTCGAAGAACGGCATGACGTCGTTGCCGAGCAGCTTGAGCTGGTCGTGGGCGCCGATGTCGGGCAGGCCGGCGGCCTTGACCAGACCGTGGGCGACGTCGACGCGGAAGCCGTCGACGCCCATGTCGAGCCAGAAGCGCAGGATGGAGCGGAACTCGTCGCGTACGGCCGGGTGCTCCCAGTTGAAGTCCGGCTGCTCGGGCGCGAAGAGGTGCAGGTACCACTCACCGGGGGTGCCGTCGGGCTCCTCCACGCGCGTCCACGCCGGGCCGCCGAAGATGGACTCCCAGTCGTTGGGCGGCAGTTCGCCGTTCTCCCCCTTGCCCGGGCGGAAGTGGTAGCGCTCGCGCAGCGGGGAGCCGGGGCCCTCGCGCAGCGCGCGCTGGAACCACTCGTGCTGGTCGGAGGAGTGGTTGGGCACCAGGTCGACGATGATCCGCAGGCCCAGCTCGTGCGCCTCGCGGATGAGCGCGTCGGCGTCGAGGAGGCTGCCGAACATCGGGTCGATGGCCCGGTAGTCGGCGACGTCGTAACCGGCGTCGGCCTGCGGGGAAGCGTAGAACGGGCTGAGCCAGACGGCGTCGACGCCGAGCTCCTTCAGGTACGGCAGCCGGCCGCGGATGCCCTCCAGGTCTCCCATGCCGTCGCCGTTTCCGTCGGCGAAGCTGCGCGGATAGACCTGGTAGATCACCGCGTCTCTCCACCAGCCCGTGTGCGTGCCGGTGGTCGGGGCGGCGGCGGGGGCAGCGAGGTGCTGGGTCATGTCTTCCTTGGGAGGTAAGGAGGTACGTAGAAGGGGGGTGCTCAGGGCTCAGCCCTTGACAGCGCCGGCGGACATGCCGGTCACCAGGTGCCGCTGGGCGACGAGGAACACCAGCGCCGCCGGGACGGCGATGAGAACGGAGGCCGCGGACATCGGCCCCCACTGGGCGCCGTACTGGTTGACGAACTTCTGCAGACCGCCGGCCAGGGTGAGGTTCTCGTCGCCGACCATGAAGGCGGAGGCGTAGGCGACCTCGCCCCAGGCGGTGATGAAGGAGTAGAACGCGGTCACCGCGAGGCCGGGCTTGGCGAGCGGCAGGATCAGCCGCCAGAAGGTGCCGAACGGGTTGAGTCCGTCGACCTGGCCCGACTCGTCGATCTCGCGCGGGATGGTGTCGAAGAAGCCCTTCATCATCCAGGCGCAGAACGGGACGGCGATGGTGAGGTACGTGATGACCAGACCGGCCGCCTTGTTGAGCAGTCCGAGCGACGACATGATGTTGTAGATCGGCACGATCAGGACGGCGACCGGGAACATCTGGGTGATCAGCAGCGTCCACATCAGTCCGCGCTTGCCGGGGAACCGGAAGCGGCTGACGGCGTAGCCGGTGGTGGCGGCGATGAAGACGCCGAGGAGCGTGGTGAGGGCCGCGATGAGCAGCGAGTTGCCGAACCAGGTGAGGAACTCGGTGTTCTCGAGCAGGTCCGTGTAGTTCGCGAGCGTCGTCTCCTTGAAGAAGTCGGTCGTGGTCGCGTACTTCGCCGGCTTCAGCGAGGTGAGCAGGACCCACAGCACCGGGAAGACGGCGATCACGGAGGCGACGATCAGGGTGGTGTGCAGCCCGATCGAGGCGAGCGGCGAACGGCGGCCGCGGAGCGGGGCGTTGGCCTGGGGCGTGGTGGTCTGTGCGGTGGTCACCAGACTTCTCCCTGCTTGCGGAGGACTCGCCGGTAGACCGCGGCGAAGGCCATCAGGAGGATCAGGATCAGGACGCCCCAGGTGGACGACTGGGCGAAGTCACGGGGGCTGATCTCGAAGGAGAACTTGTACGCCTGGGTGACCAGGATCTGGGTGGCCTCGCCGGGCCCGCCCCGGGTGAGCAGGAAGATCACCGGGAACATGTTGAACGTCCAGATGGTGCTCAGCAGGATCACCGTGGTGGACACGGACCGCAGCCCGGGCAGGGTGATGTGGCGGAAGCGCTGCCAGGCGTTCGCGCCGTCCATCTCGGCGGCCTCGTAGAGCTCGCCGGGGATGGACTGCAGTCCGCCGAGGAGGGCGACCATCATGAACGGCACACCGAGCCAGACGTTGACGGCGATGACCGAGAACTTGGCCCAGGTGGGGTCGTTGAGCCACGGCACGGCGTCGATGCCGCCGCCCGCGAGCAGCTTGTTGAGCAGACCGTTGTCCTGGTTGTACAGGAAGCGCCAGGCGAACACGGAGACGAAGCCGGGCACGGCCCAGGGGAGGATCAGCAGCATCCGGTAGACGGAGCGGCCGGCGATCTTCCGGTTGAGGATGTTGGCGAGGGCCAGGCCGAGGGCGAAGGTGACGGAGACACAGGACACCGTCCACACCAGCGTCCAGCCGAGGGTTCCGAGGAACTGGCTCCCGGTGAGCGCGTCGACGTAGTTGTCGAGGCCCACGAACTCGTAGGTCGCGGGAATCTGGTTGACGCCGATGCTGCGCGCGACGTTGCGCTCGTTCGCGTCGGTGAGCGAGAGGTAGATCCCCCGGACCAGCGGGTAGCCGATGATCACGGCGATCACCACGGTCACCGGGGCGACCATCGCCCAGGCGTACCAGTGGGTGGTGAGAGAACGACGGACCTTGCCGCCGGACGTGCCAGTACCACGGTGCCGGCCGCGGGCGTCGACGCCCGCGGCCTTCACCGCCGACTGGCTGCTGGTGTCCACAGCCATCAGCCGGCCTGCCTTCCTTGTTACTTCCAGTCCTTCAGGAGCTTGCGGTAGGCGTCACCGGTCGCCTTGGCTCCCGCTTCCGGGGTGGTCTGGCCGGTCAGGACCTTGGTGTACTCGGTCTGCAGCGGCGCGAAGAGGCTGCCGGCCTCCGGGATCCAGGGGCGCTCGACGGCCTTGTCGACGACCGGCTTGAAGAAGCCGATCATCTCGTTGCTCGCCACGTCCGGCTTGATGTAGACGGACTCGCGGGTCGGGAGCAGGCTGAGCTCCTTGGCGGCGGTGGCCTGCGCCTCGACGGAGGTCATGTACTCGACGAAGGCGTACGAGGCGTCCAGGTTCTTGGAGCCCGCGTAGACGGCGAGGTTGTGACCGCCCTGCGGGGCGCCCTGGCCGGCGGAGCCGGCGGGGACCGTGGCGATGCCCAGGTTCGCCTTGTCGGCGAACTCCTTGCCCGCGAAGGTGTCGGCGACGGCCCACGGGCCGTTGATCATCATGGCGACCTTGCCTTCCTTGAAGGCGGTCTGCATGTTGTTCCAGCCGTCGGTGGCGTCGGTCTTGGCGGCACCGGAGGTGACCAGGTCCTTGACCGTGGCCATGGCCTTCACACCGGCGGCGTTGTCGACGGTGACGGTCTTGCTGTCGGCGTTGACCAGGTCGCCGCCCTCGCCGTACAGGAAGGAGAGGAACCAGTAGGCGTCGTCGCCGCGCAGGTAGAGACCGGTCTTGCCGGTCTTCTCCTTGATCTTGGCGGCGACGGTCTTCAGTTCGGCGATCGACTTGGGCGCCTCGACACCGGCCTCCTTGAAGATCTTCTTGTTGTAGAAGATGCCCATGGAGTCGATGACCTGCGGGACGCCGTAGGTCTTGCCGTTGTACTTGGTGGAGGCGGCGGCCTGCTTGAGGAAGTCCTTGTCGTCCTTCAGGGCGGCCGTGCCGTCCAGCGGCGCGAGGTAGCCGAGGTTGGCGAAGTCCGGGGTCCAGGCGACCTCGGAGCGGATGACGTCGGGAGCGCCGTTGCCGGACTGGGCGGCGTTCTTGAACTTGTTCTGCGCCTCACCGAACGGCACGTTCACGTACTTGACGGTGACCTTCGGGTGCTTCTTGGTGAAGTCCTCGGCCAGCTTCTTGAAGACCTTGTCCTCGCTGCCGACGCTCGACGTGTCCCACCAGGTGACCGTGCCGGAGAGCTCGCCCGAGCTCTTCGAGCCGCCGCCGTTGGAACCGTCGCCGCTTCCGCACGCCGCCAGGGTCACGCCCAGGGCCGCGACCAGCGCGGTGGCTGCTATGCCACGCCGCATGTGAACTCCTTCAACTGATCCCGGGGTGACGAGGGGCTGGAACCTGCCTCATGCGACCGCTCCCTCGCGGCGCGCCGGGTTGCCAGGAACGTAACAGGGATGAAAACGAGCCGAAAGAGCTTGCGAGAAATTTCTGCAAGCCCGGCCGATCGTTACATCCGCGTGTCCCGAAGGTTGCCATCGAGTCGCTTGACACGGGACTTCACGCCCTCTTGCGGTGCCCGTCCGGCCCTGCAAACCTTTGCATCATCTCTTG
Source organism: Streptomyces vilmorinianum (assembly GCF_005517195.1). Lineage (NCBI taxonomy): Bacteria > Bacillati > Actinomycetota > Actinomycetes > Kitasatosporales > Streptomycetaceae > Streptomyces > Streptomyces vilmorinianum. The sequence continues at coordinate 1,815,987 of NZ_CP040244.1, read as the reverse complement.
CAGGACCGTTTCACGGTCGCCCTGACCTCGTTGTCAGTACGACTCCCCGCACCCGAAACACGCGAGAGGGACACCGCACATGGCCCACGAGCTCACCTCACCGTCGCTGTCGGACCCTGCAAGCCCTTGCGCAAGCGATCCCCGCACCGGTTGGTGGCGGGACGCCGTCATCTACCAGGTGTACGTCCGGTCCTTCGCGGACAGTGACGGCGACGGGATCGGCGACCTGCGCGGCGTACGGGAGCGGCTGCCGCACATCGCCGGGCTCGGCGCGGACGCGGTGTGGCTGACCCCGTTCTACGCGTCCCCGCAGGCGGACGGCGGCTACGACGTGGCGGACTACCGGGCCGTCGACCCCGTCTTCGGGGACCTGGCGGACGCCGACGACCTGGTGCGCGCGGCGCACGGGCTCGGCCTGAAGGTCATCGTGGACATCGTCCCCAACCACACCTCGGAGCGGCACCCCTGGTTCGAGGCGGCGCTCGCGGGCGTGGGCCGGGACCGGTACGTCTTCCGCCCGGGGCGGGGCGAGGACGGCGCGCTGCCGCCCAACGACTGGGAGTCCGTCTTCGGCGGTCCGGCGTGGACCCGGGTGGCGGACGGCGCCTGGTATCTGCATCTCTTCGCGCCCCAGCAGCCGGACCTGAACTGGAAGAACGACGAGGTACGGGCCGAGTTCGACTCCGTGCTCCGGTTCTGGCTGGATCTGGGCGTGGACGGCTTCCGGATCGACGTCGCCCACGGGATGGTCAAGGCGGACGGGCTGCCCGACATCGGGCACGGGGAGCAGGCGAAGCTGATCGGCATCCAGCGGCTGCCGTTCTTCGACCAGGACGGGGTGCACGAGATCCACCGGGGCTGGCGCCGGCTCCTGGAGTCGTACGGCCCCGACCGCATCGGGGTCGCGGAGGCGTGGGCGCCGACACCGGAGCGGCTGGCGCTCTACGTACGCCCCGACGAGCTGCACCAGGCGTTCAACTTCCAGTTCCTGAACTGCGCGTGGGACGCGGCGGCGCTACGGACGGTCGTCGAGGAGTCGCTGCGCGCGACGGCCTCGGTGGGCGCGCCGACGACCTGGGTGCTCTCCAACCACGACGTGGTGCGGCACACCACGCGGTACGGGAGCCTGTCACGGGCTCGCGCGGCGGCGCTGCTGATGCTGGCGCTGCCGGGCTCGGCCTACGTCTACCAGGGCGAGGAGCTGGGCCTGCCCGAGGTCATGGACCTCCCGGACGAGCTGCGCCAGGACCCGGCGTTCTGGCGGGGCGGCTCCGCCGCCAGGAAGGGGAGCGGCAGCGGAGGCGAGCCGGAGGCGAGCGGCCAGGAGGGGCTGCGCGACGGCTGCCGGGTCCCCCTGCCGTGGACGCCGGACGGCCCCTCGTACGGCTTCGGCCCCTGCGGCGCCTGGCTCCCGCAGCCCCCGGAGTGGGCCGCCCTGAGCGTCGCCGCCCAGCACGCGGACCCGTCCTCCACCCTGGAGCTCTACCGCCACGCCCTGCGCCTGCGCCGCGAGCACCCGGCGCTGGGCGCGGGCGAGACGGTGGAATGGCTGGACGTCCCGGAGGGCGTGCTGGCCTTCCGCCGCCGCGCGGAGGGCGGCGACGTGGTGGTCACCCTGAACACGACGGACCGGGACGTGGACCTGCCGCTCCCCGGCTCCCCCCTGCTGAGCAGCACCCCCCGCGCCCACGGCACGGAAGCCGACGGCGACCGGCTCGGCGGCGGGGGAATCGAGGGTTCCGCACCCGTACTGCCCTCGCCCTCCGAGGAGTTCGTCCCCGGCGCCGCGGTCGTGCGCAACGTCCGGGTTCCCGCCGACTCCTGCGTTTGGTGGGCAATCTGACGTGCGACCGGTACAGTCCAACCCCATGACCGCGCGGCTTGCCGACATCGCAGCCCAGGCGGGGGTCAGTGAAGCCACAGTCAGCCGCGTGCTCAACGGCAAGCCCGGTGTGGCCGCGGCCACCCGTGAGTCCGTGCTTGCCGCACTCGACGTCCTCGGATACGAGCGGCCCGTACGGCTGCGTCAGCGCAGCGCCGGGCTCGTCGGGCTGATAACCCCCGAACTGGACAACCCGATCTTTCCCGCGCTCGCGCAGGTCATCGGGCAGGGCCTGACACGTCAGGGCTACACCCCCGTCCTCGCCACCCAGACCCCCGGCGGGTCCACCGAGGACGAGCTCACCGACATGCTGGTCGAGCGGGGCGTCTCCGGGATCATCTTCGTCTCCGGGCTGCACGCCGACACCACCGCCGACATGACGCGCTACGACCAGCTGCGCGGCAAGGGCGTCCCGTACGTCCTCATCAACGGTTTCTCCCCCAAGGTGCAGGCCCCCTTCGTCTCGCCCGACGACCGGGCCGCGATGCAGCTGGCCGTGACGCACCTGGCCGCCCTCGGGCACACCCGGATCGGGCTCGCGGTGGGCCCCAAGCGGTTCGTGCCCGTGCTGCGCAAGATCGAGGGGTTCCAGCGCGGCATGCAGGAGCGGCTCGGGCTCTCGCCCGAGGAGTCCGAGGCGCTGATCCAGCACTCGCTGTACACCCTGGAGGGCGGCCAGGCCGCCGCCGGCGCGCTGATCACCGCCGGCTGCACGGCCGTGGTCTGCGCGAGCGACATGATGGCGCTCGGCGCCATCCGGGCCGCCCGCCAGCAGGGGCTGCAGGTCCCCCGGGACGTCTCCGTGGTCGGCTTCGACGACTCCCCGCTCATAGCGTTCACCGATCCGCCGCTGACCACGATCCGCCAGCCGGTGCAGGCGATGGGGCAGGCCGCGGTCCGGGCGCTGCTCGAGGAGATCGGGGGGACCCCGGCCCCGCACAGCGAATTCGTCTTCATGCCTGAGCTGGTCGTTCGCGGGTCGACAGCTTCCGCCCCGAGTCAGGGAAACCCCTGACTCGGGCTCCTGCTCAAGGCGGAGCACGTGCGCCTCTCACCCGACCGAGGGATGATCGGACGAGAGGCATGGATCTGGCAGACTCTCCTCCTATGGGTGAAGCGACCGTGAAGAGTTTGGAAGGCCGTACGGCGGCCACCCCGTCACCCATGCCGGACGGTGGCGGAGTGCGGGCGCGCCTGCGCGCGCCCCGGCGTCCGAGGATCTGGTTCGAGATCCTCCTCATCGGCGTCAGCTACTGGACGTACTCGCTCATCCGCAACGCGGTTCCGGAGCAGAAGGCCCAGGCGCTGAAGAACGCCGACTGGATCTGGGACGTCGAGAAGTCCCTGGGACTCGCCTTCGAGCAGGCCGTCAACCATGCCGTCAATTCGGTGACATGGCTGATCGTGTCGATGAACTACTACTACGCCACGCTGCACTTCGTCGTGACGATCGGTGTGCTGGTGTGGCTGTACCGATGGCATCCGGGCCGTTACGCGGCGTCCCGTACGGTCCTGTTCGCCACCACCGGTGTGGCGCTGGTCGGTTACTACCTGTATCCGCTCGCACCGCCCCGGCTGATGAACGGCCAGAGCTTCGTCGACACGGTCCTGGTGCACCACACCTGGGGCTCGATGGCCTCGGGCAACCTCAAGCACATGTCGAACCAGTACGCGGCGATGCCGTCGATGCACATCGGCTGGTCGCTCTGGTGCGGCCTGATCATCTTCGCCCTGGCCTCGGCGCCCTGGGCGCGCATCCTCGGCCTGCTCTACCCGGCCGCGACGCTGGTCGTGATCGTCGCCACCGCGAACCACTTCTGGCTGGACGCGGTGGGCGGCATGATCTGCCTGGCGTTCGGCTTCGCCGTCTCGTACTTCTGGTACGGCTCGCTGCCGCAGCGGCTGCCCAAGCTGGTGGAGACGCCCGCGCCGGTGGCGCACGGCGGCCCGCCCCCGCGTACGGAGACGGACCACGAGCAGGAGCCGGAGCGGCTCAGCTCCGGTAGGTGATCCGGCCGCCGGCGACCGTGAGCCGGACCGGGGCCTGTTCGGTCTCGTCGGCGGGTGCCGTCACCGGGTCGACCGTGAACGCGGTCAGATCCGCCCGGTACCCCGGGGCGATCCGTCCGGCGACCCTCTCCTCCCCCGCCGCGACCGCCGCGTGCGTGGTCATCCCCTCCAGGGCCATCAGCCCGGTCAGGCCGTGCCGGGCGGACGCCGCGCCGCGCGGGGCCTGGGCGGTGGCGAGGACCTGACGGGCGTCGTAGTGGGCGATGGGCCAGTCCGAGCCGAGCGCGAGGTACGCGCCCGCGTCCCGCAGGTCCCGGCAGCGCCAGGCCCGGTCCGCGCGCTCGTCGCCGAGCCGCTTGGACCACTCGTCGGTGTGGTCGGCGCGGGTGTACGCGGTGTGCGGGGGCTGCATCGAGGCGACGACGCCGAGGGCGGCGAACCGGGCGAGATGGTCGTCCGGGACGGTCTCGATGTGCTCGATCCGGTGCCGTGGCCCGCCGGCGCCGAGGCTCTCCACCGTGTCGAGGACGTGCCGGACGGCCGCGTCGCCGATGGCGTGCGTGGCGGTGCCGGTCCCGGCCTCGTGGAGGTGGCGTACGGCGGCGGTGTAGGCGGCCGGGTCGGGCCAGAAGGCGTCCGTGCCCTGGCCGTGGCAGTCGGCGTGCTCCAGCCAGGCGGTGCCGCCCTCGACGGTGCCGTCCATGAAGAACTTCACGCCGCCGACCCGCCACAGGCGCCCGGACCGCTCCTGGAGCCGTACGAGCTCCTCCAGCGTCTCGCGGTCGGCGCCGGGCATGCACCAGGGGGCGAGCCGGAGCCGGAGCGGCAGGTCTCCGTCCCCCTCCAGGGCCGTGAGCAGCCCGGGTACGTCGTGGCCGCCGAGGTCCATGACGTGGGCGCCGGTCAGTCCGGTGGCGGCCATGGCGGTCAGCAGCTCGACGAGCCGGGCGCGCCGCTCGGCGTACGGCCGGCCGGGCAGGACGGGGGTCATGAGGTCCATCGCGGCGTGCTCGACGAGATGGCCGGTGGGCCGTCCTTCGGCGTCGCAGACGATCTCGGAGCGCTGGGCGAAGACGCGAGGTCCGTCGATGCCCGCGGCCTTCAGGGCCGTCTCGCTGACGAGGGCGGAGTGGCCGTCGTAGAGCCGCAGGAAGGCGGGGGCGCCGCCGAGGGCGTCCTCGACGAGTTCGCGGTGGACCGGCCGGCCGCCGAAGACGTTGTGGTCGAGGCCGAAGCCGGTGATCCAGCCCTCGCGGCGCTCGGCGCCGGCCAGGACCGCGCGCAGTTCGTCGAGGTCGCGCACGGCGGAGAGATCGGTGCCGGTGAACATCTCCAGGCCCCAGACGGGGTGGCTGTGGGCGTCGGTGAGGCCGGGGGTGAGGGTGGCCCCGCCGAGATCGACCGTCTCGGTGCCGGGTCCGCGCCAGGCGCGCGCGTCGGTGTCGTCGCCGACGGCGGTGATCACTCCGTCGCGGACGGCGACGGCGGTGTGGCCGGTGAGCTCGGGAGCGCGGACACGGGCGTCGACGAGGACGAGGTCGGGTGCGGGCACGGCGGCTGTTCTCCTTCGGTGGGTACGGGCTCGGCGGCGAAGTTCGCGTAGACCTCGGGGCGCGCGCGGCGCAGTCGGTACGCGAGGAGGAGCCCGAGGGCGAAGACGGCGGGGACGAGGGTGACGAGGACGGTGTTGACGGTGGCGGAGGCGCCGGTGAAGAGGGCGACCTTGGAGACGACCAGGCCGATCGCCACGGCGAGCAGCAGGGCGGCGGCGACGGGGGCGATCAGGGTGCGCAGGGCGCCCTCGTCGTGCGGGGCGCGGCGAAAGTAGCGGACGACGGCGAGGGCGGCGAGCAGCATCAGCGCCATCAGGCCGATCATTCCGGGGGTGTTCACCCAGAGCAGCAGCTGCGTGTACGGGTCGGCGCCGGCCGCGGCGAAGCCGAGGACGATGACCGCGCCGAGGACGGTCTGGGCGAGGCCCGCGACGTACGGGGAGCGGTGGCGGGGGTGGATCCGGCCGAGTGCGGCAGGCAGGACGCCCTCCTCGGCCAGGGCGAGGCCGTAGCGGTTGATCGCGTTGTGGAAGGCGAGCAGCGAGGCGATGATGCTGGTCACGATGAGGATGTGCATCAGGTCCGCGGCCCAGGCGCCGACGTAGACCGTGATGGCGGAGAAGAACAGGCCGCCGGGGTCGTCGGTCGCGGCCTTGACGACGGCGTCGTCGCCGAAGGCCTGGATCACGGTCCAGACGATGAAGGCGTAGAAGAGGCCGAGGAAGCCGACCGCGATGTAGGTGGCGCGGGGGATGGTGCGGGCGGGGTCGCGGGCCTCGCGGCGGTAGATCACGGTCGACTCGAAGCCGGTGAAGGCGGAGAACGCGAAGGCGAGGACGGCGGCCGTGCCGGGGACGAGGACGTTGCCGGGCGTGAAGGAGGTGAGCGAGATCCCGTCTGCGCCGCCCTGGAGCAGGACGCCGCCCGCGAGCAGGACGAGGATGCCGGTCTCGGCGACGAGCAGGACGCCGAGGACCTTGGCGCCGAAGTCGATCGAGCGGAAGCCGCCGTACCAGATGAGCAGGAGCCCGGCGAGGGAGACGGGGAGCCAGGGGATGTCGATGCCCCACAGGGAGTGGGCGGTGTCGGCGGTGGCGGTGCCGAGGAGTCCGTAGACGCCGATCTCCATGCCGTTGTAGCCGAGCATGGCGAGCAGGGCGGCGGCGATGCCGACGGGCTTGCCGAGGCCCCGGGTGATGTACGCGTAGAACGCGCCGCCGCTGTTCACATGGCGGCTCATGGTGGTGAATCCGACGGCGAAGACCGCGAGGGTGATGCCGGCGAGGAGATAGCCGGCGGGGGCGCCGATGCCGCCGAGGACGAGGGCGATGGGGGCGACGCCCGCCATCACGGTGAGCGGTGCGGCGGCCGAGATCACGAAGAACGAGATGTCGGCGGTGGAGAGGGTGGCGCGGCGCAGGGTGACCGGTGGCGCTTGGCGGTCGTCGGGCGTGGTCGCGGGCATGGGGAGGGAAGCCCTTCTGCTGACGGCAGGGGGAGGTCAGGAGCGGTGAAGCAGAAACCTAAAGGCTTTCGGTTGCGGCAATGTAGCCTCCGTTACGGCGTACGGGAAGACCTCACGGAGAGCGAGAACATGGGACGGCCGCGGACACCTCTGCTCGACCCCGAGCGAATCACCACGACGGCGCTGCAACTCGTCGACGAGCAAGGGGAGTTCAGCGTTCCGCAGATCGCCCGCACACTCGGGGCGCAGACCGGCTCGGTGTATCACCACGTGGACGGGCGCGGTGGGGTGATCGAGCTGATGCGCGAGCGGGTCTGCGAGGCGATCGACGACGGGACGCTCGACCTGGAGCCGTGGGACGCGGCCATGGCCGCCTGGGCCCGCTCCTACCGCGCCGCCTTCGCCGCCCACCCGAGGGTGATCCCGCTGCTCATGACCTCACCGGTGCGCGCGCCGAAGGTGCTGGCCCAGTACGAGCGCGCGGTCGGCCGGCTGCTCGCCGCCGGGTTCGCCGACGCGGACGTCATGACGGTCATCATCGCCCTGGAGAACCTGGTCCTCGGCTCGGCCATCGACCTGGCCGCCCCCGAGGCGATGTGGGAGCTGCCCGACGAGACGGCGACGCCGCGGCTGGCCCGCGCCCTGGACGCCGTCGGCGAGGGGCGCGCGGACGCGGCCTTCGAGCTGGCGCTCGCGGGGTTCCTTGCGCACTGCCGGGTGCTGTTGGAGGCGACGCCGCCCCCTCAGGCCCCGTAGAACTCACGCCCTGTCATCACGCCCTGGACTCACGCCCTGTACTCACGCCCCGTAGAAGAGCTCCTCCACGACGGCGCGCGCCCGGCGCGTGACGCGACGGTAGTCGTCGACCATCTCCCCGACGTGCCCTGAGCCGTAGCCCAAGTACCGCCCGACCGCCGCCAGTTCGCGCCCGTCCGAGGGGAAGGTGTCCCCCGGGCGGCCGCGCACCAGCATCACCGCGTTGCGGACGCGGGTCGCCAGGACCCAGGCCTCGTCCAGTATCTGGGCCTCGTCCGTGGGGATCAGGCCCGCCGCGTGGGCGGCGGCCAGCGCCTCGCGGGTGCGGGTGGTGCGCAGGCCCGGCTCGGCCCAGCCGTGGTTCATCTGGAAGAGCTGGACCGTCCACTCGACGTCGCTCAGCCCGCCCCGGCCGAGCTTGGTGTGCAGTGTCGGATCGGCGCCGCGCGGCAGCCGCTCGGTCTCCATCCTGGCCTTGAGGCGCCGGATCTCGCGGACGGCGTCTTCGCCGAGCCCCTCCGCCGGGTAGCGCAGCGGGTCCACCAGCTCGATGAACCGCTCCCCCAGCTCCGGGTCGCCCGCCATCGGCTCGGCGCGCAGCAGCGCCTGGCTCTCCCAGACCAGGGACCAGCGGCGGTAGTAGGCCTCGTACGACTTCAGCGTACGGACCATCGGACCGCTCTTGCCTTCCGGCCGCAGATCGGCGTCGATGAGCAACGGCGGGTCTGCGGTGGGGAGTTGGAGGAGCCGGCGGATCTCCTCGACGACCTGGTTCGCAGCCTTGGCCGCCTCCTGCTCGTCGACTCCCTCGCGCGGCTCGTGCACGAACAGGACGTCGGCGTCCGAGCCGTAGCCGAGTTCGTGCCCGCCGAAGCGGCCCATGCCGATGACCGCGAACCGGGTCGGCAGCGTGTCGCCCCAGCCTGCGCGGACGGCGGCCCGCAGCGCGCCCGCGATCGTCGCCGCGTTCAGACCGGTGAGGGCCGGGCCGACCCGGTCGACCAGCGCGCCCGGATCGAGCTCGCGGGGGCTGTCCTCCGTACCGTACGAGCCGATGAGATCGGCCGCGGCGGTACGGAACAGCTCCCGGCGGCGTACGCCACGGGCCGCCGCGACCGCCTGCTCGGCGCCGTCGGCGCGGCCGACCGCCGCGAGGATCTCCTGCTCCAGATGGTCGCGCCCGCGCGGTTTGAGACCCTCCGGGTCGCCGAGGATCGCCACCGCCTCCGGGGCGCGCAGCAGCAGGTCGGGGGCGAGCCGCCCGGCCGACAGGACCCGGGCGAGGTTCTCGGCCGCCGCTCCCTCGTCGCGAAGGAGACGCAGGTACCAGGGGGTCTTTCCGAGCGCGTCGGAGACCTTGCGGAAGCCGAGCAGCCCCGCGTCCGGGTCGGCGGAGTCCGCGAACCAGCCGAGCAGCACCGGCAGCAGCGTCCGCTGGATCGCGGCCTTGCGGGTGACCCCGGAGGCGAGCGCCTCCAGATGGCGCAGGGCGGCGACGGGATCGGCGTACCCGAGCGCTTCGAGCCGCTGCCCGGCCGCCTTGGGGCTGAGCCGGGTCTCGCCGGGGGTGAGCTGGGCGACGGCGTCGAGCAGCGGGCGGTAGAAGAGCTTCTCGTGCAGCCGGCGGACCACTGCGGCGTGCCGCTTCCACTCCTTGTTCAGCTCGGCGACCGGATCGGTGCGCATCCCGAGCGAGCGGCCGAGGCGGCGCAGATCGGTCTCGCCCTCGGGGACGAGATGGGTGCGGCGCAGCCGGTGGAGCTGGATGCGGTGCTCCATGGCCCGCAGGAAGCGGTACGCCTCGTCGAGCTGGGCCGCGTCGGCGCGGCCGACGTAGCCGCCGGCGGCGAGCGCGGCCAGGGCGTCGAGGGTGGTGCCGCTGTGCAGCGTGGCGTCCCCGCGGCCGTGGACCAACTGCAGGAGCTGGACGGCGAATTCGACGTCGCGCAGTCCGCCGGGGCCGAGCTTGAGCTCGCGGTCGATCTGGGCGGCCGGGATGTTGTCGACGACCCGGCGGCGCATCTTCTGCACGTCGGGGACGAAGTTCTCGCGCTCGGCGGCCTGCCAGACCAGCGGGGAGACGGCGTCGATGTACTCGGAGCCCACCTCCGGGTCGCCCGCCACCGCCCGGGCCTTGAGGAGGGCCTGGAACTCCCAGGTCTTGGCCCAGCGCTGGTAGTAGGCGAGATGGCTGGACAGGGTCCGTACGAGCGGGCCGTTGCGGCCCTCCGGGCGGAGGTTGGCGTCGACGGGCCAGATGGTGCCCTCGACGGTGGTCTCCGAGCAGATCCGCATGAGGTGGGAGGCGAGCCGGGTCGCGGCCTGCATCGCCTTGCCCTCGTCGGCGCCCTCGACGGGCTCGGCGACGAAGATCACGTCCACGTCGGAGACGTAGTTCAGTTCGTTGCCGCCGCACTTGCCCATGGCGATGACGGCGAGCCGGCAGTGGGCCGCGTCGGCGGGGGCGGCGGTACGGGCGATGGCGAGGGCGGCGCGCAGGGTCGCGGTGGCCAGGTCGGCCAGCTCGGCGGCGGTCTGGGCGACGTCGATGGTGCCGCAGACGTCCCGGGCGGCGATGGCCAGGAGGCAGCGGCGGTAGGCGATCCGCAGGGAGACCGGATCGGTGGCCTCGGCGAGACCCCGCTCGAACTCGGCGACCCCGGGGTGCAGATCGGCGGCCTCGTAGGTGACCAGGGCCTGCCAGTCCCTGGGGTGCTTGGCGAGGTGGTCGGCGAGCGCCTCGGAGGCGCCGCACACACCGAGGAGCCGGTCCCGGAACGGCTTGGCGGACAGCAGCGTGCTGGTGAGGGTCTGGCGCTCCTCGTCCGGCTGCGCCTCGACGAGACGGACGAGGCCGCGCAGGGCGAGGTCGGGGTCGGCGGTCGCGCCGAGCGCGTCGAGGAGCACGGGGTCGTCGCGCAGGGCGGCCAGCTCGGGGACGTCGAGCAGCCGCTCGGCGCCGGACGGATCGGTGAACCCGTGCCGCAGCAGCCGGGTGAAGGTACTGCTTCTGCGCCCCGGCACCGTCATTCCGCCGCTCCCTCCACCCGTCCAAGGTTCGCCAATCGAGCCTATCCGGAGCGGGGGGCGGGGTCGCCCCGAGGAGCATCACAGAACGAAAGGGACATAACGACCATCCGTTGACCTTCGTTTCGCAAGAGATCACACGTGATGTCTCGCACATTCCTCACTATCGGCCGCCGATGAACCGTACTCCTTGAAAGTCCCTCTTCCTGGCCGAAGACCCGACCGCCGCCTGCCCGAAAGCACACCCTGTCGATGCCTGTCCGCCTCCGTCGCCCCGCCCGCCCGCCGCGTACCCGGATCGTCTCCGTGATGACGACGACCGTGCTCGTCGGCGCCTCCTTCGCGGGGCTGCTCCATCTGTCCTCCGGCTCCGTCCTCGGAGCCCCGGTGAGCGAGGCCCCGGCGGCGACCGACGACGCGCCACGCCAGGCGGTGACATCGGGGCTCGGCGCGAAGCCGGTCCGCACCGACGACGTCTCCGTGGCGCAGATCGTGGCCCACCCGGACGACGACCTGTACTTCATGAACCCGGACATCGCCCAGTCCATACGCTCGGGCCGCTCCCTGACCTCGGTGTATCTGACCTCCGGCGAGTCGGACGGCATCAACGCCCGGTCGCACGCCCCCCACCGGCCCGCGCCCGACAAGGCCGGATTCGCCGCGGCCCGGCAGAACGGCATACGCGCCGCGTACGCCGAGATGGCCACCGGCAGCCGCACCAGCCCCTGGGATCGGATCTCCATCCCCACGGCCGGCGGCGGGGCGGCCGAGCTGGACGTCCTGCGCGCCAAGCCGCAGGTCAACCTCATCTGGCTGCAGATGCGCGAGGCGGGCGCCATCAGCGCCAACCGCCCGCACAGCCTGAACGGGCTGTGGAACGGCAGGGTCCCGGTGCTCGAGTCCCAGCGCGCCACGGGCACCCCCGTCGCCGCGGACTTCACGTACACCAGGGAGCAGGTGATCGACACCCTCGTCGGTCTCCTGGAGCGGATCCGTCCCACCTTCGTCCGCATGCAGGACCCGACCCCGGGCCGGAACCCGAAGACCGGGAAGTACACGGACCACCAGGACCACCTCTACGGCGCCCGGTTCGCGCAGGCGGCCCTCGCGCGGTACGCGGCGACCTCGGGACGCCCGCACTTCGGGGTCCAGAACTACCTCGGGTACCCCACCGGTTCGCTGCCGCACACCCTCGACCCCGCGTCCGCCGACGCCAAGCTGCGCACCCTGAAGACGTACGCCTGGATCGACGGCGTCAACGACTGCGCGGACCCGGCCGGGTGCGGCGACCTCAAGGTGTCCGGCCGCCCCTCCGGGCGCGGCTGGACCCAGACCGTCCGCTACGCCCGGGGCACCTCCACCTCCTGGGTGCAGCGCGACGCCACCGGGGGGCTGCACGCCTTCTCGGTGCTCGACGGGCGCCTCGCGGTGTGGACGAGGCCCGCGGGCTCGGCCTCGGAGTGGCAGGGTCCCGTGCTGCTCCAGGGCGAAGGGCTGGACAGCGGCGTGACCTCCGTACGGCTCCCGGACGGCCGGATCGCGGTGTTCGGCACGCGGACGACGATCGGCGACGGGCCCGAGGCGTACCGCCGTGAGGTGGTGACGACCGAGCAGTCCCTTCCGGGCGGCGCGTTCGGGCCGTGGCGCTCGCTCGGCACCCCGGAGAAGAACGACGCCCGCGGGACCTCCGACATCAGCGCCCCGGCGGTGGCGGTGGACGGGTCCGGCCGGATGACGGTGGTGCTGCGCGACAGCCGGCACCGGCTGACGGGGCGCGAGCAGCAGCGGGCCGGCGGCGACTGGGGCCCCTGGCGGGCGCTGGGCGGCACGAACGTGTACGGCGACCCGGTGGCCACCACGGACACGGCGGGCCGGGCCCATGTCTTCGCCGGCACCGCGAAGACCGTCCTCACCTGGTCGCAGCAGCGCGCCGGCGGGCCGCTGGCCGGGCCGCGGCAGACCGGTCTGCCCGCGACGACGCTGGCGCTGAGCGCGGGCCCCGCCCCGGACGGGCGGGGGATACGGCTCTGGTTCCGCAAGCCGGCCTCGGGCGACCTGCGCACGGCCGACCTCGCGGACGGCAGGGTCGTCTCCCCGGTCACCGAGCTGGCGGGCGGGGTCGCCGGCTTCGGCCCGGTGGTGAGCGGCGGCGACAAGGGAATGCTGGCGGTCCGCTCCCGTACGGGCGTCCTGGCGACGGCCCCGTCGCCGAACGGGGGCACCCGGCCGCTGTGGTCGCTGGAGAACTTCCTGTTCTCGGGCGCTCCCGGAGGGTCCGTGGACGGAGTGGCGGCGATGGGTCTGGACGGAAAGCTGCACTGGACGCCCGCGGTGCGATGAGTTCCGGGTCCGGGCAGGGTCTTCCTCACGGCACGGTTTTCCGCCGCACCTGAACCCGACCGACCGGACCGGAAGAGGACCGCCATGACCCCGGAGACCGCCCTGGACCCCCGCTACAGCGACCCGAAGGCCCAGCCGGCCGAGTGGTCAGCGGCCGCCGCCCGGCTGGCCGAGGCCGAGGTCTTCTGGCTGACCACCGTCCGCCCGGACGGCCGCCCCCACGTGACCCCGCTGATCGCGGTCTGGTCGCAGGGCGCACTGCACTTCTGCACCGGCCCCGACGAGCGCAAGGCACGCAATCTGGCGGAGAACCGGGAGGTGGTCCTCACCACCGGGACCGCCTCGCTCGGCGAGGGTTTCGACGTGGTGGTCGAGGGCGAGGCCGTCCGGGTGACGGACGAGGAACGGCTGCGCGCGCTGGCCGGGGCCTATGTCGACAAGTACGGGCCGGATTGGCGATTCGACGTGCGGGAGGGTGCGTTCGTGGGCGACGGTGGAACCGCCCTGGTGTTCGCCGTCGCGCCCCGTACGGCCTTCGGCTTCGCCAAGGGCGAGCCGTTCGGCCAGACCCGCTGGCGTTTCTGAGGCCCCCGGAGGAGACCCCCCATGAACCTGACGCTCGAAGTCGTGCTCGTGCCCGTGACCGACCTGGACCGGGCGAAGGAGTTCTACGGCGACAAGTGCGGCTTCAAGATCGACCTGGACGACGAGGTCGCGCCGGGCATCCGCATCATCCAGGCGACGCCGCCCGGCTCACGCTGCTCCATCGCGATGGAGAGCGGCATGCCGTCGATGCCCGGCACGAAGGCGATGGCCCCGGGCACGCTGCACGGCCTCCAGCTCTGCGTCACGGACATCGAGGCGGCCCGCAAGCAGCTGATCGAGCGGGGCGTGGACGTCACCCCGATCCGCCACGTCGGCGCGACGGGCTGGGAGGACGGCAAGGGCGACACCTGGAACTCGTTCATGTCCTTCGAGGACCCGGACGGCAACGGCTGGCTGGTCCAGGAGGCGCCTTCGGAGCTGTCGGAGCGCTGAGCGCGTGTGGGGACGGGCGTCAGGGCGTGAACTCCACCCGGTAGTACCTGACCCGCTCGTCCTCCCCCGCGTACCGCATCCCGACGGCCTCCATCACCTGCTGCGAGGCGACGTTCCCGAGGTCGGCGTCCCCCTTCGCGCCGGCGACCCCCTGCGCACGGGCCAGCCCGAGCAACGCCCGCAGCGCCTCGGTGGCGTACCCGCGCCCCCGTACGTCCGGAATCAGCCCATACCCCACGGTCACGAACCGCTCCCCGTCCGGCGGCCCGTGAAACCCGATCCCCCCGACGGCGACCCCGTCCTCCCGCCGCCGTATCTCGTACGCCCGGAACGCCCCGGGATCCCCATGCGCGACCCACCCGTCGAGAAACCCCCGCGCCCCGGCGACATCCCCATCGGTGGGATACCCCTGGGCCCACCGATCGCACGGCCCGGGGACCTGGGCGACGATCCGCCCGGCCTCGGCGACGGTCAGCGGGTGCAGCAGCAGCCGCTGGGTGACGAGGGGCGCGGCGGTGCCGGTGATCTCCATCGGGGCAGTCTCGGACGGCGGGGACGGAGCGTCAACGGGCTTTCCGGCCACCGCGCGAGCGCGCCGCTCAGCTCCGGCGCAGACGCTCGGCGACGGCGGCGCGGGCTGCCGCAGTGCGTATGCCTCGATAGTGCAGCCGCGACTTCTGCCGGTAGCGCCAGGGCAGGGCGTCCACCCACCCGTCCACCGCACGGAAATGCCGCAATGCCTCCTGGTGCCTTCCCTGTTCGTGCAGGCAGTAGGCGACAAGGTGCTGGACGCGGGGCAGGGCAGGGTGTCCCTCGGCATGCGCCATGTCCTCCAGCGCGGCGTCGACCATGGCCCGCACCCGCGGAGAGGCACAGCTGTACGAGTAGTCGTCGCCCAGGGTCGTCTCGTACCAGGCGAACAGGGGCAGCGCGGCCAGCAGCGTGCCCGGCGGTGCGCCGGCGGCGGCCTTCTCCGCGAACTCCCGCGCCAGCTTGTGCGAGCCCCGCCACTTCTGGCTCCAGTACTGGATCGCGCTGTAGTGGGCGTCGAAGTGGTGCGGTGCGCGCCGGGTGACCTCGTCCCAGAGGTCACGCATCATGTCGTGCGGGTACCCGAGACCGAGGGCGGGCCAGATCTCAACGGTGTGCGGAGTCGGGTCGTCGGGGTTGAGCCTGGCCGCGGTGGCCAGGTCCTCACGCGCCTTGAACAGCGCCCGGTGGAACAACCGGAACCGGTACTCCGCGGTCGCGCTCGCGAAGTAGGGGCCGCGCAGCCGCCATGCGTGGTGCACCCGGGCCTGCGCCCGTACGAGTGCCACATCCGGGTCGCCGGGGCGCGCGCTCCCATGCCCGCACCCACAGCGGCCACCACCAGCTCCCGGCCCGCGCCAGCCGCTGGGTGTAATGGGCGCGCCGCTCCCAGTCCTGTCCCGCCTCCGCCAACAGCCGCGCGGCCGGGCGCCAGATCCCGATGCCCGCGAGCACGACGGCCCGCCACAGGGCTGGGTCGGGCCCGGCGAGCAACTTGCTCTGCGGACGCAACGGGAACATCCCGAACCAGAGAGGCGTGCCTATGAAGAGCAGCGCGGTGCAGACATGGGCGAAGGTCACGCGTGGGTCCTGTCCAGTGAAACGGTTCTTGGAGCGGCGCGTTCCACCGGAACCGAATCGAGTGCCTCGGGACGAGCCGTGCGTGGGGGGGGTCAGGGGAGTATGCCGTAGGCAAGATCGGCGGAACAAGAGCGTTCCCGTCCGCCGACCTCGGCGGGACGCGAGAACGGGTCCGGTCCGCAGCGGACTGCCGCGGACCGGACCCGTTTCGACACCTACTACAGCACCGGCAGGTTCTTGCGCAGTTCGAAGGCCGTGACCTCGGAGCGGTACTCCTCCCACTCCTGCTTCTTGTTGCGGAGGAAGAAGTCGAAGACGTGCTCGCCCAGCGTCTCGGCGACCAGTTCGCTCTTCTCCATCAGGGCGATCGCCTCGCCCAGGTTCTGCGGCAGCGGCTCGATGCCCATCGCGCGGCGCTCCGCGTCCGAGAGCGCCCAGACGTCGTCGTCGGCGCCGGCCGGGAGTTCGTAGCCCTCCTCGATGCCCTTGAGGCCCGCCGCGAGCAGGACCGCGTAGGTCAGGTAGGGGTTGGCGCCGGAGTCGATGGAGCGGACCTCGACCCGGGAGGAGCCCGTCTTGCCCGGCTTGTACATCGGGACGCGGATCAGGGCCGAGCGGTTGTTGTGGCCCCAGCAGATGTACGAGGGGGCCTCGCCGCCCGCGCCCGCGCTGCGGGCCGAGCCGCCCCAGATGCGCTTGTAGGAGTTGACCCACTGGTTGGTGACGGCCGAGATCTCGGCGGCGTGCTTGAGCAGGCCGGCGATGAAGGAGCGGCCCACCTTGGAGAGCTGGTACTCCGCGCCCGACTCGTAGAACGCGTTGCGGTCGCCCTCGAAGAGGGAGAGGTGGGTGTGCATGCCCGAGCCCGGGTACTCCGAGAACGGCTTCGGCATGAACGTGGCCTGCACGCCCTGCTCCAGCGCGACCTGCTTCATGACCAGGCGGAAGGTCATGATGTTGTCGGCCGTGGACAGCGCGTCGGCGTAGCGCAGGTCGATCTCCTGCTGGCCAGGGGCGCCCTCGTGGTGGGAGAACTCCACCGAGATGCCCATCGACTCCAGCATGGTGATGGCCTGGCGCCGGAAGTCCATGCCCACGTTCTGCGGGGTGTGGTCGAAGTAGCCCGAGTTGTCGGCGGGGGTCGGCTTGGTGCCGTCCAGCGGCTTGTCCTTCAGCAGGAAGAACTCGATCTCGGGGTGGGTGTAGAAGGTGAAGCCCAGGTCCGAGGTCTTCGCGAGGATGCGCTTGAGGACGAAACGCGGGTCCGCGAAGGACGGGGAGCCGTCCGGCATGAGGATGTCGCAGAACATCCGGGCCGTGCCCGGGGCCTCCGCGCGCCAGGGCAGGATCTGGAAAGTGGCCGGATCCGGCTTGGCGATCATGTCTGATTCGTATACACGGGCGAAGCCCTCGATGGCGGAGCCGTCGAAGCCGATACCTTCGTCGAATGCCTGCTCAAGCTCGGCGGGGGCCACGGCCACCGACTTCAGGAAGCCGAGCACGTCGGTGAACCACAGGCGTACGAACCGGATGTCACGCTCCTCGAGCGTCCGGAGCACAAATTCCTGCTGCTTGTCCATTTCCACACCCATCTTTGCTGGTCAGGCCGCCTGTTCCCACCGCCTCGGGCATATCGGGGGGCACCTGAGCATCCCACCACATGGTTTCGCGCACGTTGCACACCCATAGTGCCTGCCCTGGTGTGACACAGGTAACGCGGGACGGGCCGATTCCGTGCGTGTGTTCCCCCGACTGTCCCCTCCCGGCCCTTCGGCCACTACGATCTCCGCTCATGGGGGGCCCTCCACTCGTACGCCTGTCCCGGCGCGCGCGTCCCATGGCACTGGCGAGTGCCGTGGCGACGCTCCTCGCCGCGCTCTTCGTCTGTCTGGGTGCCGGCTCCCCCGCCGCCGCCCACGACGAGGCCGAGCAGGCCCACCATCAGCGCACCGCCGGCGTGGCGGAGTACGCCTGCCCGTACGACCGTGGCGACTGCTCCCTGTTTCCCTCGCTCAGCCCGGCGGTGCTCACCGCGCCGCCGCTCGACCCCCCGCCGCACGCGGAGGGCCGGATCCCGGGCCTGGGAACCTCGTACGACACCGGCCGGGTGACCCGCCCCGGCGCGCAGCCCCGTGCGCCGGACCTGTACGTCCTTCAGGTCCTGAGGACATAGCCGCAGGACCGCCTCCGCTCCGCCCCCACGGCGCACGACGCGCCACCCCACATCCGAGAAGGACGACATCACCATGGCCGCCAACCGCTCCGCCACCGCCGACCGCCGCGCCCGAATAGAGGAGATGCGCCGCGCCGAGCAGGCCCGCGAGCGCCGCAACCGCATCCTCACGATCAGCATCTCCGCCGTGGTCGTGCTGAGCCTCGTCGGCTTCGGCGGTTACGTGCTCAACAAGCAGTCCGAGAAGAAGGAGCAGCAGGAGGCCGCCGCGAAGGCCCCCATCAAGGACGAGCAGTCCTGGGACGCCAAGAAGCTCGGCCGCAACCACGTGACGACCCCCGTCACGTACGAGATGAAGCCCCCGGTCGGCGGCGACCACGACCAGGTCTGGCAGAACTGCGACGGCGACGTCTACACGACGAAGATCGCCGAGATGAACGCCGTGCACTCCCTGGAGCACGGCGCGGTCTGGGTCACGTACAGCAAGCAGGCCGCCGAGGCCGATGTGAAGAAGCTGGCCGAGAAGGTCGGGAAGAC
Organism: Streptomyces vilmorinianum; assembly: GCF_005517195.1. Taxonomy (NCBI): domain Bacteria; kingdom Bacillati; phylum Actinomycetota; class Actinomycetes; order Kitasatosporales; family Streptomycetaceae; genus Streptomyces; species Streptomyces vilmorinianum. The sequence continues at coordinate 1,797,595 of NZ_CP040244.1, read as the reverse complement.
CCCGTACACGCTGATGAGCCCGGTGGACGACCAGGCCGGCGCGATCATGCTGAGCGCCTGGGGCAAGCAGGTGTCCGTGGACAGCGCGAGCGACCCGCGCGTGGACGCGTTCTTCACCAAGTACGTGCAGGGCCCGCAGACCCCGGAGCCGGGCGCGGCCTGCACGGGTGGCGTCGGGGCCGCGCAGTGAAGCTGACCCGTACGCACGGGGCGTCGATCACGGCCGTCGTCCTCGCGCTGCTCTTCGCCGGGGGCGCGGTCACGTTCGCCTCCGCGGAGCGGGAGGAGGCACCGGCGGCGTCCGCGACGCCGGCCTCGGACTCGGCGGACGCGGGCTTCGCCCGTGACATGTCGGTCCACCACCAGCAGGCCGTCGAGATGTCGTTCATCGTCCGGGACCGCACCCAGGACGAGGAGGTGCGCCGGCTGGCGTACGACATCGCCAACACCCAGGCCAACCAGCGCGGCATGATGCTGGGCTGGCTGGACATGTGGGGGCTGCCGAAGGTCGTGTCCGGCGCCGAGCCGATGGCCTGGATGGGCGCGAGCGGGCACCACGGGGCTTCCGGGCACGGCGAGACCGGCGACGCCGCCGACCCCGCCGACACGGCGCTGATGCCGGGCATGGCGACCAAGTCGGAGCTGGAGCGGCTGCGCAAGGCGAGCGGCAAGGAGGCCGAGATCCTCTACCTCCAGCTGATGACCGACCACCACAAGGGCGGCGTCCATATGGCCCAGGGCTGTGTGGAGAAGTGCTCCGTGGTGCTGGAGCGGAACCTCGCGCAGGGCATGGTCGACGCCCAGGAGTCCGAGATCACGCTCATGACCGAGCTGCTGAGGAAGCGGGGCGCCACGCCGCGCGGCTGACGCCTCCGTCCGTACGGAGCGGCCCCCGTGACCCCAGCGGTCGCGGGGGCCGCTGCGTACGCGCACAATGGGTGACGCTCGGGGACGACGTACGTACGACGACGTTCTACGGAGGTACGACACCCCATGACCACGGCGAAGGACATCATGCACCCCGGGGCCAAGTGGATCCCCCGGCACGAGACCCTCGACCGCGCCGCGCAGATGATGCGCGAGCTCAATGTCGGCGCCCTGCCGATCGCGGACGAGAACGAACGGCTCTGCGGCATCATCACGGACCGCGACATCGTGGTCGGTTGTGTGGCCATGGGCCACGATCCGTCGAAGATCACCTGCGGGGAGATGGCGCAGGGCACGCCCCGGTGGATCGACGCGGGCGCGGACGTCGAGGCGGTCCTGGACGAGATGGAGAGCCACCAGATCCGCCGTCTGCCCGTCATCGAGAACAAGAAGCTCGTCGGCATGATCAGCGAGGCCGACCTCGCCCAGCATCTGTCGGACGAGCAGATCAAGGCGTTCTGCGCGAGCGTCTACGCGTCCTCCTGACCGAGACACCCGCAGCATCGTCGGACGGCCCGGCCGCTCGGACGCCCCGCGGAGGGCGCCGAGCCGCCGGGCCGTCCCCGCCGGGCCGCCGGGCCCTCTTCCTCGGAGCCGTACCGTACCCCTGAACCCCCAGGACATAGTGTCGGTCTGACGATTACACTGAGCGCGTGCCTCAACTACGCCTCGCTCTGAATCAGATCGACTCGACCGTCGGCGATCTCGCCGGAAACGCCGAGGCGATCGTCCACTGGACCCGGCACGCCGCCGAGCAGGGCGCGCATCTGGTCGCGTTCCCGGAGATGGTGCTGACCGGCTACCCCGTCGAGGACCTCGCGCTGCGCTCGTCCTTCGTCGAGGCGTCCCGGACCGCCCTGCGGGCGCTCGCGCGGCGCCTCGCCGCCGAGGGCTTCGGGGAGCTGCCGGTGATCGTCGGCTATCTCGACCGTTCGGACCACGCCGAACCGCGGCTCGGCCGGCCCGCCGGATCCCCCGAGAACGCGGCCGCCGTGCTCCACGGCGGCGAGGTGGTGCTGCGCTTCGCCAAGCACCACCTCCCCAACTACGGCGTCTTCGACGAGTTCCGCTACTTCGTCCAGGGCGACACCATGCCCGTCTTGCGGGTCCACGGCGTCGACGTGGCCCTCGCGATCTGCGAGGACCTGTGGCAGGAGGGCGGTCGCGTCCCGGCCGCCCGCAGCGCCGGCGCCGGGCTGCTGGTCTCGATCAACGCCTCGCCGTACGAGCAGAACAAGGACGACACCCGGCTCGAACTGGTCCGCAAGCGCGCCCAGGAGGCGGGCTGCACGACCGCCTATCTCGCGATGATCGGCGGCCAGGACGAGCTCGTCTTCGACGGCGACTCGATCGTCGTCGACGCGAACGGCGAGGTCGTCGCGCGCGCCCCGCAGTTCTCCGAGGGCAGTGTGCTCCTCGATCTCGACCTTCCGGCCGCCTCTCCCGACGCACCGGACGGCGTCGTGGACGACGGGCTGCGGATCGACCGGGTGGTCCTCTCCGAGGAGCCGCTGCCCGCGTACGAGGCGGAGCTGACCGGCGGGTACGCGGACCGGCTCGACGACGACGAGGAGGTGTACTCGGCGCTGGTCGTGGGCCTGCGCGCGTACGCCGCCAAGAACGGCTTCCGTTCCGTCCTCATCGGCCTGTCCGGCGGCATCGACTCGGCGCTCGTCGCCGCCATCGCCTGCGACGCGGTCGGCGCGCAGAACGTGTACGGCGTCTCGATGCCGTCCAAGTACTCCTCCGACCACTCGCGCGGCGACGCGGCCGAGCTGGCCCGGCGCACCGGGCTCAACTTCCGTACGGTCTCGATCGAGCCCATGTTCGACGCGTACATGGGCGCGCTCGGCCTCACCGGCCTCGCGGAGGAGAACCTGCAATCCCGGCTGCGCGGCACGATGCTGATGGCGATCTCCAACGAGGAGGGCCACATCGTCCTCGCGCCGGGCAACAAGTCCGAGCTGGCGGTGGGGTACTCCACGCTGTACGGCGACTCCGTCGGCGCGTACGGGCCCATCAAGGACGTCTACAAGTCGACCGTGTTCCGGCTCGCGCGCTGGCGCAACCGGGCGGCCGAGGAGCGCGGCCAGACCCCGCCGATCCCGGAGAGCTCGATCACCAAGCCGCCGAGCGCCGAGCTGCGCCCGGGGCAGGTCGACACCGACTCGCTGCCGGACTACGACGTGCTGGACCGGATCCTCGCGCTGTACGTCGACCGCGACCAGGGCAAGGACGCCATCGTCGCGGCCGGCTTCGACGAGGAGCTGGTGACGCGGACGCTGCGGATGGTGGACATGGCGGAGTACAAGCGGCGCCAGTACCCGCCGGGCACCAAGATCTCGGCGAAGGGCTTCGGCAAGGACCGCCGGCTGCCGATCACGAACCGCTGGCGCGAGACGACGAGCCACTGACCTCGCGCCCGTGCCCGTCCGCGAGGGGGCTTCCCGCCACGAGGCGGGAGGCCCCCTCCGGCGTACGGTCGAGCAGTCCTGCCACCGCGGCGATCGCCAGGCCGACGACGGCCAGACTCGCGCCGACGAGCGTCGGGGAGGTCCAGCCCCAGCGGCCAGCTCTCAGGTGGAGGGTGACCCCGGGCTACCCGGGGGTGACGGGGAGGTTTCGTCCCCTGCCCGATTCAGAGCCGGACGCGGGCCGCGATCGGCAGGTGGTCGCTCTTCGTCTCCGGCAGCGTCCACGACGAGACCGGCGCCACGCCCTTCACCATGATCTGGTCGATCCGCGCCATCGGGAACGAGGCCGGCCAGCTGAAGCCGAAGCCGTCGCCCGAGGCGCCCTGGGTGGAGCGCATCTGCGCGGTGACCGCGTTGAGCGAGCGGTCGTTCATGGTGCCGTTGAGGTCGCCGAGCAGGACGATCCGCTGGTGCCGGTCGTGCGCGATCGCCTCGCCCAGCGCGTTCGCGCTGTTGTCGCGCTGGTTGGCCGTGAAGCCCGCGTGCAGCCTGACCCGTACGGACGGCAGGTGGGCCACGTACACGGCCACGTCACCCTTGGGCGTGGCGACGGTGGCGCGCATGGCGCGGGTCCAGCCCATGCCGATGTCCACCGGCTGCGGGTCGGCCAGCGGGTACTTGCTCCACAGCCCGACCGTGCCCTGCACGGAGTGGTACCTGTACGTGCCGGCCAGGCCCCGCTCGTACACCGGGACCATCTCGCCCTTGAGCTCCTCAAGGGCCACCACGTCCGCGCCGGACGCGGCGATCTGACGGGCCGTGCCCTCGGGGTCGGGGTTGTCGGCGTTCACGTTGTGCGTGGCGACGGTGAGGTCGCCGCCGGAGCCCGACTTGTCGGTGATCAGCCCGCCGAAGAGGTTGAGCCAGACCACGGCCGGCAGGAGCAGGGCGATCAGCGCGGTCGCCGAGCGCCGCAGCAGCGCCAGGACGAGCAGGACCGGCACGAAGAGGCCCAGCCAGGGCAGGAAGGTCTCGGTGAGGCTGCCCAGGTTGCCGATCCGGTTGGGGATGTCGGCGTGGAGGACCATCAGCAGGGTGAGCAGCACCGCGCAGAAGGCCAGGACGATCCCGCGGCGCCAGATGCCCCGGTCGCCGCGCCAGCGCTCGAACACCGACCGGAACCGGGACCCGGGTCCGGACCCGGATCCGGACCCGGAGCGCTCGTTCTTCGCGCCGCCGTTCTCGGTCTCCGCCATGTCCACCCGCGCCATCGTTCCGTCCTCACTGCCTTGCTCCGCGACCCGGCATCGACCCTAGGTGATGCCTGACCCGCCGTACTGCCACGGGGGACGACACAGCGGCGCGGCGGGTTCCGGGAGGTGACGCGGGACCGGACAGCTGTGACAGAACGCGCACATTCGTACGTACGTATCCCCCGGTGTCCCGCCACCCATCCGCCGCCGCCGTGTGAACAGCGCCACTTCGGCCCACTTCCCCCGCCACAGCGGGAAGTGCCACCATGGACGTGGTCCGGGGACGCCGTCAGGGCGCCTCGAGATGACGAAGGAGCCGTTCACCATGACGCTTCAGCCTGCCCCGAAGCAGGCCCCCGACAGCAGCAAGGCGCTGTACGGAGGCAAGGGCACGCGCCGTATCACCGTCCACGACATCGCCGCCGCCAAGACGCGCGGCGAGAAGTGGCCCATGCTCACCGCCTACGACGCGATGACCGCGTCCGTCTTCGACGAGGCCGGCATCCCGGTCGTGCTCGTCGGCGACTCCATGGGCAACTGTCACCTCGGCTACGACACCACCGTGCCCGTCACGATGGACGAGATGACCCTCCTGTCGGCCGCCGTCGTACGGGGCACCAAGCGCGCCCTCGTCGTCGGCGACCTCCCCTTCGGCTCGTACCAGGAAGGGCCCGTCCAGGCCCTGCGCAACGCCACCCGGCTCGTCAAGGACGCGGGGGTCGGCGCGGTCAAGCTGGAGGGCGGCGAGCGTTCGCTGCCGCAGACCGAGCTGCTCGTCGAGGCCGGGATCCCGGTCATGTCCCACCTGGGTCTGACCCCGCAGTCCGTCAACACCATGGGCTACCGGGTGCAGGGCCGCAGCGACGAGGCCGCGCACCGGCTGCTCAGCGACGCCAAGGCGGCCCAGGACGCGGGCGCCTTCGCGCTCGTCCTCGAACTCGTACCGGCCGAGCTGGCCGCCGAGGTCACCCGCTCCCTGCACATCCCGACCATCGGCATCGGCGCCGGTCCCCACACCGACGCGCAGGTCCTCGTCTGGACCGACATGGCCGGTCTGACCGGCGGCAAGGTGCCGCGCTTCACCAAGCAGTACGCCAACCTCCGCGAGACGCTCGGCGACGCCGCGCGGGCCTTCGCCGAGGACGTCACCGGCGGGGCGTTCCCCGCCGAGGAGCACACCTTCCACTAGCCACAGTGGTACGGAACGACAGCCCGCCGACATCCCCCATCGGCGGGCTGTCGGTGTCTGTCCGCGCCTGTCGGTGGCCCCTGTCGGTCGTCTGTCGGTGTCTGTCCGCGCCTGTCGGTCGTCTGTCGGTCGGATGTCGGTGCGTTGTCGGTGGCGGCTGGTCTAGTGGGGGCCATGACGCGATCCGCACACAACGCCGTCGAGGTACGAGGCCTCGTGAAGCACTACGGCGAGACGAAGGCCCTCGACGGGGTCGACCTCGATGTCCGTGAGGGCACGGTGCTCGGGGTGCTCGGGCCCAACGGGGCCGGCAAGACCACCCTCGTCCGCTGCCTGTCCACCCTGATCGTCCCGGACTCCGGGACCGCCACCGTCGCCGGGTACGACGTGGTGAAGCAGCCCCGCCAGCTCCGCAGGACCATAGGGCTCACCGGCCAGTACGCCTCGGTCGACGAGAAGCTCTCCGGCTGGGAGAACCTCTACATGATCGGGCGGCTGCTCGACCTCTCCCGCAAGGACGCCCGGCGCCGCGCCGATGAGATGCTGGAGCGGTTCTCGCTCACCGAGGCCGCCAAGCGGCCCGTGATGAACTACTCCGGCGGTATGCGCCGCCGGCTCGACCTGGCCGCCTCGATGATCGGGCAGCCCGCCGTCCTGTATCTGGACGAGCCGACGACCGGCCTCGACCCGCGTACCCGCAACGAGGTCTGGGACGAGGTCAAGCGGATGGTCTCCGAGGGCGTGACCGTCCTGCTCACCACCCAGTACATGGAGGAGGCCGAGCAGCTGGCCTCCGAGCTGACCGTCGTCGACCGGGGCCGGGTCATCGCCAACGGCAAGGTCGACGAGCTCAAGGCCCGGGTCGGCGGCCGCACCCTGAAGGTCCGCCCCGTGGACCCGGCCGACCTGCCCGCCATGGCCGCGGCGCTGCGCGATTCCGGTCTTGACGGCATCGCCGGCTCGACGGTCGTGCCCGACGAGGGCGTGCTGTACGTGCCGATCCTCAGCGACGAGCAGCTGACCGCCGTCGTGGGCCTGCTGGGCGCGCGCGGCTTCGGCATCGCCCACATCGGCACGCATCTGCCCAGCCTGGACGAGGTGTTCCTGGCCATCACGGGCGAGAAGGCGTCCGTTTCCGACACGATCCCCGAGGAGGTCGCCGCATGAGCGCCACGACGACCGCACAGCTCACCAAGGTCCCCGCCGACGCGCCGGGGCCGTCCGGGCCGCAGCGCGCGCCCGGTGGCGAGGGCCGGATCGGCCTGCGGGCCAACCTCCGCCACATCGGCGCCCTGGTGCGGCGCAACGCGCTGCAGATCAAGCAGGACCCGGAGTCGATGTTCGACGCCGTCCTGATGCCGATCATCTTCGTCCTGCTGTTCGTGTACGTCTTCGGCGGCGCGATCTCCGGCAAGGGCAACAACGAGGCGTACGTCAACTACGTGGTCCCGGGCCTGATGGCGATGATGGGCATGAACATCGCCATGGCCGTCGGCACGGGTGTGAACGACGACTTCAAGAAGGGGGTCATGGACCGGTTCCGGACGATGCCGATCGCCCGGTCCTCCGTCCTCATCGCGAAGATCGTCGTCGAGATCGGCCGCATGCTGATCGCCACCGCGATCCTGCTCGGCATGGGCTTCCTGCTCGGTCTGGAGATCAAGACCTCGGTCCTGGACCTCTTCGCCGCGATCGGTCTGTCGATGGTGTTCGGCGCCTCGCTGATGTGGATCTTCATCCTGCTGGGGCTCGCCCTGAAGACGCCCCAGGCCGTCCAGGGAATGGCCATGCTCGTCCTGATGCCGCTGCAGTTCGGCTCCTCGATCTTCGCCCCGCCGACCTCGATGCCCGGCTGGCTGGAGAGCTTCACCGACTACAACCCGCTCTCGAACCTCGCCGACGCCGCCCGCAATCTGATCAACGGCGGCCCGGTCGCCGAGTCGGTGTGGTGGACCCTCGGCTGGGCCGTGGCGATCACGGTCGTCACGGCGCCGCTCGCGGTCGCCAGGTTCCGCAAGAAGACCTGAGCCGTACGGGGGTTCAGGACTCGGCGCGCCCGTTGATCGCGTCGGCGCTGTCGAGCAGGGCGGCGGCCTCCTCCAGGGAGAGGCCGCCGCCCTCGGCGTACGCGGCCTCGAACGCCTCGTCGCCGAGCACGGACCGGGACAGCCGGGTCGCCTCCTCGAAGGCCTCTCGCTCGAGCGGGGAGGGCAGATGCCCCTCCGGGAGCAGCCCCGGCCGGGCGCCGAGGAGGCGGGCCCCGATCACCGCGTCGGCGCCGCCGAGACCGCTCAACGCCCAGGCCGCGGTGACCAGATGGGCCGCCGGCATCTGCGGGGCGACCGCCGTCGACAGGGCGCCCCTCGAACGCTTCAGGGCCTCCCGCGCGTGCGGGAGCGCGGCGGCGTACCGCCCGTCCAGGTTGTCCAGCCAGGCCATGCTGCCGAGGGTGAACCCCTCGAAGATGGACAGGGTGACGGAGTCGAACTCCCGCATCAGCACGGTCAGATGTTCGCGCGCCTCTGCGGTACGGCCGGTGCGGCCGAGCAGGATCGCGAGGAAGATCCGGGCGGCGAGCATCGGCTCGTGCCCGGGGTGACCGGTCTCCAGGACCTCGCGCAGGATCGCCTCGCCCTCGTCGGGCCGGCCGAGCGCGGTGAGCATGTCGCCGTAGCGGGCGCGCAGCAGGGCCGTCTGGGACTGGGCGCCGATCCGCTCGGCGTAACCGATGGCGGCGGCGAAGTCCTCGGCCGCGCCCTCGAAGTCGCAGCGTTTCTCGCGGGCCTCGCCGCGCGAGGAGAGCGCCTCGGCGGCGCCCCAGTCGTCGTCGAGACGGACGAAGATCCTCAGGCTCTCGTCGGCGTCGGCGCTCGCCGCGCCGGCCGAGTCGGCCCGGTTGGCGAGCATGTTGGCGCGCAACTGGAGGGCGTTGGCGAGCTCCCAGTCGTATCCGTGGGTGCGGCACGCCTCGACGGTGGCGTCGAGGCACTCGCGCATCCGCCCCACGTCGCCGGTGAGCAGTACGGCGAAGACGGAGAAGAAGCCGGGCAGCCGGCAGGTCTGCGGCAGCCCCGGCCGGTACAGGGCGGTGATCCGGCGCAGCCGCTCGCCGCCCTCGGGGGTGGTCCACCGGCCGGTCTGGTAGTCCATGTTGAGCAGCTCGATCAGCCGCACCCCACGGCGGGCCTCCCACAGCTGCTCGTCGTCGAGCGGCGGCGGGGCGGCGGTGCAGGGCTCGAAGAGCGGGACGACGGGCGGCGCGTCCGGCCCGAAGGGGTCGGGGCCGAGGGCGGCGACGGCCTCGGCCCAGTGCAGGGCGTCGGCGCGCAGGTCACGCATCTGCCAGTACCAGAGGAGGCAGTGGACGAGCACGAGGGCCTCGTGCTCGTCGCGGGCGGCGACGGCGCGGCGCAGGGCGGTGCGCAGGTTCTCGTACTCGGTGCGGAACCGGGCGACGGCTGTGGCCTGCCGGGCGCCGCGGAGCTCGGGGTCGGTGGCGCGGGCGAGTTCGCGGTAGTGGACGAGGTGGCGGTGTTCGGCGGCGGCGCGGTCCCCGGCCTCGTCGAGGCGTTCGGCGGCGTACTCGGCGACGGTCTCCAGGAGGCGGTAGCGCATGTCACCGCCGTCGGCGGGTGCGGCGACGACGAGCGACTTGTCGACGAGGGAGCCGAGGACGTCGAGGACGCCGTGGGCGTCGTGGGCGTCGTGGGCGTCGTGGGCGTCGTGTGCGTCGGCGGCGCAGACGGCCTCGGCCGCCTCCAGGTCGCAGCCGCCCGAGAAGACCGACAGGCGGCGCAGGACGGCGCGTTCGGCGTCGTCGAGGAGGTCCCAGGACCAGTCGACGACGGCGCGCAGGGTCTGCTGGCGCGGCAGGACGGTCCGGGCTCCGGAGGTCAGCAGGCGGAAGCGGTCGTCGAGCCGGTCGGCGATCTGGCGCGGGGTGAGCATCCGCAGCCGGGCCGCCGCCAGTTCGATGGCGAGGGGAAGACCGTCCAGGCGGCGGCAGATCTCGTCGGCCGCTTCCGGGTCGTCCTCGATCCGGAAACCGGTTCTCGCGGCCGCCCCGCGGTCGGCCAGGAGACGCAGTGCGGTGTCCTGGGGCAGCGGCCCGAGCGGGCGGACCGACTCGCCCGGCACGCCCAGCGGTTCGCGGCTGGTCGCGAGCACCGTCACGCCCGGGCAGCGGGCCAGCAGGGTCTCCGCGAGCTCCGCCGCCGCGCCGACGACGTGCTCGCAGTTGTCGAGCAGCAGGAGCATCCGCCGGTGGGCGCAGTGGTCGACGAGCCGCTCCAACGGGTCGTCGGCGCTGCGCAGTTCCTCCGCTCCCGCGCCCCGCAGCACGGTCTCGCGCGCACCGACGGCGCCCAGCGCGGCCTCCGCCACCGCGTCCGGGTCGGTGACCGGCGCCAGCTCGGCCAGCCAGACCCCGTCGGGCCAGCTCCCGCCCACGGCTCCGCGCTCGGCCGCCTCCTGCGACAGCCGGGTCTTCCCGGCGCCGCCGGGCCCGAGAAGGGTGACGAGCCGGGCACGGCCCAGATCGTCACGGAGCGCGTCGAGGTCCTCCTCGCGCCCGACGAAACTCGTGAGCCGGGCACGGAGATTCCCGAGCGGCCGCCCTGGGACCCGCGCCGGCCCGCTGGGCGCGGGGGTGGCCGGGGCGGGGGTTGATCCGCCGGGAACGCCGAGTGCGGGCGCGGCGGGCGCGGTGGCCGGTCCACCGGGTACGGCGTCGGGCGCGGGGGCGGGTGCGGCGGCGCCGGGTACGGCGGCGGGCGCGGGGGCTGGTACGCCCGAGACGGCCGGCGTGGCCGATACGCCGGGAACGACAGGCGCGGGGGTGGTCGGCGCGGAGGTCGGTCCGCCGGCAGCAGCCGGCGCGGGCCCGGGCGGCGCGGAGGTCGGTACGCCGGAGACGCCCGGCGTGGCCGATACGCCGGGAACGACAGGCGCGGGGGTGGTCGGCGCGGAGGCCGGTCCGCCGGCAGCAGCCGACGCGGGCCCGGGCGGCGCGGAGGTCGGTACGCCGGAGACGCCCGGCGTGGCCGGTACGCCAGGGACGACAGGCCCGGGGGTGGTCGGCGCGGAGGTCGGTACGCCGGCAGCAGCCGACGCGGGCCCGGGCGGCGCGGAGGTCGGTACGCCGGAGACGCCCGGCGTGGCCGGTATGCCAGGGACGACAGGCCCGGGGGTGGTCGGCGCGGAGGTCGGTCCGCCGGCAGCAGCCGGCGCGGGCCCGGGCGGCGCGGCGGGTGCCGAGGGTGGTCCGTCGGGAGAAGCCGGGGCGGGACCGCCCGGCGTGGCAGGGGTCGGGGGGTGCGGGGTCAGGAGTTCCGTGTGGAGGGTGCGGAGGGCCGGAGAGGGGTCCGTGCCCAGGCGGGTCGCGAGGTTCCGGCGGAGCGTCTCGTACGCCAGCAGCGCCTCCGCCGCCCGCCCCGTGTCGCGCAGCGCCCGGATGCGCAGGGACTGGAGCGGTTCGTCCAGCGGGTGCGCCTCGCAGAGGGCGGCCAGCTCGGGGAGGACCGAGGCGCCCTCCCCCAGCGCGAGGGCGGCCGCGATGCGGGCGCGCCGGGCGTCCAGGCGGCGGGCCTCCCAGCGGGCGGCCTCCGCCGTACGGTCCGGGAGGTCGGCGAGCGCGGGCCCGCGCCACAGCTCCAGCGCCTCGTCGAGGAGCTTCGCCGCCCGCGCCGGGTCGCCCGCGTCGAGCGCCCGTACCCCCTCCTCCGCCAGCCGCTCGAACACGTACAGGTCCACGTCCTCGGGACCCGCCGCCAGCCGGTAGCCGCCCTGGGCGGAGATCACGGCCTCCCGGCCGAGCGCCCGCCTCAGCCGTCCGACCAGGGCCTGGAGCGCCGCGGCCCCGTCGGCCGGCGGTTCCCCGTCCCACACCTCGTCGACGAGGACGGCGACCGGGACGGTCCGCCCGGCCCGCAGCGCGAGGACGGCCAGCAGGGCCCGCAGCCGGGGACCCCCGAGGGCGACGGGGGTGCCGTCGGGACTGCCGCCGGGGGCGTGGGCCTGGGTGGGGCCGAGGACGGAATAGCGCACAGGCCCTATTCTCCGTGAGCCGGGGATCCTCGCAGGAACTCACCCCCGCCCCGGCACGTTCCCCGCACACACCCGCCGCGCCCCAGGGAGTCCCACCGATGTCGACGGCCACCGCACGCAGTCACGAGCGCAGGATCAGCCCGGTCTTCCTGGCGATCCTCGCCGTCATGGCGGTCACCGGCTGGGCGGTGTGGACCGGCTTCGCGGCCTCCCCCGGACTGGCGATCTTCCTCTTCGTGACCTCGGCGTGGGTCGTCTCGCTCTGTCTCCACGAGTACGCGCACGCCCGCACCGCCCTGCACGGCGGGGACATCACGGTCGGGGCGAAGGGCTATCTCACACTCAACCCGCTCGCCTACACCCACGCCGTGCTGAGCATCATCCTGCCGGTGCTCTTCGTGATCATGGGCGGTATCGGTCTGCCGGGCGGCGCGGTCTTCATCGAACAGGGCCGGATCCGGGGCCGCTGGAAGCACAGCCTGATCTCGGCGGCGGGCCCGCTCGCCAACGTCCTGTTCGCGATCGTGTGCACGGCGCCGTTCTGGCTGGACGCGCTGGACGGCGTCCCGCTCGCCTTCCGGTACGCGCTCGCCTTCCTGGCGTTCCTCCAGGTGACGGCCGCGCTCCTGAACTTCCTGCCGGTGCCGGGCCTCGACGGGTACGGGGTCATCGAGCCCTGGCTCTCGTACAAGGTGAAGCGGCAGATCGAGCCGTACGCGCCGTACGGCTTCTTCATCGTGATCGCGCTGCTCTTCGTCCCGGCGATCAACGGGGCGTTCTTCGACACGATCGACGCGCTGATGCGGGCGCTGGGCGTGCCGGAGCTGTCCCGCTACTGCGGCTCGAACCTCTACCGCTTCTGGCAGGAGCAGCCGGAGTTCTGCGAGCTCTAGGCCTGGGCCCCGCGTGAGCGGCTGTGCGTGGCGTCAGCGTGCGAACTTTTCGACGGCCGCCGGGGTGACGGGGGTGAAGAAGTTGACGAGGTTGCCGTCGGGGTCGCGGAACAACAGCGACCGGTTGCCCCAGGGCATCGTGGTGGGCTCGTTGACGAAGTCGGTGACGAAGCCGGTCAGGTTCTGGTGAACGCGGTCCACGTCGTCGACGAGGAACTCGGTGATCACGCTGTGGTTGTCCGCCGGGCGGGCAGAGCCCGGGGCGAACAGCGGGACGGTGTGGGTGCCGGCGATCGCGAGGGTGGCGCCCGCGGTCTTGAGTTCGGCGAAGTCCTCGGTGGCCCGTATCGCCTGCATCCCTGTGGCTCGCTCGTAGAACTCGACGAGGCGTGCGACGTCGCTGGTGATGATGCGGATCGAGACGAAGTCCATCGGTGCGCGGCCGCTACGGCGGGTACCGGCTGGCTCCCGGGTACCGCTTGCCTCCGCTCATGCTCAGCGACGACGAGGCGCTGGCCGTGCTGCTCGGCCTGGTCGCCGGCCGCCGGGCAGGGCTGACGACGGCGGAGCGCACGGCAAACGAGACGGCATCGGCGAAGATCCGGCGGGTGCTGCCCAAGCACATCGCCCGCCGGCTCGACGCACTCCTGGAGGCTCTCGACTTCACGGATCAGCCCGGCGAGTTGGACCACCCGGACGCTGGGGTCTTGCTCACGATCGCCGATGCAGTGCGCCACCGCCGACCGGTCTCGATCCGCTACACCGACCGCGACGGACGGCACAGCGAACGCACACTGCACGCCTACGGGATCGTCGCCCATGCGGGCCGGTGGTACGTCACGGGCAGGGACGCCGAGATCGGCGAGGACCGAACCTTGCGGCTCGATCGCATCGCAGACGCGAGGACCCTGCCCGGCTCATTCGAAGCGCCCGTGGGTCCCGGCCCGGCACAGCGCGTGTTGTCAGCGTTCACCACGGCCGAGTACCGGCATGAGGTGACCTTGCGGATCCACGGGACGGTTGAGCAGATCCGCGCCCACCTTCCCATCAGCGTCGCGAACCTGGAGGAGCACGAGTCCGCAGCCGGCGAGGACCCGGCGGCCGAGCGCTGGCTGCGCGTCGAGCTACGGGCGCAGCAGCTCGACTGGTTGCCTCGGATACTCGCCTCACTCGACCGGCCGTTCGTCATCGAGCGCCCCGACGAACTACGCGACCTCGTCATCGCGCTCGCCGATCGCCTCACGTCCTACGCCCGCCAAGCCTGACAGCGAGGAGCCAATGTCACGAGTGGGCGTTTTGTCCTACCCGCGCCCCACTCGTGTCCTGATCGAGCGAGGCCGGGCACGATTCGGTGTCGGGGTGCGGGTGCGTGGCGAGTCCGATCAGTACGTTGAGCCTTCGGCTCGCGGCCTGCAGCTCGGCGGTCTTCGCTTCGATGCGGGCGCGCTCGTGGAGCAAGCGGTCCAGTAGCTCTGGGCCCACCGAGCGGGCGTCGATGGCGGGCAGGAGTGTGGCGATCAGGCGGCTGCCGAGACCGGCGCTGTAGAGCTGCTGGATGAGCTTCACCCGGTCGACGGCCGCCTCGGGGTAGAAGCGCTGGCCGCCGGACGTGCGCTGGGGACTGAGCAGGAGTTGCTCCTCGTAGTAGCGAAGGGCCCGTGTGCTGACTCCGGCCCGATCGGCCAGTTCGCCGATGCGCATTGCGACTCCTTCCGCTCGTGCTGTCGCCGCCCGTCGACTTGCACTTCACGTCAACGTCAAGTTCTAGCGTAGGCGACACGGAGCGGGATTGGACCGTACGCCCGCCCGAGAAAGGGAATGACCATGGACATAGCCGGTTCCACCGCACTCGTGACCGGGGCCAACCGAGGAATCGGTCGGCGCTTCGTCGAGCATCTGCTGGAGCGCGGAGCCGAGAAGGTGTACGCGACCGCTCGCCGCCCGGAGTCGATCGGCATCCTGGACCCGCGGATCACGCCGCTTTACCTGGACCTGCTGGACGAGGAATCGATCTCAGCGGCGGCCGTAGCGGCGCGGGACGTCACGCTGCTGGTCAACAACGCCGGCATCAGCACCGGCGCGCACCTCCTCACCGATGACCTGGACATGGTCCGGCAGGACCTGGAGACACACCTTTTCGGCACCCTGAGAGTCATCCGCGCCTTCGCCCCGGCCCTGGCCTCCAACGGCGGGGGCGCGATCGTCAACATCCTCTCCGTGCTTTCGTGGGTGGCCACCGCCGAAGGGTCGGGCTCGTACTCGGTGGCCAAGGCTGCGGAGTGGAACATGACCAACGGCGTGCGCATCGAACTCGCCGGCCAGAAGACCCTCGTCCAGGGCGTACACCTGGGGGCTGCGGACACCGACATGATGGCGGGACGCGACGCACCCAAGATCGACCCTGCGGATGTCGCACGCGCCGCCCTCGACGGCGTACAGGCAGGAGCCATCGAGGTGCTGGTCGACGACCCCAGCCGCTTCGTCAAGTCCGCCCTCGCCGGCGACCCGGCGCTGCTGTACGGCCAGCCGTCGGGCAACTGACCGTACTCCGCCGGACCTGTCGTCGGACGATCGTTTGACGACAGGCAGGGCCCTTCCTCCACACGGAGGGGCCGCGGTGGCGAACCTGGTCCACAAGCACCTGTTCCACCTCGTCTGCCAGGCCGCCGTCGACGCCATGGAGACCGGCGACGAGGACATCACTCTCGAACGCCTCGCCAGCATCCGCGTCGGGCACAACGACGACATCTGACCGGTGCCCGCCCGAGACGGGCACGCTCATCACACGGGCCGATCGGGGGGCTCGGCGGTCAGCCGACCCAAGCCGCCGAAGGCCACCCCAGGCCGGTCGATGGCGGCCACCTGGGGGGAGCTACGTAGGTCACCCGTACGTCATCGACCCGCCGAGGCGTCGCTCCGGCCGGAATCGCAACCGCGGCACCAACCTCATGAGACGGCACAGCTAGGCCTGGGCCTAGCCCAGGGCCTGGGCCTGGCCCTGGCCCTGGGCTAGGCCTGGGGCTGCGCCTCGGCCTCGGCATCGGCCTCGGCTTCCACCTTGGCGCGGCGAATGTAGTACCAGGCCATGTTGGAGGAGAGGCCGGCGAGCAGCACCCAGATCACGCCGAGCCAGCTGCCCGCGGCGAAGGAGACGACGGCCGCGGCGACGGCGAGGGCGCAGACGACGAGGGCGTACAGAGCGAGGCGGGGCATGGGGGTCGGCTCCTGTCCGGGTACGGCTGATGTGCCCGTCCAGTGTCCCCCATGCCCGAGGGCTCCTATACGTCGGTGACCCGCAGGCCCGCGTGGGCCTTGTAGCGGCGGTTGACCGAGATCAGGTTGGCGACGAGCGACTCGACCTGGTGGGCGTTGCGCAGCCGGCCGGCGAAAACGCCGCGCATCCCGGGGATGCGGCCGGCGAGCGCCTGGACGATCTCGACGTCGGCGCGCTCCTCGCCGAGGACCATCACGTCCGTGTCGATCTCGTCGATCGAGGCGTCCTGGAGCAGGACGGCGGAGAGGTGGTGGAAGGCGGCGGCGACCCGGGACTCGGGCAGCAGGGCCGCGGCCTGCTCGGCGGCGGAGCCCTCCTCGGGCTTGAGGGCGTAGGCGCCCTTCTTGTCGAAGCCGAGCGGGTTGACGCAGTCGACGACGAGCTTGCCCGCGAGTTCGGCGCGCAGGGACTCCAGGGTCTTGGCGTGCCCGTCCCACGGGACGGCGACGATGACGATGTCGCTGCGGCGGGCGCACTCGGCGTTGTCGGCGCCCTCGACGCCGAGGCCCAGCTCGTCGGCGGCGGTCTGGGCGCGCTCGGCGGCGCGGGAGCCGATGATCACCTTCTGGCCGGCCTTCGCGAGGCGGTACGCGAGACCGCGGCCCTGGTCGCCGGTGCCGCCGAGGACGCCGACGACGAGACCGGACACGTCGGGGAGGTCCCAGGGGTCCCTGGGGGCGGGCTTGCTGTCAGTCGTAGTCATGGCCTCGACATTACTGGCCGGTCGTCTCCGTCCGTGTCCCGTACGGGTGGAACCTCGGCAACCGGCCTCGCGCGGGCGTCCGGCTGCGGCAGGATGCGGCCCCATGGATGCCGTACGGGTCGCGCTGCTGCGGGAAGTGCTCGCCGGGACGGAGTGGCCGCGGGCGGCCCGCCGCTTCGCGGGCTCCCTCCGGTCCTCCGTCGTGCCGCACGGGGGCGGGCTGCTCCTGGTGGGGACGGAGGGGTACGAGCCGTGGCATCTGGCGGCGCACCTCGTGGACGAGGCGGCCTGGTCGGGGCAGCCGGAACTGGCGCCGACGCTGGTGCGCCACCACGTGCGGCCGGGCGAGCCGGCCCACCTGGCGGTGGGGCTCGGCCGCCTGGAGTCGGCGCGGCGCGGGGCGACCCTGCTGATGGTGGCGCCGGAGCGGCCCGACGCCGGGCTCCTGGAGCGGGTCCACGACGCCCGCAGGGCGGGGGCGACGGTCCTCTCCCTGGACGACGGCGACCCGGAGGTCCACGGCCTGGCCCACGAGGCGCTGACGGTGGGCGCGGACGCGGAGGTCGACCTGGACACGGTCCAGCACCTGGTGAGCGCGGCGGCGGGCGAGAACAGCCTGCCGGGGCCGCGGGGCCGCAGTCGTTTCCGCGACCGTCTCTCCCGCCTGGCGGACCATCTGACGGCACCGCCACCGACGCGCTGGTAGCCGGGAGTCGGGGGCGAAATTCGCTTGCGGTGTGACCGGGCGCGATCGGAGCATGGCGCCTCGTGTCCTTGAAACTCTCCGCCGTTCTGCCCGATCTGGCGCCGTGGCGTTCGTCCCGTGACTTCCGGCTGCTCTGGGTCCAGGGGCTGGTCACCTACTTCTCCAGCGCCGTGGCGATGATCGCGCTGCCGCTGCAGATCAAGGAGATGACGGGGTCACCCCTCGCGGTCGGCGCGATGGGCGCCGTCGAGCTGGTCCCGCTCGTCGTCTTCGGGCTCTACGGCGGCGCGCTCGCCGACGCCGTCGACCGGCGCAGGGTGCTGATCGCCACGGAGGCCGGGCTCGGGCTGCTCGCCCTGCTCCTGCTGCTCAACTCGCTGCCGGCCGAGCCCATGCTCTGGCCGCTGTACGTCGTCGCGGCCGGTGTCTCCGCGCTCGCCGGTCTCCAGCGCCCCGCCCTGGACTCCCTGCTCGCCCGGATCGTGCCGCACGACCAGCAGACCGCCGCGGCCGCGCTCAACTCGCTGCGCTGGCAGATGGGCGCCATCGCGGGACCGGCGCTCGCGGGCCTGCTGGTGGCGTACGCCGGTCACGCCCCGGCGTACGCCGTGACGATCGCCGGCTTCCTCGTCTCCGTCCTGCTGTGTCTGCGGCTCGCCCCCGCGCCGCCGGCGCACGACGCGGACAAGCCGTCGCTGCGCGGGATCGTGGAGGGAGCGCGGTACGCCTGGTCGCGGCCGGTGCTGCTCGGTACGTACGTGATCGACCTCGCCGCCATGCTGTTCGCCTTCCCGAACACGATCTTCCCGTTCCTGGCGGACGAGCTGGACGCGGACTGGTCGCTGGGCCTGATGTACGCGGCGGGCTCGGTCGGCTCGCTCGTGCTCGGCCTGACCAGCGGCTGGACCTCGAAGGTCCGCAGGCACGGACTCCTGGTGGTGTTCGGGGCGGCGGCCTGGGGGCTCGCGATCGCGGCCGCGGGCTGGTTCTCGAACGTCTGGCTGGTGCTGCTCTGCCTGGGCTTCGCGGGCGCGGGCGACATGCTGAGCGGCCTGGGCCGCTCGACGATCTGGAACCAGACCATCCCGGAGGAGCTGCGCGGCCGGCTGGCCGGCATCGAGGTCCTCTCGTACAGCGTCGGGCCGCAGCTCGGCCAGGTCCGCGCGGGTGCCATGGCGGGCTGGACGGGGACGCGGGCGGCGATCTGGACGGGCGGCGTGGCCTGTGTCGCCTCGGTGGGGCTGCTGTGCGCCGCCCTCCCGAAGCTCCTCGGCTACGACTCCGCCACGGACGAGGACGCCCTGCGCCGCAAGGCGCAGCGGGAGGCGGAGGACGCACAGCAGTCCCGGGCGGTGCAGCCGTCGGCGTGACGCGCCGCGACTCCGCCGTCTCCACCGCCCCTCATGTCGGCGGGCGGCGCGGGAGGCCTGAGCGGCGCGGGAGGCGGACGCGGGCGAGCAGGGCGAGCGCCGTCAGGACGACGATGCCCGCCGACTCGACCACGAGGGTGGGCCGGACCAGTTCCGCGTCGAGCGTCTCCTCGAAGCCGAAGAGTCCGGTGGTGAGGCTGAGGACGAGCGCGGCCAGGGTGCCGGCCGTGAAGAGTGCGGTGAGGGCGGCCACCGCGCCGACGTGGCGGGCGGGCGCGACCAGCAGCGCCAGTGCCAGCAGGCAGCCGCCGATGCCGTTCAGCAGGAAGAGCACGCCGATGGTGGCCAGATCCCGGTAGCCGCCGTCCCAGAGGTGGAGGTGGATCGCGGCCATCGCGGCGGTCAGCCCGGCTCCGGTCAGGCGCAGGGCGATCGCGGCGACCGCGGAGACCCCGGAGACCGCGCGGTCAGTAGCCATTGCCCGGGGAAGGAGTCTCGTTCACGGGCGCTTCGGCACCGCCGACGGTGATCTCCGTCTTCATCCCCTGGTCCTTGTGCCCGTCGACGGGGCAGTAGACCTCGTACGTCCCCGACCGCAGGGTCACGCGGAGGGTGGCGGAGGCGCCGGGTTCGAGCGTCTCGGTGTGGTTCTCACCACCGGGGCCCACGATCTCCAGGGCGTGGTCGCGCCCACCGGTGTTCTTGGCGACGAAGTCGTAGACGCCCGGCTCGAACGTCTGCTGCGACAGCGTGACGCGGAAGTCGGCCAGATCCGCGTTCACCTGCGTCACTCCCGTCTCGGCGGTCCGGTCCGGGGGCGTGGGCGTGGGCGTGGTCGAGCCGTCACCGTCTCCTCCCCCGCCGCAGGCGGCGAGCACGGCGGTCAGGCCACCGGCCGCGAACCCGAGCACGATGCGGTGCCGGGTGCGGACGCGTGTCCCCGTCGTGGCTGTCGTGGCTGTCGTGGCTGTCGTGGCCGTCGTGGCTGTCGTGCCTGTCGTGGCCGTCGTGGCTGTCATGGCTCGGCCCTCCGCGGATGTTCCGTACGGCAGGGGATACGGATGAAACCCGCCGAGGGATTGCCGAAGGATCGCCCGGACGCGGAGGAGGAGAATGAGGACGTGACCTCCCGTCGGTCCGGGGCAATCCCTTCGGGGAGCCGGACCGTATCCACTGGTATGCAGCGCATGGGCCTCCCTCTCGGACGCGCACCGGACGAGGCGCTGCTCTCCGGCCTGACGACGGGCGATCCGGAGATCTCCGTGGCGTTCGTGCGCCGCTTCCAGCGCACCGTCTTCGGCGTCGCCATCGCCGTCGTCGGCGATCCCCAGCTCGCCGAGGACATCGCACAGCAGACCTTCGAGCGGGCGTGGCGGCATGCGCAGGTCTACGACTCCCGCCGCGGCTCCGTGAAGACCTGGCTGACGACCATCGCGCACAACCTCGCGATCGACGCGGTGCGCGCGCGGCGAGCCAGTCCGGTCGCGCCCGAGGACCTCGACACGCTGCTCGACATCGTGACCGACACCCCCGAGCAGCGGGCACTGGCCGACGAGACCGCCGACCGGATACGGACCGCGGTGGCGGCGCTGCCACGGGAACAGGCCCGCGCGCTGGTGATGGCGGGGATCTACGGGATGACCGCCCAGCAGATCGCCGACTTCGAGCACATTCCGCTGGGCACGGCGAAGACGCGGATCAGGACCGCGATGGGCAAGCTGCGGACGACCCTGAGCGCCGAGGGGACGGTCCGGCCATGAGCGACATGACCTGCGAGCGGCTGCGGGAGCTCGGCGCCGAGCTGGCGTTGGGGATCCTCCCTGCCCAGGAGCGGGCCCGGGCGGTCGCCCATCTGGACCGCTGCCCTGGCTGCCGGGAACACGTCGAGCAGCTCACGCTCGTCGGTGACGGCCTGCTCGGTCTGCTGCCCGGCACGGAGCCGCCGGTCGGCTTCGAGACCCGCGTCACGAAGCGGCTGGCCCCGTCCCGTCCGGAGCCGGGTCCTCGACCGTCGCGACGCCGGCGGCTCCGGCTCGCCGCCGCGGCGGCCGCCGCGGCCCTCGCGTTCGGCTTCGCCGGCTGGGCGGTCGGCACGGCTGTCGACGCCGGCCCCGCCCCCACCTCACAGGTCCAGGAGCAGGGGACGCTGCTGGAGGCCGCCCTCGTCTCGGGCGGCCACGAGGTGGGCCGGATCTTCACCCACTCCGGTTCGCCGGGCTGGGTCTACATGTCCGTCGACCTCGAAGGGGGCGGCGACGCCACGGTCCGCTGCCGCCTCGAACGCGCCGACGGCAGCACCATCGGAGTGGGCTCGTTCACGCTCGATGACGGGTACGGCCACTGGGGTGCGCCGGTCACCGGCGTGGACCCCACGACCGTGACCGGCGCCCAGCTGCTGGCCGCGGACGGTTCCGTCCTCGCCACCGCGCACTTCCCGCCCCCGAAGGGCTAGCGACAAGCCCCTAGTCCGGCGGCTCGTCCAGCTTCGGGGTGTCGTGCCACTTCGGGTCGGTCTCCCACTCCAGGTTGCGTTCCTCCGCCGTCTGCATCGCGTGGGACGCCTCCTCCCGGGTGGCGTACGGGCCGAAGCGGTCCTTGGCCGGGCACTCCGGGCCCTCCTCGACCTTCTTGTGCTGCAGGCAGTAGTACCACTCGCCGGGTTTGCCCACCGTGCGCTTCTTGAACAGGGCCATCGTCGGCTCCTTCCTCTGTCGCCATGCTGCCCCAGACGCGGTCGTTAGACTCGCTGACATGTCTGGCCAGTCGCTGCTCGTACCGGGGGAGCTCTCTCCCCACCGCTCCGTTCCGGGAGCCATCCGTCGTCCCGAGTACGTCGGGAAGCCCGCCCCCACCCCGTACACCGGGCCCGAGGTGCAGGACTCCGACACCATCGAGCGGATGCGGATCGCCGGCCGCATCGCCGCGCAGGCGATGGAGGAGGCCGCCAAGCACATCGCCCCGGGTGTCACCACGGACGAGCTGGACCGGGTCGCGCACGAGTTCATGTGCGACCACGGCGCGTACCCCTCCACCCTCGGCTACCGCGGCTTCCCGAAGTCGCTCTGCTCCTCGGTCAACGAGGTCATCTGCCACGGCATCCCCGACTCCACCGTCCTCAAGGACGGCGACATCGTGAACCTGGACGTCACGGCGTACATCAACGGGGTCCACGGCGACAACAACGCCACCTACCTGTGCGGGGACGTCGACGAGGAGTCCCGTCTCCTGGTGGAGCGCACCCGCGAATCTCTCAACCGGGCGATCAAGGCGGTCAAGCCGGGCCGTCAGATCAACATCATCGGCCGGGTCATCGAGTCGTACGCCAAGCGCTTCGGCTACGGCGTCGTACGCGACTTCACCGGGCACGGCATCAACTCCTCGTTCCACTCCGGCCTGATCATTCCGCACTACGACTCCCCGCACGCCACGACCGTGATCCAGCCCGGCATGACGTTCACCATCGAGCCGATGCTGACGCTGGGCACGCACGAGTACGACATGTGGGACGACGGCTGGACGGTCGTGACCAAGGACCGCAAGCGGACGGCGCAGTTCGAGCACACGCTCGTCGTGACGGACACCGGGGCCGACATTCTCACGTTGCCCTGAGCCCCGACCGGGGTAGCGTCTTTACCGACAGGTCGTCGGGAACCAGTTGACTTAGGTAAGCCTAAGTAGCAGGATCTCAGCAGGTTCCCGTCCCCCTCGGTCCCGGAGGCACGCCTTGGACACGCCTTTCTCGACGCTCATCCGCACCGCCTCGCACGAGCAGCACACCGAGGCCGAGACGTCGACCTTCATGAGCGACCTCCTCGGCGGGCGGCTGGCCGTGGACGCCTACACGCGGTACACGGAGCAGCTCTGGTTCGTGTACCGCGCCCTGGAGGAGGGCGCGGAGGCCCTGAAGAGCGACCCGGTCGCCGGGCCCTTCATACAGCCGGAGCTGTTCCGCACCACCGCCCTGGAGCAGGACCTCGCCCACCTCCGCGGTCCGGAGTGGCGCGCCGGGCTCTCCCCGCTGCCCGCCACGGCCGCGTACGCCGCGCGCGTGGCGGAGTGCGCGCGCGAGTGGCCGGCCGGCTATGTGGCGCACCACTACACCCGCTACCTCGGCGACCTGTCGGGCGGCCAGATCATCCGCGACAAGGCCGAGCGCACCTGGGGCTTCGCGCGCAAGGGCGACGGCGTCCGCTTCTACGTCTTCGAGGAGATCGCGAACCCGGCCGCGTTCAAGCGGGCGTACCGGGAGCTGCTCGACGGGGTCGACGCCGACGACCTGGAGAAGCAGCGGATCATCGACGAGTGCAAGCGCGCCTTCGACTTCAACGGCGCGGTGTTCAGGGAGCTGGGCGGCGAGTTCCCGCTCAGCGCGTGAGCGTCAGGGTCCGCTCAAGGCGGACCCGTCCGCCCAGCTCGATCACGCCGTCGGGGCCGGGGGCCGTCAGGATCTGCGAGCCCCGGCCCTGCGTGATGTTCAGGGCCCGGCCCAGCTCGGCGGTGAGCAGCAGGGCAGCCGCGCCCGTCGCCTCGTCCTCGTCGATACCGTCCCCGCGTCCCGGGAACGCCCGCGCCCGGATCCGGCCGGCCGCCTCGTCCTCCCAGGCCCAGGCGTAGATCCTCCCCCTAGGACTTCGTCCTGGGGGGACCCCCACGCCGGGCTCGGGCACGTCCAGCGCGTCGACCTCGGCAACCGAGTCGTACCGGCACAGGGGCCACGGCGGGGCCCACTCGGCGCGGGCCTCGATCCAGGTGAACTCGCCGTCCCCGCGCACCCAGACCTCGCCGGCCTGCGGGCAGATGACCTCCAGGTCGAGGAGCCAGGCCGCGCCGACCAGCGGATGACCGGCGAACGGCAGCCGCACACCGGGCGTGAAGATGTCGACGTCCCCGCGCTCCGGGTCGTCCACGAACACGGTCTCACTGAAGCCGAGTTCCTTGGCGAGAGCCTGCCGGGACGCCTCGTCGGGATGCGTGCGCCCGTCGCGTACGACGCCGAGGGCGTTGCCGTACCGGCCGTCGCCCGCGCAGAAGACCCGCAGGACGTCGATGTCGGTGGCTCTACTCGTCACGGTCGTGTTCATGGCGGAATTCAAGCATCCACCGGTCCCACTCGTCGGCCCCACCCGGAATCGGCCAGGCGAACGTGCGAGCTTCGTCGTACGGGAGGTCCACGACGGTCCAGCCGTACCGCTCCGCCACGTCGGCACGCTGCCGTTCGGGGTCGGGCCCGGCAAAGCCGCGTTCCGGCATCCCCTCGAAGTACGCGGTTGACCGAGGCGGTCGTCTCTGCCGGCGACTGCCCGTCCTCCGCGCGGGCCGGCACGGTCGTGCGCGGGTCCTGCCCCTCGGCGAGCGCGGCCGGCGCGCGGTCGTGGCCGTCGGGGTGACGCCGTTCCAGCTGTCGTTCCGGTCCAGCTGTCCGTCCGGCCACGCCGTCAGGAAGTCGCCGCGCCAGACGTACGGCGGGAACATCTCCCTGCGGCTCAGCACCCAACGCCCCGCGTGCAGCGCGCCTTCGTCGGCGGCCTCCAGCCAACCGGCGTACCGGCGGGGCCGGTCCGGCCCCCGCCGGGACTCGTCCGCGCGTATCGGCGGCAGCGGCGAGCGGTACCCGGCACGGTGGTGGAGCCGTACCCCGCCGCGGTCCTCGTCGACCCGCGCGAGCAGGACCGGCCGGTCGCCCTGGCGGAGCCGCATCCGGCGGCTGTCCGTCATCTCCGTGCGCAGCGGCGGCGGTTCGAGCGGGCCGTCGGCGCGCAGGGCGACGGGGCCGGGGAGGTCTTCTCGGCGCGGGCGCATGGTCCGCACGCCGGCCGGGCAAGCGGCAGGGCCGCACCGCCGTTTCCGGGGTGCGGCCCTGCCTGTGGGGGGTGGCTGTCTCAGGACTCCGTCGAGCGGCGCCGGACGGCGAGGACGACGGCCGCGCCCGCGAGGGCCGTGGCGCCGGCCGCGCCGAGCAGGGTGCCGGTCGGTACGCCCGCGCCGGTGGCGGCGAGGGAGCCGGAGCCGCCGACCGTGCCGCCGGTGGTGGTGGACGATCCGCCCGTGGTCGAGCTGCCACCGCTCGTCCCACCAGTCGTCGTCCCGCCGGTCGTGGTCGGCAGCGTGGCGTCCTCGTCCACGGAGAGGGCCACGGTCACCGGGTCGATGGCGGTGCCCGGCCGGTAGAAGGCCTCGCCGTTCGGGCCCGCGAACTGGGCCGCGCCGTCCTTCGTCAGCGTGGCCGGGATGTTCGCGAGGGTGACGACACCGTTCTTCGCCGTGTAGTCGGCCTTCGAGAGGTCGAGGTCGGCGAAGGTCACGTCGTTCTTCGTGCCCTTGGCGGTGGTGACGTCGGCGACGAGCGTGCCGGCCGAGCCGTCGGCCTTCACCTTCACGTCACCGACGCTCCAGTCGATGCCGTGCGCGGCGCACTCGAAGCGGAGGGTGCCGTCGAAGGCCGCGTCGGCCTTGCGGGTGTTCGCGTCGAGCCGGCCCGAGCCGAAGGCGAAGTCGTACACCGAGCCGTTCCTCGTCGCGCCGCCGGTCGCCGTCGCCGTGCCTCCGCAGGTGTCCACGACGTACGTGCGCCAGGACTCCTTGACGCCCCAGGTGAGCTTGCCGTTCACCACGGACGGGGTGCCCGTGGTCGGCTGGGCGGTGGGCTGCGTGGTGGGGGCGGTGGTCGGAGGCGCCGTGGTCCTCGTCGGAGTCGGCGTGGGGGTCGGGGTGGGGGTCGGGGTGGGAGTGGGGGTCTTCGTCGGCGTGGGGGTCGGGGTCGGCGTGGGGGTGGTGGTGCCGCCCGGCTTCACCGTCAGCGTCGCGGGGTCGAGCGCGTCGCCCTCCTTGTAGAAGCCCGCGAAGGCCTCCGCCCCGCCCTTGGTCAGCTTCGCCGGTATGTCCTTGAAGACCATCGCGCCGCCCGCGCCCTGGCCCGGTCGCACCCCGGTCATGTCGAGGGCGGCGATGGCGATGTCGTCGCGGGTGACGAACTTTCCGTCGTCGCCCCTGGTGACCACGTCGGCGGTGATCTCGCCGGTCGGCGCGGAGGCGCCCTTGGTGGTCAGCTTCACGTCGGAGAGCGTGATGTCGAGGACACCGCCGTGGGCCTCGAAGTGGACGCCGCCCTTGAAGGCGTTGGCGGTGGCGTGCGTCCCGGTGTCGTACGTACCGGTGCCGTCCACGAAGGTGAAGACGCCGTTGTCGGCCGCCTGCTTCGCGCCTCCCTCGACCGTGGTCCTCCCCTGGGCCATCGGCGAGGCGAGGTACCTGCGGAAGGACTCCTTGAAGCCCCAGTCCAGCGTCCCTTCCTTCAGCTCGATGACGGGGGCGCCGTCCGCCGCGAGGGCGGGCAGGGCGAAGACGCTCGCCCCGAGGGCCGCCGCGGTGGCGACGGCCGCGGCGAGGGTGAAGGGGCGGCGGGTGGGTGTGGCCATGGTGGGTGGTCTCCTGGGCGAGGCGGATCGGGGTCAGTGGGAGGGAGAGGTACGGCGACGGCGTACGGCGGCGAACACGGCGATCGCGGCGGCCAGAAGCACGCCCGCGCCGATGGCGAGGTACGTGACCGTGCCGGGCGAATCGCCCGCGGCGGCCGTCTTCGCGGCGGCCCCCGAAGCGGAAGCCGAAGCGGAGGCCGAAGCCGTGGCCGAGGGCGAGGGCTTGGCGTCGCTGCCCAGGTCCGGCAGCGCGGGCAGCTGGGCCTTCGCGTCGACGGCGACGGCCAGAGAGACGGGGTCCATCTCCGTCCCGGCCTTGTACATCCCGCCGAACGCCTTGGCGCCGCCCTCCGTGAGGGTCGCGGGCGCCTCGGTCAGTGCGGCGAGGCCGTTCCTTGGCGCGAAGTCCCCGGCGGCGAAGGTGATCAGGGGCACGGCTTTCTCGGTCGTGCCGCCACTGGTGACATCGGCGCTGAGCGTGCCCTTGCCGCCGGTCACCTCGACCGCGACCGCGCCGAGCGCGAGGTCGATGTGGGTACCGGTGAAGCGGACGGTGCCCGCGAAGGTGGCGGCGAGGGTCTGCTTCCTCGGGTCGTACGTGCCCTTCCCCTGCGGGAAGCGGAAGAGCGCGCCGCCGTCCTGGGCGCCGCCCGACAGGGTCCACTTGCCCTGGGCGACGGAGCCGGTGACGTACTCGCGGAAGGTGCGGCGCACGCCCCAGTCGACGGCGGCGTCCCGGAAGGTTCCGGAGGCGGCCGGTGAACTCGCCGACGGTTCGGGGGACTTGGTGGCCGTCGGCGCGGCGGCCGGCGCCTTGACGTCGACGGTGAGGCTGATCGGGTCGAGCGGCGTCCCGGCGGTGTAGTAGCCGGCGAAGGCCTGCGCGCCCCGCGAGGTCAGGGTCGCGGGCACGTGGGTGAGCGAGATCGGGCTGCCGCCGCCGCGCATGTCGATGCCGGACAGGTCGAGCGAGGCGAGCGGGACCTGGGCGGAGGTCGTGACCGTCCCCGTCTCCTTGGCCTTGCTCGCCATGTCGGCGTACAGCGTGCCGCGTCCGCCCTCGATCCGTACGCGGGGCCGGCTGATCGTCAGATCCAGTTCGTGGGTGCCGTCGGTCCTGCGGTGGCCGAGGAAGTGCACCCCGCCCGTGAAGCCGGCCTCGAAGGCGCCGCTCGCGGGGTCGTAGGAGCCCTGGGCGGAGTGGAAGCGGAACTGGCTGCCGCCGACGGTGGCGGCGCCTCCGGTGAGGTTCCAACTGCCGTGTGCGATGGGGCCCGTGACATAGCTCTGGAAGGAGGATTTTATTCCCCAGTCGAGTCTGCCACCCTGCACGGTACGGTCCGCGGCCTGGGCGGCGGCGGCCGGGAGCAGGGGCCCGAGGAGCGCCGCGAAGAGCGTGACGGCGAGCGCCCGGGCCGGTCTGGACAGCAGCATGAAAACCCCTCCGAGGGCCAACGCGGGCTAGCAAGTGAGGTAAGGCTAACCTAAGGTATCCAGAGCCGAAACGACAGACTGCTGCCCAGAACGAACAGGACGGTGCTTCCCCGTGCAGAGATCTCGCCTCGCGGGCGTGCTGATGCCGGCACTCGCCCTCGCCCTCGTGGCGACCGGCTGCGGCGACGGAAGCACCCCGCCCCGGAAGGCGCCCACGGCGCAGGCCGCCCCCGACCGCGTCGAGCCCCTCGCCGATGCCCCGGAGCCCCGACTGCCCGGCACCGTCGACTCGGCCGACGGCCGCAAGGTGACCGTCACCTCCACCGAGCGGATCGTCCCGCTGACCGGCTCCCTCAACGAGATCGTCTTCACCCTCGGCCTGGGCGAGCGGGTCGTCGCCCGCGACATCACCGCCACCTTCGAACAGGCCGCGAAACTCCCCGTGGTGACCCGCGCGCACGACGTCTCCGCCGAGAGCGTGCTCTCTCTGCGGCCGACCGTCGTCCTCGCCGACACCTCCACCGGGCCGGCCGAGGCGATCGAGCAGATCCGCGACGCGGGCGTCCCGCTGGTCGTCGTGGCGCCCGCGAAGCAGCTCGCGGACGTCTCCACCCGGATCGAGAAGGTCGCGGCGGCGCTCGGCGTACCGAAGTCGGGCAGCGCGCTGAAGCAGCGCACGCAGGACCGGATCGCCGCCGTGCGGAAGACGATTCCCGCGCACGGGGACAAGCCGCGCGTGGCCTTCCTCTACGTCCGCGGATCGGCGGCCGTCTACCTGCTCGGCGGGGCGGAGTCCGGGGCGAGCTCCCTCCTGGAGGCGGCCGGAGCGGTCGACGCGGGCAAGGAGTCCGGCCTGAAGAAGGACTTCACCCCGATCACCAGCGAGGCCCTGGCCGCCGCCGCGCCCGACGCGATCCTCGTCATGAGCAAGGGCCTCGCGTCGGTCGGCGGCGTCGACGGCCTGGTGAAGATCCCCGGCGTGGCCGAGACGCCGGCCGGGATGGATCGCCGGGTCGTCTCCGTCGAGGACGGCGTGCTCCTCAACTACGGCCCGCGGACCGACGAGGTGCTGCGCTCCCTGGTGACGCAGCTGTACGGGGCGTCGAAGTGACGGCGGTCGACGACTCGATGACGCCGGGTGGGGCGTCGCTGTCCGACGCCACGGACTCCGTGACGGGCGCACCGGACTCCCCCTCGGGGCCCACGTCGGACCGGGCGGACAACGCGCCCACGCTGCGGCCTCCGAGCCGGGGCGCCGGGGACACATCCACATCGGAGCGGGCGGTCGGGGACACGTCCGCACCGCAGGCTCCGAGCCGGGGCGCCGGGGACGAGTCCGCACCGGAGCTCCCGAGCCGGGGCGCCGGGGACGAGTCCGCACCGCAGGCTCCGGGCCGGGGCGCCGGGGAAGAGTCCGCACCGGAGCTCCCGGGCCGGGGCGCCGAAGACGGGGCCGGGGCCAGGGCCGCCATCCAAGGCCGCAGGCGGCGCGGCACAGCCGCCACCCTCACCCTCGTACTCCTCGCCGCCCTGCTGCTCCTCGCGCTGCTGTCCGCCGGGATCGGGGCGTACGAGATCCCGCTCGGGGACGTGCTCGCCTCCGTCCAGCACCGCCTCGGCCTCGGCGGCCACGCCCTGGAACGCTCCGCCGAGAGCGTCCTGTGGAACATCCGGCTGCCCCGGGTCGTCCTCGCGATCCTCGTCGGCGCCTCGCTCGGCTGCGCGGGCGCCCTGATGCAGGGCGTGTTCGGCAATCCGCTCGCCGAGCCCGGCGTGATCGGCATCTCGGCCGGCGCGGCCGTGGGCGCGGTCGGGGCGATCGCCCTCGGCCTCAGCTTCCTCGGCAACTGGACGGTGACCGTCTGCGCGTTCGCCGCCGGGCTCGCGACCGTGCTCCTCGTGTACGCGATGTCCCGTGCGGGCGGCCGTACGGAGGTGGTGACGCTGATCCTCACCGGTATCGCGGTGAACGCGTTCGCGGGGGCGCTCATCGGGCTGTTCATCTTCTTCGCGGACAACGCGCAGATCACCCAGATCACGTTCTGGCAGCTCGGTTCGCTCGCCCAGGCCACCTGGCCCAAGGTCCTCGCCGTCCTGCCCTGCGCTCTGGCCGGGCTGGCCGTCGCCCCGTTCCACGCCCGCAAGCTGGACCTCCTCGCGCTCGGCGAGCGGCCCGCCCGGCACCTGGGTGTCGACGTCGAGCGGCTGCGGATCGTCCTGATCCTGGTCGTGGCGCTGCTCACGGCCGCCGCGGTCGCGGTGGCGGGGATCATCACCTTCGTCGGCCTGCTGGTCCCGCATCTGCTGCGGATGGTGAACGGGCCGGGCCACCGCTTCCTGGTCCCGGGCAGCGCGCTCGGCGGCGCGGTGGTCCTCGCGGCCGGCGACCTGGCGGCCCGCACGGTCGCGGCCCCGGCCGAACTCCCCCTGGGCGTCCTGACCGCCCTCTTCGGCAGTCCCTTCTTCTTCTGGCTGCTGCGCAGGACCCGTCGTAGGCAAGGTGGTTGGGCATGAGCTCCGTTCTGTTCCGCGGTCTTCTGGGCCGGCGTACGCGCGAGCGCCCCGCGCCCGTGCCCGCCGGGGAGGTCGTCGCCGAGGCGCGGGAGCTGCATGTCGGGCTCGGTGGGCGGGAGGTGCTCGGCGGGGTGGACATCGGTGTACGGGCCGGTGAGGTGCTGGCCCTGGTCGGGCCCAACGGGGCCGGGAAGTCGACCCTGCTGGGCGCGCTCGCCGCCGATCTCGCACCCACCGGGGGCGAGGTGCGGATCTGCGGCCGGCCCGCCGCCGGCTGGTCCGCGCCCGAACTCGCCCTGCGCCGGGCCGTCCTGCCGCAGTCCGCCGCGCTCGCCTTCCCCTTCCCCGTCGCCGAGGTCGTCCGGATGGGCCGGGCGCCATGGGCCGGGACCGGGAGCGAGGACGAGGACGAGGCCGCCGTCGCCGAGGCGATGGCCGCCACCGAGGTGGAGGAGTTCGCCGCCCGCCCCTTCTCCGCCCTCTCCGGCGGCGAGCGCGCCCGCGTCGCCCTGGCCCGCGTACTCGCCCAGCGCACCCCGCTGCTCCTGCTCGACGAGCCGACCGCGGCGCTCGATCTGCGCCACCAGGAACTGGTGCTGCGCGTCTGCCGTGAGCGTGCGGCCGCCGGTGTCGCGGTCGTGGTCGTGCTGCACGACCTCGGTCTCGCCGCCGCGCACGCGGACCGTGTCGGGGTGCTGCACGGCGGCCGGATCGCCGCCGACGGGCCGCCGGTCGAGGTCTTCGACGAGGAGCTGCTGAGCCGGGTGTACCGGCAGCCGGTGGAGGTCCTTCCGCATCCCCGGACCGGCGCGCCCCTCGTCGTACCCCGAAGGGCGAAGCGGACAATTCCCCCCACTTGACCTGTCGTTGACCTCCCCATGGGTGGGTCATGAAGTCCCTGTGATCCCCCTGTGTCCCCCGCGCGGAACGTGAGAGCCGAATCACTGAACGGGCGGGTATGACCCAGGTAAGGCTCAGTTAAGTTAGGTCCGCCTCAGTCCGCCCCGCCCTTTCCTGGAGCCCCTATGCGAGCCGTCCGCCTCTCCGTCGCCACCGCCGCCGCCACCGCGGCGGCTCTGACCGCCGTCACCGGCTGCGCCGAGAAGAGCGACGCCAAGGGCGGCGACGGCGCCGTCCAGGTCGTCGCCAAGGACGACTCGTGCGAGGTCTCGAAGAAGGAGTTCCCCGCCGGGCACGTGAAGCTCGCCGTCGAGAACCGGGGGACGAAGGTCACCGAGGTCTACATCCTGTACCCGGACGACCGGATCGTGACCGAGCGCGAGAACATCGGCCCCGGCACCAAGGCCACCATCACCGCCGAGGTCAAGGCCGGTGCGTACGAGATCGCCTGCAAGCCCGGCATGAAGGGCGACGGCATCCGCCAGAAGGTCACCGTCACCGGTGGGGCCGCGGCCGCCGAGCGCTCCCCCGAGATGGACGCCGCCGTCGCCGCCTACCGCCAGTACGTGCAGGCGCAGGCGGACCAGACCCTGCCGAAGGTGAAGGTCTTCACCGACGCCGTGCGCGCCGGTGACATCGAGGCCGCGAAG
Organism: Streptomyces vilmorinianum; assembly: GCF_005517195.1. Taxonomy (NCBI): domain Bacteria; kingdom Bacillati; phylum Actinomycetota; class Actinomycetes; order Kitasatosporales; family Streptomycetaceae; genus Streptomyces; species Streptomyces vilmorinianum. The sequence goes on along the minus strand of NZ_CP040244.1, from coordinate 1,765,908 downwards.
AAGGCGTACGCCGACTCCCGTATCGGCTGGGAGCGCACCGAGCCGGTCGCCGAGTCCTTCGGCGACATCGACCCGAAGGTCGACGTCCGCGAGGACGGCCTGGAGGAGGGCCAGGACCCGGCGAAGGACTGGACCGGCTGGCACCGCCTGGAGAAGGCGCTGTGGCAGGACAAGAAGATCGGCGACGCCGAGAAGAAGCTCGCCGACACCCTCGACAAGGACCTCGCGGACTGGGTGAAGCGCGTCGGCAAGGCCGACATCACCCCGACCTCGATGGCCAACGGCGCCAAGGAGCTCCTGGACGAGGTCGCCACCGGCAAGGTCACGGGCGAGGAGGAGCGTTACTCCCACACCGACCTGGTCGACTTCAAGGCGAACGTCGAGGGCGCCCAGAAGTCCTTCGAGCTGCTCAAGCCGGTCGCCTCGAAGAACGACCCGAAGCTCGTCGCCGAGCTCGACAAGCAGTTCGCGGCGCTGAACACGCTCCTCGACAAGTACCGCACGGACAAGACCGGCTACGTCTTCACCTCGTACGACAAGGTCGGCAAGGAGCAGCGCAAGGAGCTGTCGGACGGCGTCAACGCGCTGGCCGAGCCGCTCTCCAAGCTCGCCGCCGCGGTCGTGAAGTAGCAGGGGATCCCACCATGTCCGAAGCGAACGACACGAACGACACGAACGAGACCACCGCGACCACCGCGAACTCCGCAATCACCCCGAACTCCGCGGCCTCTGCGACCACCGCGACCTCGCGGCGCACCGTTCTCGGCTGGGGAGGCGCCGGGCTCGCGCTCGGTGCCGCCGCGGCCGGCGGCGCCGTCGCCCTGGCCCGTACCGGGGACACCACCGCGCCCGTCGCCGACAGCGGCTCGGCCGTCCCCTTCCACGGCCCCCACCAGGCCGGCATCGCCACCGCCGTCCAGGACCGGCTGCACTTCGCCGCCTTCGACGTGAAGACGAAGGACCGTGCCGAGCTCGTCCAGCTCCTGAAGGACTGGACCCGCGCCGCCGAGCGCATGACGGCCGGTCACGAGGTCGGCGAGGGTGCCTACGGCGGCCTTCCGGAGGCCCCGCCGGACGACACCGGCGAGGCCCTCGGCCTCAAGCCGTCCCGGCTCACCCTCACCATCGGCTTCGGGCCCTCCCTCTTCGACGGGCGCTTCGGGCTGAAGGACCGCCGGCCGGGCGCCCTGGTGGAACTGCCCAAGTTCCCCGGCGACAACCTGGACCCGGCCCGCAGCGGCGGCGACCTGTGCGTCCAGGCCTGCGCGGACGACCCGCAGGTCGCGGTGCACGCCATCCGCAACCTCGCCAGGATCGGCTTCGGCAAGGTCGCCGTCCGCTGGTCGCAGCTGGGCTTCGGCAAGACGTCGTCGACGACGCCCGAGGCGCAGACCCCGCGCAACATGATGGGCTTCAAGGACGGCACCCGGAACATCGCCGGCACCGACACCGCCGCGCTCGACAAGCACGTGTGGGCCGCCGGGAAGGACGGCTCCGCGTGGATGGCGGGCGGCTCGTACCTCGTCGCCCGCCGGATCCGGATGAACATCGAGACCTGGGACCGCACCTCGCTCCAGGAGCAGGAGGACATCTTCGGCCGCGACAAGCGCGAGGGCGCGCCGGTCGGCAAGGCCAAGGAGCACGACGAGCCGTTCCTGAAGGCCATGAAGCCGGAGGCGCACGTCCGTCTCGCGCACCCGGACTCCAACAACGGGGCCACGATCCTGCGCCGCGGCTACTCCTTCACGGACGGGACCGACGGCCTCGGCCGTCTGGACGCGGGCCTGTTCTTCCTCGCGTACCAGCGGGACGTCCGTACCGGCTTCATCCCGGTGCAGACCTCGCTGGCCCGCGCGGACGTCCTCAACGAGTACATCCAGCACGTGGGTTCGGCCGTCTTCGCCGTCCCGCCGGGCGTCCGCGACACGGACGACTGGTGGGGCCGGGCGCTGTTCGCGTAGCCCCGTGGAGACAGAGGAGGGGAAGCCGTGTTCGGCAACTATCTGATCGGCCTGCGCGAGGGCCTGGAGGCCAGTCTGGTCGTCTGCATCCTCGTCGCGTATCTGGTGAAGACGAAGCGCCGCGACGCCCTGAAGCCGATCTGGCTGGGCATCGGGGTGGCGGTCGGTCTCGCGCTGGCCTTCGGCGCCGGGCTCGAGTTCGGCTCGCAGGAGCTGACCTTCGAAGCGCAGGAGCTGCTCGGCGGTTCGCTCTCCATCCTCGCGGTGGTCCTGGTCACCTGGATGGTCTTCTGGATGCGGCGTACGGCCCGCCATCTGAAGGCGGAGCTGCACGGCAGGCTGGACGCGGCCCTCCAGGTGGGCACGAGCGCGTTGGTCGCCACCGCCTTCCTGGCGGTGGGCCGCGAGGGCCTGGAGACCGCGCTGTTCGTCTGGGCGTCGGTGCGGGCCTCCTCGGACGGTACGTCCGCGCCGCTGATCGGTGTGCTGCTCGGTATCGCGACGGCGGTGCTGCTGGGCTGGCTGTTCTACCGGGGCGCGCTCCGGATCGATCTGGCGAGGTTCTTCACCTGGACCGGCGGCATGCTGGTCGTGGTGGCGGCGGGTGTCCTCGCGTACGGCGTGCACGACCTGCAGGAGGCGCGCTTCCTCGACGGGCTCGCGAACAAGGCCTTCGACGTCTCGGCGACGATCCCGCCGGACAGCTGGTACGGGACGCTCCTGAAGGGCGTCTTCAACTTCCAGCCCGATCCGACGGTTCTTCAGGTCACGGTGTGGGCGCTCTATCTGATCCCGACGCTCGCGCTGTTCCTGGCCCCGGTAGGGTCAGGTCCGTCCGTGCCGGTGGAGGAGCAGAAGGCGACCGATGAGAAGGCTGAGGCGACCGTCGACGCGACCGTCGAGAGGACTCGTGGCGACGACGGCGGCGACCGTGCTGGCGCTGACGGCGAGCGGCTGCGTGACGGTGCACGGCGAGCGGGAGCTGCTGCCGGCGGCGACGAAGGCTGAGGCCGAGCAGGCCCTCAAGGACTTCACCGACGCGTACAACAAGGCGGACAAGGCGCATGACCCGGCTCTCGACGCGGCCCGGGTCACGGGCCCGCTCGGGGCGATCAACCAGGCGGGGCTGAAGTCCCGTTCGATCACCAGTCCGGGCGGGAACCCGGATCACCGGCCGCTGGAGCTGACGGACGCGAAGTTCATCCTGCCCAAGAAGGCGGGGTGGCCGCGCTGGTTCGTCGCGGACACCGACTCCAACCGGGACACCGACCAGGGCAGCGCCGACAACCGCTGGTTCCTGGTCTTCGTGCGCGGCGGCTCGGACCAGCTGTGGGAGGTCGCGTATCTGGCGATCCTGACGCCGGACGAGATCCCCGTGTTCAAGACGGACGGCGAGCACGCGGTGCCGGTCCCCGCGGACTCCGCGGAGCTCGCGGTCGCCCCCAAGGACCTGGGCTCGCGGTACGTCGCCTTCCTCGGGGGCGGCGAGCAGGGCCAGTTCGCGGCGGGAACGCACACCACCGTGTGGCGGGAGGAGCGGCGGAAGAACGGCAAGCGGGTGGGTCTGGCGACGCAGTACGTCGACCAGGTCACCGACGCCGGAGACTTCGCGCCGCTGGCACTGGCGACCGAGGACGGCGGGGCGATGGTCTTCTTCGCGACGCGCTACTTCGAGCAGCAGACCGCGGCGCAGGGCTACCGGCCGAAGGTCAGTGCCGATGTGAAGGCCTTGATGACGGGCGAGGTGAAGAGCACCGTCACGAAGGAGTGGGTGTCGAGCCAGGTGGTGCTCGTGAAGCCGGCGGGTGCGGAACGGGACGGGGTCACGATCGCGGGCCGGCTCCAGGGTGTGACGGCGGCGAAGGGCTCGTAGCACCTTCGTCACGGGCCCCCGGTGGGTGGCACTCAGCGCCAGGCGATCTCGTGCTCGTCCTGCCGCTCCTCCCGCTCGGCGGCGTGCCGTGCGCAGGCGTCGGTGAGGGTCTCGAGCAGGTTCAGCGGGTCGGGCAGGGCGTGCTCGGGTCCGCGGACCCAGGTGACCTCCGGATGCTCGTCCTCGTCACCGATGAGCCGGGCCGGCGGTACAAGCACATAGCTGCCGCGGCAGTGCCAGCGCAGCCCCGGGTGCTCGTCCATGGTCTCCGGATGGCAGTCCAGCTCGCAGGGCCACCACTCGTCCTCGTCCTCGGGGGTGCCGCGCGTCGCCGTGAAGAAGAGCATCCGGCCGCCGTCGCCCGCGCTCTCCGCGGACTCGGCGACCGGTCCGACGTCGACGCCCTGGTCGAGCAGCCGCTCGAGCGCGGCGCGGCCGGCGTCCAGGGGGACGTCGAGGACGTCGTGGACCATGCCGGTGGCGGTGACGAAGTTCGCCTCGGGCTCGTTGCGCGCCCAGCGCTCGATCTGGGGACGGTCGGTGGTCGACTGGGTCTGCCAGGCGAACGAGACGGGGTGCCGGGCGGGGGTGGGACAGCCGATGCGTTCACAGGAACAGCGGTAGCCGACGGGGTACGCGGCGGGGGCCAGGGGAAGTCCGGCGTCGGCGATGGCCAGGAGCAGCTTCTCGCGGCGGTTGTCGTCGTCGGCGGCGGTGCGCTTGGGACGCCTGCGCAGCCATTGCCCGAGTTTGCTCCCCGTGCCGCGGTAGCGGCCGATACCGTCGCCCATCTATCCCCTCACACCTGCGCTCGTCACACCTGCGCTCGCCCGTTCGGCTCTGCCCATGGTCGCATCTTCCCGCGCTCCAGGTGACCGGAGTCCCCAACCGGGGTACGTGACGGGGTCACGCCCTGGACGTGAGTCCGCGCAGCGCGTAGTCGACGAGGGTGTCGGCGTAGGCGTGGGTCAGCGGCTTGGTGCGCAGCAGCCAGCGGTGGTTCAGGGGGCCGACGAGGAGTTCGAGGGCGATGCGGGGGTCGACGGCGGGGTCGATGTCCCCGGCGGCCTGGGCGGCCTCGATCCGGCGTACGTAGTGCTGGAGCTGGGGTTCCAGGAGCCGCTCCACGAACTGGGCGCCGAGCTCGGGGTTGACGATGCCCTCGGCGGCGAGGGCGCGGGAGGGGCCGTCGTACGTCGGATCGTTCAGCTCGTCGACGGTGGCGCGCAGGACGTACTTCAGGTCGGCGGCGAGGTCGCCGGTGTCGGGGATCTCACTCTCGGCGTCGCCGCCGAGCGCCTCATTGGCCCGGTCGGCGAGGTCGAGGAAGGCGTCGAGGAGGACGGCGGCCTTGGAGGGCCACCAGCGGTAGATGGTCTGCTTGCCGACGCCGGCGCGGGCGGCGATGCCCTCGATGGTCGTCTTCGCGTAGCCGGCCTCGGCGACGAGGGCGAGGGCGGCGTCGTAGATGGCGCGGCGGGAGCGTTCGCTGCGGCGGGAGGCGTCGGGGGTCTTGGGTGCGGGGCTCTTGGAGGCGGCGGCCTTGGGCGCGGGGGCCTTGGGTGCGGGCATGGGTCCAATCTAGCAGTGGGCGAGACGCGGCGTCTCGCCTCCTGATGTTCGGTGGAACCACCCGAACGGTTCACTGCGCGGAGGCGGTGGAGGGCGGACCATGGGCTCCGTCCGACGACTGTTCTTCCGTCCGTGAGGAGCCCTCATTGCGCCTGACTCCGCGCGAGGCCTCGCCCCGCCGTTATCTGATGTGCCCACCCACGCACTTCGAGGTGACGTACTCCATCAACCCCTGGATGGACCCCACGAAACCGGTCGACCTGCCGCTCGCCCTCGCCCAGTGGGAGGACCTGCAGGCCCGATACCGCTCGCTCGGCCACACCGTCGAGCTGCTGGACCCGCATCCGGGCCTGCCGGACATGGTCTTCGCCGCGAACGGCGCGACCGTGGTGGACGGCCGGGTGCTCGGCGCGAGGTTCGCCTATCCGGAGCGTACGGACGAGGCGGCGGCGCATCTGGACTGGTTCCGCGGGAACGGTTACGCGGAGGTACGGGTACCGGAGCACGTGAACGAGGGCGAGGGCGACTTCGCGGTGACCGCGTCGTGGATCCTGGCCGGCCGCGGCTTCCGCTCCAGCCCGCTCGCGCACCACGAGGCGCAGGAGTTCTTCGGCCGCCCGGTGATCGGCCTGGAACTGGTGGACCCGCGCTACTACCACCTGGACACGGCGCTGTGCGTCCTGGACGCGGAGGGCGACGAGGTCATGTACTACCCCGGCGCCTTCTCCCCCGGCAGCCGGGCCGTCCTGGCCCGGCTCTTCCCCGACGCCCTGCTCGCGACGGAGCGCGACGCGGCGGCGCTCGGCCTCAACGCGGTGAGCGACGGCCGTCATGTCCTGCTCCCCCAGGCGGCGGTGGGCCTGTTCGCGCCCCTCCGTGACCGGGGCTTCGAGCCGCTGGGCATGGATCTGACGGAACTCCTCAAGGGCGGCGGCAGCGTGAAGTGCTGCACCCAGGAGCTCCGCCCCTGACACCGCCCGGGGCGGCCCCTGCCACCGGTCGGGCTATTCCGGGGGCCAGGGGTCGCCCCACGCCGCGTCCCTCGCCGCCTTGTAGAGGGGCCCGTGACGCTTGGCGACCGTCTCGCGGGTCAGGCCCGTCTCCTCCGGGCCGCACAGGTCCAACAACACCTGCCCCTTACGGATCTGGGGCTTCCGGGTCACCCGGGACACGGCCGGCACCACGGGGAACCTGGTCGCCGCGACGTAGCTGAACTTCTCGTCCTCGTACGGCAGCGAGCCGCCCTTCACCTGCCGGTGCAACGAGGACCTGCTCACGCGCGTCGCGAAGTGGCACCAGTCCGCGCCCGGCTCGATCGGGCACGCGCCACTGTGCGGGCACGGGGCGGCCACGGTCAGCCCCGCCTCGACGAGGAGCGAGCGGGCCGCGATGATCCGCTCGTAGCCGTCGGGCGTGCCGGGCTCGACGATCACGACGGCCTGCGCGACGCGCGCCGCCTCGGCCACGAGCGCCCGGCGGTCGGCCTCGGTCAGCTCCTTCAGGACGTACGAGACCGTCACGAGGTCCGTGTCGTCGAGCTTCAGGGCCCCGCTGATCCGGGCCCGCCGCCACTCGGCGTCGAAGACGCCGTCCGCCAGCTCCCGCCCCAGGGCGAGCGCGGGCTCGGCCCAGTCCAGGACCGTCGTCCGGGCCGTGGACTCCCACGCCTCGGCCACCGCCCAGCTCGCCGCTCCCGTGCCGCCGCCGATGTCGGTGTGCGTGGCCGGCTCCCACGCGGGCGCCGCGTCCCGCAGCGCGTCGAGCGCCGCCCGTACCGCCTCGAACGTCGCCGGCATCCGGTACGCGGCGTACGCGGCGACGTCGGAGCGGTCGCGCAGGACGGGGGCGTCGGTCGGGGTGGTCCCCCGGTAGTTGGCGATCAGCCGCTCGACGGCCTGAGCGGCCTGGCGCGGCGGCAGCCCGTCGAGAAGCCCGGCGAGGGAGGCGCGCAGCGTGTCACCGGAGGCGAGGGAGGGAGAGGCATTCACCTCCACATTTTAGGCGCGCCACCGATCCCGGCCGGTGCCGCGTCCCCCGCCACCGCCCCGACCGGTGGTCGGCTCCACGCCGCCCGCATCGGGGCCGCAGGATCGAACATCGGACCGGACCGCGACACCGCCCCGAGCCGCCGGGCTGAGCCACAGACCGCACCCGGCGCCGAAGCCGAACCGCCGGACCGAACCGCCGGGGCCCGGAGGGCCGTCCGGCCGTCGGGCCGCGCGACCGCAGCGGCGATCGCCCCGAGCCGCGGCGGGCGACGGCCCGCACGCGGCGCCGCCGGCATGGTGCTCGCCGCCCTCGGCCGTGAGGCCGTGATCGCGCTCCTCGCCGCCGGCTGCCGGGCGTCAGGCGTCAGGCGTCAGGCCCGGGGCTGCCAGGGGCGGCACAGGACCAGGAAGCAGCCGAGCGCGGTGACCGCGCACGCCAGCTGGACCACTGCCATCGGCACGGCGGTGGCCTCACCCGCGATGCCGACGAGCGGTGAGGCGATCGCCCCGATGAGGAAGGACGAGGTGCCGAGCAGCGCGGACGCGGAGCCCGCCGCGTGCGGGGTCCGCATCAGGGCCTGGGCGTTGGTGTTGGGCATGGCCAGACCCATCGCCGACATGAGGACGAAGAGACCGGCGGCGACCGGGGCCAGGCCCACCTTCCCGAACACCCCGGAGGTCATCAGGACCAGCGCCACAGAGGCGAGCAGGATCACGCCGAGGCCCGTGCCCAGCGCCTTGTCCAGGCTGACCCGCCCGACCAGCAGCTTGCCGTTGATCTGGCCGACGGCGACGAGGCCGACGGAGTTGAGGCCGAAGAGCAGGCTGAAGGTCTGCGGCGAGGCCCCGTAGATCTCCTGCACGACGAACGGCGAGGCGGAGATGTACGCGAAGAGCGCGGCGAAGGCCAGGCCGCCCGCCAGCATGTAGCCGGTGAAGACCCGGTCCGCGAGCAGCCCGCGCATCGTGCGCAGCGCCTCGCCGACCCCGCCCGCGTGCCGCCGCTCGGGCGGCAGGGTCTCGCCGAGGAACCTCCACACCACCACCGTGAGCAGGACGCCGATGACGGTGAGGACGTGGAAGACGCCCCGCCAGTCGGTGATCCGCAGGATCTGGCCGCCGATGAGCGGGGCGATGATCGGGGCGACGCCGGAGATCAGCATCAGGGTGGAGAAGAACCGGGCCATCTCGACGCCGTCGTACAGATCGCGGACGACGGCCCGGGCGATCACGATGCCGGCCGCGCCCGCCAGGCCCTGGAGCAGCCGGAAGCCGATGAGCAGTTCGACGGAGGGGGCGAGCGCGCAGACGGCGGTGGCGGCGACGTACACGAGCATGCCGACGAGCAGCGGCCGGCGGCGTCCCCACTTGTCGCTCATGGGGCCGACGACGAGCTGGCCGAGAGCCATGCCGGCGAGGCAGGCGGTGAGCGTGAGCTGGACGGTCGCGGCGGGTGAGCGCAGCGACTCGGTGACCTCCGGCAGGGCCGGCAGGTACATGTCCATGGAGAGCGGCGGCAGCGCCGTCAGACCGCCGAGGACAAGAGTGACGAGCAGCCCGACGCGGCGGGCGGCGGCCTTCGGTACGGCGGATATGGGGTCCTGGGTGGTGGTCCGGCCGCTCTCCGGCATCGACAGCTCCATTTCGTTGAATCCTTCCCTATGCTCTCAGCTCGTCGAGAGAAGGGGTGGGGCACATGGGTGGGACCGTGCGGTGGGGCGTGCTGGCGACGGGCGGGATAGCGGAACGGTTCACCGCCGACCTGCGGTCCATGCCGGACGCGGAGGTGGTGGCCGTGGCGTCCCGTACGGAGGCGTCGGCGAAGGCGTTCGCGGATCGCTTCGGGATATCCCGGGCGTACGGGGAGTGGGCCGCGCTCGTCGCGGACGAGGACGTCGACGTGATCTACGTGGCGACACCGCACCATGCGCACCGGGCGGCGGCCGGGCTCGCCCTGGAGGCGGGCAAGGCGGTCCTCTGCGAGAAGGCTCTCACACTCAACGCCCGTGAGGCGGAGGAACTGGTCACGCTCGCCCGGGACCGTGGTCTCTTCCTGATGGAGGCCATGTGGATGTACTGCAACCCGCTGATCCGGCGGGCGGCTGAGCTGGTCCGGGACGGGGCGATCGGCGAGATCCGTACCGTACAGGCGGACTTCGGGCTCGCGGGCCCGTTCGCGCCGGACCACCGGCTGCGCGATCCGGCGGTGGGCGGCGGGGCTCTGCTCGATCTCGGCGTCTATCCGGTGTCGTTCGCACAGCTACTGCTCGGCGAGCCCGACTCCGTCCAGGCGCACGCCCTGCTCTCGCCGGAGGGCGTCGATCTGAACACGGGGATGCTGCTCGGCTGGGCCTCCGGGGCGTCCGCCCTGCTGTCCTGCTCGATCGTGGCGGACACGCCGCTGACCGCGTCCGTGACGGGCTCGGAGGGCCGGATCGACTTCCCGCGCGGCTTCTTCTTCCCTGAGCGGTTCACGCTGCTGCGCAACGGACAGGAGCCGCGGGAGTACGTGAACGAGGACGATCCGCACTCGCTGCGGCACGAGGCGGCGGAGGTCATGCGCTGTCTGCGGGCGGGCGAGACGGAGTCGCCGCTCGTCCCGCTGGACGGTTCGCTGGCGGTGATGCGGACGCTCGACGCGGTACGGGACCGGATCGGCGTCCGCTATCCGTCCGAACTGGCGGTCACGCCGGCTTGAGCCCCGGGTCTCCCGCCTCCGTGACGTAGGACGCGGCGGTGGTGACCGGGGCGCCCGGGGTCGTCACGGCCGCGACCGTACGGAAGTCGGCGCGGGCGCTGTCCTCGCCGAGCGCGATCGTCACATAGCCGCGCCGCCCGGTGACGGTGAGGAAGCGGCGGCGGCCGAAGTGGCGGGCGGCGGCGCGGAGTTCGTCGCCGTGCTGGTGAACGTATGTCATGTACGCCTCCCCAGGCGGATGTTGTCCGTCCGGTATTCGAGGGGGCGGGACGACCTCACGTTGTCGGGTACAGAACATCCACGTGTCGGACGGATGAGTTCATGGGGCACACGTCTGCCGTACGCTGCGCGCCCATGAGTACTGAGTCGCGCGTCGCAGTGGTGACGGGAGCGGGTTCGGGCATCGGCCGCAGCGTGGCGCGTGCCCTGGCGGAGGCGGGCTGGTCGGTGGCGCTGGCGGGCCGCCGGCGGGAGCCGCTGGAGGAGACGGCGTCGTCCATCTCGCCCGGGGACGCCCTCTGTGTCCCGACGGACGTGACGTCACCGGAGGCGGTGACGGCCCTCTTCGATGCGGTACGGGACCGGTTCGGCCGGGTCGACCTGCTCTTCAACAACGCGGGCACGTTCGCGGGCGGCGGCGTCCCGGTCGAGGACCTGGACCACGAGACCTGGCGCTCGGTGGTGGACGTGAACCTGACGGGCGCGTTCCTGTGCGCGCAGGCGGCCTACCGGGCGATGAAGGAGCAGTCCCCGCAGGGCGGCCGGATCATCAACAACGGCTCGATCTCGGCGCATGTGCCGCGCCCGCACTCGATCGCGTACACGGCGACGAAGCACGCGATGACGGGCCTGACGAAGTCGCTGTCCCTGGACGGCCGCCCGTACCGGATCGCCTGCGGTCAGATCGACATCGGGAACGCGGCGACGGAGATGACGGCGCGGATGCAGACGGGGATCCTGCAGGCCAACGGGGAGCTGGCGGCGGAGCCGGTGATGGACGCGGCGGACGTGGCGGCGACGGTGGTGCACATGGCCGGCCTGCCACTGGAGGCGAACGTGCAGTTCGCGACGGTGATGGCGACGGCGATGCCGTACATCGGGCGAGGCTAGGGGAGCCCGGAGACGGGGCCGGAGACGGGGCCGGAGACGGGGCGGGAAACGGGGCCGGGGCCCGCGAGGGGCCCCGGCTCGACCGAGGGCTACGCCTGCCCGGTCTCGAAGCGGGCGATCTTCCCGCCCTCGACGACGAAGCGCCAGCGGGTCCGCATCTCGCCCCAGGTGTCGTTGCGGAAACGGGCGACGAGCGAGTGCCCGTCGTCCTTGACGGACTCGATCTCCATGTGGCCGCGCGAGGAGAAGATCTCCTTCTCGGTCCACTCCTCGAGGTTCCGGTCCGACCCGTCGTCGGACATGGAGGCGCCGGGGGCCAGGGAGGCCTGGAAGGCGACACGGTCATTGGCGTTGAGCGCGCTGACGAAGGCGCGCACGGCGGGGTCGCTGAGCTTGTCCACGGGGATGGTCATGGCTTACCCGTACACCGGGCGCCCCGGATCCCCGTGGACCTCGGCCGGGAATGTGGCGCGCGTCAGTGGACGGACTCGGCCACCTGGGCGAGCAGGCCCCCGGCCTCCGCCTCGGTCAGGACGCGTTCCAGGACCAGCTCTCCGGTCATCCCGGGGAAGAACCGGCCCGCGTCCCAGGAGCGCCGGTACGGGGCGGGATCCACGACCGCGACGCGTACGCCGTCCACGACGGGGATGTCGGACGGGTTGCCCTCGTTCCAGATCCACTCCCCGTCGGCGCCGACGAGGTTGAAGGACCCGGTCGTCGGAGTCGTCCCCGGCTGGTCCCTGCACTGGGCGACGGCCTTCGGGGACGGCGCCTCACCGGCGTCGGCGAGGAGGGTGTGCAACTGGAAGTTGTCGCCGATCCCGGACATGCGCGACAGGAATCCGGCGCCGGTCGCACGCTCCAGGGCCACCAGCGGCTCGTCGTCCAGGACGGCGACGGCGTAGGAGAGGCACTTGAACGTCTCGCCGGAGGCCTCCTCCACGCGTGCCGCGACGGCCCTCAACTCCTGCTTTCCGGCAGCCTTCAGCCGTACGTCCTTGGAGTTGAGCATCGCGACGCAGGCCATCTCGTACTGCGGCAGGGCCTGCCAGGCCATGACCGGCTCGAACCCGACCCGTTCGACGTCCTCGTCGGTCAGCTCCTCACCCTCGTGGGCCGGCAGCTCGCCACGGCCCGCGTCGCGCCAGCGGGCGCGGAACACCTCCGCCGCCTCGAACGCGTCCCGCGCCCCCGCGAACACGGCGGGCGCACAGGCGGCGGCGTCGGCGCCCCGCTCCACACAGGCTCCGACTATGACGGCGACCACCCACCGCGGCCCCGGGGGCACGTCGGCGAGGAGCGCCGCCAGCCGGGGCCCCGGCCTCCCCCAGCTCCTCGGCCCGGGCCCGGCCGAAGGCCTGGAGCCGCCCACGCCCGAATATCATGCGCGCACCCTACCGAGGGCGTTGAGCTGGCAGTCTTCAGCCTCATGACCGAACCCTGGAGCACCGTCGACCGCCTGGCCGCCTGGATCGCCGCGCATCACACCCTCCCGCCCGAACAGGACGTCCTGCTGCGTGTCCTGAAGCTCTCGGAGGAGGTCGGCGAGGTGGCGGAGGCGGTGATCGGCGCGACCGGTCAGAACCCCCGCAAGGGCATGTCCCACACGTGGCAGGACGTCGAGTCCGAGCTGTGCGACGTGATCATCACGGCGATGGTCGCCCTGCGCACGCTGACACCGGACGCGGCGGAGGTGTTCGCGGGGCACCTGCGGCGGGTGGCGGAACGGTCCCTGGAGGAGTGAGGGGTGAGGAGTGAGGCGTGGGGAGTGACCAGCTGACGGCGCAGCGAGAAGCCCCCACCGGGCGGTGATCCCGGCGGGGGCTTCTCGGAGTCGGAGGGCAGACGAGCCGGGCTGTACGCCGGGGACTGTCGGCGCAACGCTATGACCTGCATAAACGTGCAGGGATGGTGCTTCCGTGGCTACTTTGATGGCTACTTAACAAGACGTCCCCGCCCGGATCGGCCCGGACGGGGACGTCGTCACTCCTGAGATCAGACGGCCCCTTCAATGCGTTCGAAGATGTCCGCGTCCGTCTCCCGCTGCCAGACCGGCAGGTCGGACCAGTCGGCAACATACCCGGGCTTCGGGTTTTCGAAGTGCCTGAACATCTGGGCGGTCCAGCAGATCGCGACGAATCGACCCTTCTGCTCACGGGTGAGCCGGGCCGCATGCCCGCCGCTGACCTCGATGAAGTCGCGCACCTGCCCGTACACGGCGGTGGCGGCTTCGCGCTCCCACGCGGGTGTCTCGTCCCACGGCGTGACGTAGCCGGGCTTGGGCTCGCCGGGGTAGTGCTTGTTCACACCGTCGATCCACGCCTCGCGGAAGATCCGGCCGTCATTCATGCGCGTGTCCCTCTCGTCATGCGGTGCGCGGAAGCGCCGCGATTCGGTGATCAAGAGTCGAGACTCGGTCATCGGACATGAGCGGGGCAAGACGCCCCCGAAGCCCGTCCAGCTTCTTGCCGATGAATCCCGAATTCGACCGGTCGGCCAGTCCGAGTGCTTGCTCCGCGTAGTGCACGATCTGGTCGACGTCCCGCCTGTGCGCCCCGAGCACGGCGAGGTCGCTCAGAACAGCGGCACGGCGACGCAGGGACAGAGGCTGGGCAAGGGCCGTGGTGAGCGCTTCCTCGGCGAGATCAGGGCGGCCCAGTTGGAGGTAGCAAGCTCCTCGCTCCTCTGCCAGGCGGGAGCCGTCGAAGCGGAGCCAGCCGCCGTTGTGGGAGTGAGCGCCGTCGAGGGCGTGCACTTTCTCTGCTTCGTCAAGAGCCCGGTTGCATGCGTCGAGGTCGCCCACGGCGGCGTACGCCTGCGCCTGGACGGCCGCGACCCAGTGACGGGTGGAGAGAGTGTCGTCGCCCCTCCGGGCGATGTGGAAAGCTGCCGCGAGTAGGGGCTGGGCGGCGTGCGCGCGGCGCGCGTACAGCTCGACGTACGCGTGGCGGGTCATGGCACAGGCCCACAGGTCGTGGGCGCCACCGGCGTAGGCCGCGTTGGCGGCCAGTGTGTAGCACTGCGCGGCGTCGGTGTACCTGTTGGCGTCGAAGAACAGCTCACCGACGAGCTGGTAGACGTCGGCTGTCATCCGACACAATCGGGACCGCTCCACAGCAGTACGGGTCTCGGTCAGCCCCTTCGCCATCACATCGAGCTGTGCGCGCACCGCAGGGAAGACGACCTGCTTGGAATCTGATAGCGCGTAGACATGCCAGAGGCTGCGGGGTAGGGCGTCCCCTGTCTCCAAGAGCGTCGATACTGCCCGCCCTCGGGCGGCCTCACCGTGATCGGGAAGAGCGACCAGCGCACCCGTAACGGCGAGCAGGCCCAGGACTTCGCGGCGCTTCATGTCGTCATCATCACCATGGAGGAGGGGTGGAGCAGCGGAGAGCCCGGCTGTCTCGGCCGGCTGTTCGTCGGAGAGAAGGGCTTCCAGCTCGGGGAGGGTCACTCCCAACAGCTCTGCGATCTTCGGCCGTTGGTGGGGACGCGGGGTGGCGCGACCACTTTCCCAACGGACCACGGTGGACGCGGCCACCGAGAGCGCTTCTGCGAATTCCTCCTGAGAGTAACCCCGGGCCGCGCGCCGTTCCGCAAAGTGCTTACGCCTCGACGTCATAGGTCTCCCCTCACGAGAACCCTTTCACGCACTCATACCCGCCACGTGCCAACGCCTGGAAAACGCCTGGGTATTGCGCGAGGTCCGCTCTGGGAGAAGGTAACGGATCGTCGTTCACTGGTCACACGCCGCTCGGAGGCCGAAGGACCCTCCGGGCAGCTCCCACTGAGAGGAGCGACCCCGTGACGACCTCCGGACTGCCCCGCAGGAACCCTGGCGCCAGTGGCCGAACGTACACACCGCCGGAGCCCCGGCCTGGTGCGCCGAGCCGGGCTCTGCGGGTACGGGCGGCCGGCGGCTGGGAGAGGTTCATGCGCCGCGTCGAGGCCCGGCAGGAGCCGGAGGAGTGAACCCGGTCGGTTCCGACGGCTACGAGCATCACCCGCTCCTGGACACGCGTGTCCGTGACATCGCCTCGCGCGGGGAGGGTGTGCTCGTCGCCGTCACACACGAGCTCCACAGCCACGGCACGGTCCGCATCGCGCACATCCGGCCCGCGTCCGGAGTCGAGTGGACGACCGCGGCCGACAACATCCAGGCCGCCCGCCCCTGAGCCGCGGCCCGCAGATCGCCGTCCGCGTCTCCTGGCGCAGACGAATTCCGGCACCACACCCTTCAACACAAGGAGTCTCATGACCACCTCTGTCGAACTCTCCTCCCCCACGCGGCCGTGGGGTGCGGGCCGACTGGCGCCCTACCCGACGGTCGTCCGCCGACCCCACGCCACGGTCGCCATCGACCCCACGACGCAGCTCGGGGTGTTCCGCGACCGCGTCGGGCAGGTGGTCGAGATGGGCAAGCACGGCACCAGCTCCGGCACCGAGACCTCCACGACGACGAACTCGGACTCCCAGAACGACCAGGGTCACGATCAGGACAGCACGCAGGACTGATGACCATGACCGAGGAGAGGCCGGTTCTGGTGGCCACCGAGGCGGACGACATCACCGCCGACATGGTGATCACCGAACTCAACCGGCGCCATGTGCCGGTGGTCCGGTTCAACCCCGCCGACATCGGCAAGGACCTCACGGTCTCGGCTCGGTTCGGCACCTGCCCGGCCCCGGTGGTCGGGCAGGTGCGCACCCCGTCGAGAACCGCTGATGTGACCCAGGTCCGGTCGGTGTACTGGCGCCGCCCGGAATGGCCCACGTTTCCCCACCTGTCCGCTGACGACTCCCGGTTCGCGGCGGCACAGGTCCGCTACGGACTCGGTGGCACCCTCTACGCCCTGGGCGGCCCGCTCTGGGTCAACCACCCGCTGCGCATTGCCGCGGCCGACTACAAACCCGCGCAGCTCGTTCTCGCCCAGCAACTCGGCTTCACCATCCCTCCCACCCTTGTCACCAACGCCCCGGACGAGGCCCGCGAGTTCGTCCAGGCTCAGAGGCAGGCGATCTTCAAGACGCTGCGATGGACCCCCTACACGCGTGACAGCGTGCCGGTGACGGGATGGGCTTCCCCTGTCACCCCCGACGAGATCGACGACAGCGTTCGGGTCGCGCCCCACCTGTTCCAGGCCCGCGTGGACAAGGTCGCCGACGTTCGCGTACTGCTCGTAGGCCGGCATACGTTCGCCGTACGCATCGACTCCGACCTCCTGGACTGGCGCAAGGACTACAGCGCACTGACCTACACCGTGGAGCACCTTCCCGACCGGGTGGACCAGGCGCTGCGCGCCTACCTGGACCGACTGGATCTGGTGTCGGGAAGCTTCGACCTCGCGGTCGACCGGGCGGGGGACTACTGGTGGCTGGAACTGAATCCCAACGGACAGTGGGGGTGGCTGGAGACCGAGACCGGCCTCCCGATGTCCGCTGCCTTCGCCGACCTACTCGCACAAGGAGACCGCCGATGACCGACCCGGCATCCGAGCGACGCCGCATGGCCACCGTGCTCGTGAACGAAGGCGTCCTGAAATCCCCCTGGCTGCGTGCGGCCGTCGAGACCGTCTCCCGTGAGCGGTTCCTCTGCCCAGGAGTGTTCCTGGACGAGGGGCGGACCTGGCGGCCCGTCACCGCCGCCGACACGGACCCGGACGAGTGGCTGAAGATCGCATACAGCATCGACACCCTCACCACCCAGCTCGACGGCCACCTCACCGCCGACCAGGCCGGCGAACCCGTCGTGGGCGTGCCCACGTCCTCCTCGACCGCCCCGGCCACCGTCGTCGGCATGATCGAGACCCTGGACCTCACGGTGGGTCACCGAGTCCTGGAGATCGGTACGGGCACCGGTTACTCCACAGCTCTGATGTGCCACTACCTCGGCGAGGACAACGTCACCACGGTCGAGGTGGACACACAGGTGGCCACCCGGGCGGATGCTGCTCTCGAAGCCGCCGGCTTCTCGACGTGGACGGTGACGGGCGACGGGCTCCTCGGCCACCCGTACCGGGCACCGTACGACCGGGTCATCGCCACCTGCGCGGTCCGCCGCATCCCGTACACGTGGATCAGGCAGACGAGGCCCGGAGGCGTTGTCCTCGGTACGGTCGGCTCGTGGCCGTGGGGAACCGGCCTCGCGAAACTCGCCGTCGGCGATGACGACACCGCCGAGGGCTCGATCGTCGGGCGCTCCTCCTTCATGCAGGCGCGGGCCCAGGTAGTGGCCCCCGTGGCTGGCGATCTCTCCGCCTGGACCGCGTACGTGGACAGTGAGCGGCCCGCTCTGCTGTCCCCTCTCGTCCTTGAGGAATGGATGCCCGCCTTCCTGGCACAGTTGGCCGCGCCCGGCACTCAGTTCGTCCGCGCGACGGACGGTGACGGGTCGCCCTTGCGGTACCTATTCGATCCGGAGAAGGAGTCGTTCGCCGAGTTCGTCGTCGACGGCGAGAGCTGGACCGTCCGCCAAGGCGGGCCCGTGGCCTTGTGGGACGACGTGGAACGTTCCCTCGTCGCCTGGCAGGACGCCGGGGCGCCGGAGATCGACTCCGTACGGCTCCGTGTGACGCCCGCGTCCCACCGATACTGGATCGACCAGGTCCCCTCCCTACGCTGGGAGCACCGGATCGCCTGACCCACTACGCTCCGGACATGGACGACGAACCGCTCTCCCAATGGGCCGAGCGTCGCGACGCGAGGATCGGGCAGCTCCGCGCCGTCCCCCTCGTGACCGGCGACGGCCCGAGGGCATCGCATCTGAACCCCGATGCGCCCCGTGCGATCCAGCGGTGGAACGGCCATCTGTGGGAGGCGCACGGCTTCGCGGCGAATCTCGCGGAAGCACGGCGCATCCTGTTTCCCCACGCCGAGGCTGCCGCCACTCCTGAGGCGTCACCGAAGCTCGGCCCCGGGACCGGCAGACATCGGAAACCTCCGACGCCTTGATATCTCGGCGGGAGAGTAGCGGCCCATGCCATACCTCTGAAATCTGCTCCCACCTGGTAGACCACCGACGGCACAATGACGCCCGTGAGCAACGACATATCCGATGACCCATGGGCCCAGCGGGTGTATCTGACGTGGCTGGCCCGCGACACTCGCTACGCCCTGGCCGCCCTGACCGCCCTGATCGCGTATGCGCAGAACACTCCGGCCCCGCCAGCCGCCTGGGTCTGCTTCGAGGACTTCCTTTCCTTCCTCGGAAAGGTCTCCCGGACTCTATGGCCCGCCCCTGGGAAGGGTCCGAACGGGACCGAGAAGGGCTTGGAATGGCGGATGAAGCGAGGTCCGTTTCTACGAGAGATTCTTGAGGTGGAGGCCTCGTCCCCGCTGAAGGCCCGCGAAGTCCGAAACGGAAGCGAGCACTTCGACGAGCGCCTTGACGAGTGGATCATCAGCCTGCCTCGCCCCACCGTCGAAGAGTGGCAGGCGGACACCAAGCCCACATTCCCAGCTCCTCCCATGCGCCTCATAAACGTAGAGACGGGAACGCTCCAAGTCGCCGACGCGGACCTGGATCTGCGTTTCATGGCTGAGGAACTTCAGCGACTCCTGATCAAGATCGAGGAGCTTGAGCCCTCAGCGGCCGTACTCCCCGCTGACATGGCGGCTCTGCTGGCCACCTCGCACCCTGTTCCGATCATCCCGTTCGACGCGCCCGCGCAGAACCCTGGCGGCATTCAAGCCTGGCTTGACGAGCAGAATTCCACCGACCCCGAGACAGCAACGGAAGACACCGAGACGTAGACACCTAACACGGAGGGCCTCCCGGCGCAGCCAACGCCCACACCAAGCCGCCCAGCGTGGCTACTTTCATGGCTACCTTCGTAGCCGCAAGGTCCGGTTTGAACCGGTACGGACGGGGTAGAGCAATGCCCACGATTCCGTAAGAAAAGGCCCCTGACCTGCGATATCGCGGGCCAGGGCCCTGTGGGGCAGACGAGTCGGGCTGTACGCCGGGTTCTGTACCCCGGGACCTCGCGGTCGTCGGGGTGACGGCCATCCATCTAGGACCGGCGTTGCCGCCGGCCTCGTGCGGTCTACCCGCGAACTCGGGCGGGCAGCCCTCAAGCGTTCGCGCAGAGCCGCCTGTTGCCAAGCGGCCCCTCTTGACCTTGCTCCGGGTGGGGTTTACCTAGCCGCCTGAGTCACCTCAGGCGCTGGTGGTCTCTTACACCACCGTTTCACCCTTACCGAGGACCGAGGTCCCCGGCGGTCTGTTTTCTGTGGCACTGTCCCGCGGGTCACCCCGGGTGGCCGTTAGCCACCACCCTGCCCTGTGGAGCCCGGACGTTCCTCGGGAGGATCCGAGGATCCCCACGCGGCCGCCCGCCCGGCTCGTCTGCCGTACGGTCATGCTACCTGGCGTTTCAGACGAAGTCGGCCGTCTCCAGGTCGAGGCCGAAGGGCTCGGGGAGAGGCAGTGGCTTGCCGAAGGGTGCCAGGTCCCGCCGCGGGTACTCGCCGTCCTCCGGGTCGCTGAAGAGCGTCACGGTGGACGTGTCGCGGTCCACGAGCAGGTGGAGCGGGACGGCACCCCAGGCGTGGCAACGGCGCGCCGCGTCCCTGTGATCGGGGTCGTTCCCTCGATCGTGGCACATGATCAGGGCGGGGCGGCGGACCACGCTTGACCTTGTCGCAGCGTCAGGGTTTGTACTGGGGTCATGCGAATCGGCGAGATCGCCGCGCTCGTCGGGGTCACCCCCCGGGCGGTGCGGCACTACCACCATCTGGGGCTGCTGCCCGAGCCCGCACGGCGGGCCAACGGCTACCGGGAGTACGGGATCCGGGACGCCGTGCTGCTCGCCCGGATCCGGCGGCTGACCGAGCTCGGGCTCGGGCTCGACGAGGTGCGGGACGTGGTCGCCGACGACGAGGGGCGGGAACTGGTGCAGGTGCTGGAGGAGCTGGACGCCGATCTCGGGCGGCAGGAGGCCGTCATCCGCGAGCGGCGGGCGCGGCTCGCCGAGCTCCTCGGGGAGGCGCGGGCCGGGCGGCTGACCGCCGAGGGGCCGGTGTCGGCGGAGCTGGCCGGGCTGTTCGCGGGCCTGGGCGAAGTCCCCGAGTCGCCGATGGCCGCCAAGGACCGGGAGGTGCTCGCCCTGCTCGACACCGTGGCGCCGGACGAGGAGCGGGCGAAGCTCATGAACACGATGCGCACCATGACCGAGGACCCCCGGGCCGTCGCGCGCGCTCACGACGTGTACGCCCGGCTCGACGCCCTCGCCGACGCCGACCCGGCCGACCCGCGGGTGGCGGAGGCCGCGCAGGCGCTCGCCGACCTGCTGCCGGACGAGGTGGTGACCGACCTCGGCGGGCAGGGCCTGCCGCAGGGGCGGTTCACCGAGATGTTCTTCGGTGACTTCTCCCCCGCCCAGACCGCCGCCGTCCACCACGCCCTGATCCTGGTCCAGGAGCGTTGCCGATGACCGCCGCGATCCGGCTTCTGCGCGGGCTCGCGTACGCCTTCCTCCCCGCCGAGCTCGTTCTCCTGGTCTGCCTCGTCGCCGGCGTACGGATACCCGCGCCCGCTCTCGCCTCCGCCGAGGTGGCGGGCCTGCTGCTCCTCGTCGTGAGCGGTGCCGTGTTCCTCCGGCTCCGGCGGCGCGGGCTCTCCGCGCGGGAGGCCCTCGGGGAACTGGTCCCCGAGCCCGCGCTCCGGCTGATCGGGCACGAGATGCGGCTGATGGCGAGCCTCGGGCTGTGGGTGGCGCGCCGCCGGCACGGCGTACGCGCGGGCGCCACGGCCTTCCCGCACGCCCGCGACCAGGCCGCCCTCATGTACGGCTTCGCGTTCGTGTGTCTCGTCGAGACCGTCGCCATGTCGTACCTGCTCGCCGGCCTGCCGATCGTCCACGCGATCGTGCTGGTCCTGGACGTGTACACGGTCCTGTTCGTGCTCGGCCTGCACGCCGCCTCCGTGACCCGGCCGCACGTCCTCACCCCCGGGACCCTCCGGCTGCGGCAGGCCGCGCATGTCGACCTCCGGATCCCGCTGGAGAAGATCGCCGCGGTCCGGCACGAACTGCGCTTCTCCCACGAGAAGGCCGACGGCGAGCTGAATCTCGCCGTCGGCGCTCAGACCTCCCTCACCATCGAGCTCACCGAGCCCGTCGACGCGCCCCGGCTCCTCGGCGCGCCCCGGCCCGTACGGATCGTGCGCTGTCACGCCGACGACGCCCGCGCGCTGCACCGGGCGCTGGCGCGGGCCGTCGCCGACGCGTGACTCACTCCGGCACGTGCTTGAAGAGGACCTTGTCCCTGTCCGGGGCCGCGGGCTCCGCCTTCGTCAGCTTCGCCTTCACCCGCGTCCCTTCCTCCAGCAGCCCCTGCGGGCTCTTCACCGTGCCCACCACGGCCGGATCCTTCAGATGCACGACACCGTTCTTCTTCGTGCTGTCCCTCACGTCGATCACGAACCCGTCGAAGACCTGGCCGACCCGGTCCTTCAGAAGCGCCGCCTCGACGACGTTCATGCTCTCCCGGTCGACCTCCTTGCCGCGCCCCTTGTCCATGTCGGCCGGCAGATTCGTCAGTGCGTCCTTCACCCACGCGGGTGGCGCCTGGCCGTCGACGGCCGCCAGACAGAGCTCGCCCACATAGCGGTCGACGAGGCGGCGCAGGGGCGCGGTGCAGCTGGTGTACTCGTCGGCGATGGCGGAATGGACATGGGGGTCCGGAAGGGTCCCGTCCTTGAAGTGGATGTACGCGGCTTTCCGGAACAGGCCGGTGGCGTCGAGGAGGAAGGCGGCGTGCCGGGGAACCGCCGGATCGAGCGAGCGGATGAGCTCCGCGTACGACATGTGGTGCGGCCAGTCGATCTCCAGCGCCTTAGCGGAGCGGCGCAGCTTCTCGACCCCGTCCTGGGCGGCGCCGAGGGTGCGCAGGATCCCGATGCCCGCGCCGATCATCAGATCGGCGGCCGCCATGCCGGCGAGCAGGGAGATCTGCTCGTTCCAGCCGTCGACCGCGTTGGGGGCGTGGTAGACGAGGGTGTACGAGTCGCCGGTCTGGACGACCTCTTGGTCGGGGAGGTTGAGGGAGACCCCGCCGCGTTCCACCTCCAGCGCCTCGCGGAGCGTGCCCACGGTCTTGAGCAGGGCGAGCGGTTCCTCCGCCGTGCCCGCGTCGATCAGCTGCTGGGCGCCGGCGTAGTCGAGCCTGAGGCGGCTGCGGACGCGCGCACGGCGTACGTCGACGGCGACCTGGGCGCCGTCGGCGTCCAGGTCGAAGCGCCAGAGCAGGGCGGGCGCGGTGTGGTCGGGAAGCAGGCTGGCGGCGCCCTCGGAGAGGACCGGCGGGTGCAGCGGGATCTTCTCGTCGGGGAAGTAGAGGGTCTCGACGCGCCGGTGGGCCTCCTTGTCGACGGCGCCGCCGGGGGTGACGAACGCGGCGACGTCGGCGATGGCGTAGTGGACGCGGTAGCCGCCGCCCGGCCGACGGGCGAGGTGTATGGCCTGGTCGAGGTCGCGGGAGCCCGGCGGGTCGATGGTGAAGAGAGGGATGTCGGTGGCGTCGTGGTCCGGCAGCCGTGGGGACGCCGCGGCCGCCTCGGCCTCGGCGAGGACGGCCGGCGGGAAGCCTGCCGGAACGTCCATCCGGGTCCTCAGTGCGCGCAGCGCGGCCCGCAGGTCCTCGGCTGCGCCGGTCACGTGAATGTGGCGGCGGGGCATGGACCGAGCGTAGGGCGGGGAGCCGGACCCGGCACTTTGTAGGCTGAACGTTCTGGGGCCGCACCCCCAGCCCCGTACGTACGAAGGAGAACCACCGTGCTCGTGCTGTTGCCGCCGTCGGAGGGTAAGGCCGCGTCGGGGCGCGGGGCGCCGCTCAAGCCGGAGTCCCTGTCGCTGCCGGGCCTGGCCGAGGCACGGGCGGCGGTCCTGGACGAGCTCGTCGAGCTGTGCGCGGCCGACGAGGAGAAGGCGCGCGAGGTGCTCGGTCTGAGCGAGGGGCTGCGCGGCGAGGTCGCCAAGAACGTGGAGCTGAGGACGGCGGGGGCCCGGCCGGCCGGCGAGATCTACACGGGGGTGCTGTACGACGCCCTTGGCCTGTCCACGCTGGACGCGGCGGCCCGGAAGCGGGCGCGCGCCTCGCTCCTGGTGTTCTCGGGCCTGTGGGGCGCGGTGCGGGTGGACGACCGGATTCCGTCGTACCGCTGCTCGATGGGGGTGAAGCTGCCGGGGCTCGGGGCGCTGGGCGCGCACTGGCGCGGTGCGATGGCGACGGTGATGCCGGAGGCGGCCGGGGACAGTCTCGTCCTGGACCTGCGGTCCTCGGCGTACGCGTCGGCGTGGAAGCCGAAGGGCGAGGTGGCGGCGCGGACGGCGACGGTACGCGTGCTGCACGCGCCGACCCGGAAGGTGGTCAGCCACTTCAACAAGGCCACGAAGGGGCGGATCGTCCGCAGCCTGCTGGAGGCGGGGGCGCAACCGCGGGGGCGCGAGGAGCTGGTGGAGGCGCTGCGGGATCTGGGCTACGTGGTGGAGGAGGGGAAGGCGGGGGTGCTCGACGTGCTGGTGGACGAGATCCACTAGGCCGTTTCCTGTGGATGACCCTGCGGACCGGATGACCCTGCGGACCGGATGACCGCCGACCAGATGACCGCGGACCGGATGACCGCCGACCGGATGACCGCGGACCGGATGAAGACGGCGCCGGCCGGGGCCTCTTGACGTGCCCCGGCGGCGTGCCGGTGGGCGCCGGTCAATGACACGCATCAACCAACGGCCTGGTCCTGCGGTGCCAGGGTGCGCAGGACGTCGAACTCGTTGCCTTCGGGGTCGGCCATGACCACCCAGTTCCGGTCCGGGCCCTGGCCCACGTCCGCCCTGGTGGCGCCGAGGCCGAGCAATCTGGTCACCTCGTCCTCGGTGCTGCCGTCGATCGGGCTGACGTCCAGGTGAAGCCGATTCTTGACGGCCTTGCCCTCGGGCACCTGGATGAACACCAGGGTGGGCGGCATCTGGCGGGCGCGAACGTCCTCGACGGTCGGCACCCAGGAGCCGATCTCGACCTTGCCCTCGCTCCGCTCGATCACCTTGAAGTCCAGGACCTCGCACCAGAAGGCCGCGAGCCTCTCCGGAGAACGGCAGTCAACGGTCAACTCGGTGAACCTGCTTGTCATGTCTCTCCCAGATAGTTCGGACGGGGCTCAGAGTAGGCCGCCCGCCCGACAGATCCGAGCATGGAGTGCGGTCGCGAGGGAGCCCAAGTCCGGTGTCACCACCTGATTTCGCGTTCCCTCGTCTCATCAGCTGTGGGTTCCCGTTTCTCGTGGCTGGCGCCGGGTGGACCTCGCCCGGTTGCCGCAGCCGAGGGAGCACCACGCCTGGTCACGGCGCCTGGCCAGGAAGAACATGCCGCAACTGGGGGCGTGGCAGCGCCTCACCCGCTGACGGTCCGGACCCGCGGCCAGGACGAGCGTCTCGCGGGCGACGACGGCCTCGGCGCCGCCGCCGTGTTCCTGCTGTGCGAGCAGGCCGTCGCCGGTCACTCGGAAGACGACGGGGGCGGACGAGGCGAGTTCGTTCAGGCGGCTCCGCAGGCTGTCGCTGAGCGGACGCTGTCCGGCTGTCGCGTCCAGCGCGTCGCGGACCAACCCACGCAGCCGCTCCAGCTCCTCCAAGGAGAGGGCGGCCAGTCCGCGGTCGGCGGCGCGGGCGCGCCATCGCCTGGTGAGTTCCCGATCGGCGAGGAAGTCGACGTCGCCGCGTCCCGGGCCTGCTCCGATGACGACGGTGTTGGCCAGGTCGAGGACCGGGTCCTCGCCGATCCACGGCATGTCCTGCAGGTCCCGGATGGTCATGCCCTCAATCTACTGGATTCAGGTCAGCGAACCCGTGATAACTTCAACTCACGGATTTAATCCATCAACTCCGTGAGTCACGTGATCGACGAAGGGTGATGCCATGAGCGCAACCATCGAGTACGTCAGGTTCGACACCGACGACCCCGCCGCCCTCACCGCCCACCGAGAGCAACTCGTCGAACTGCTCAAGGAGCGGTACGGCGACGGCTTCCAGGGCGCACACCTCGCCCAGTTCGACGACGGCACCGTCCTGGACTTCATCGTCTGGTCGTCCGCCGCCGTCGCCGAGCGCGCGGCCAAGGAGATGCCGACCGACCCCCGGGCGCAGGGCTTCTTCAGCCGAATCGGCACAGTGCACGAGATGCGGCACGCTCAGGTACTGCACACCGCATAGCCCCCGAGATCAAGGAGAGTGACGCCGTGCCCTCGGCAGACGAACTACTCAGCGCGGACACCGTCGCCGACCTCGCCCGATGCCTTACGCGAGCCGGTGACGGGATCACGGCGCACGAGACCCGGGGGTGCGGCGCCGTCCTGGACGGGCTGAGCTTCACCGAGCGTGTCACCCTGATCAGAAATGCCGTCCTGGCTGATCTTCCTGCGGACTACCCGGCCTTCGCGAACGTGGTGCGCGCCGCACTGCGGGACGGCGATTTCACCGGATGGATGATCTTCCCTGTCACCGAGGCCGTCACTGTACGGGGCGGGGACGCCTTCGAACCGGCGCTCGCCCTGCTGGCGGAACTCACCCCGCGCCTGACCGCGGAGACCGCCGTCCGGCCCTTCCTCCGTGCCGACCTGGAACGCGCGCTCCGGGTCATGACGCCGTGGACCGCACATCCCGACCCCCACGTCCGCCGACTGGCCAGTGAGGGCACGCGGCCGAGACTGCCCTGGGCACCCCGGCTCCCGGAGCTGATCGCGGATCCGACACCCGCACTGCCCCTGCTCGACGCGCTGTACCGGGACGACTCCGAGTACGTCCGCAGATCAGTGGCCAACCACCTCAACGACATCAGCCGCGACCACCCCGATATCGCCGCTGGTGTCGCGGCGCGCTGGCTGAGCGACCCGGCACCGACGACGACCCGGTTGGTACGGCACGGCCTGCGGACCCTGATCAAGTCCGGCCACGCCGGGGCCCTTACGCTGCTCGGCCACTCCCCGGACATTCCCGTCGCTGTCGAGGGCCCGCACATCCACGCCTCAGAGATCCGGATCGGCGACGATCTGCTGTTCGACTACTCGGTGACCAACACGCACGATCAGACCGCTCACCTCGTCGTCGACTACGTCGTCCTCCATATGAAAGCCAACGGAACCCGCACCCCCAAGGTCTTCAAACTCACCACGCGGTCCCTGGCGCCCGGCGAGACGTGGCGCGCGACACGCAGACACTCCTTCAAGCCGATCAGCACGCGGCGCTACCACCCAGGTGTCCATCTGGTGCGGCTCCAGGTCAACGGCCGATCCCACGGGGAAGCCTCGTTCACGCTGCACTGCTGAGGGCAACCGCCTCACGTTGCACCATACGCAACGCTCATTGCGTGTACTGCAGGGCGCGGGCAGGATGAGGGCATGAGCTCCGTGCCGCGCCCCTCCGTTCTCGGGCTCGCCCCCGCGGTCCCCGTCATCCCCGTCGTCGTGATCGAGGACGCCGCCGACGCCGTACCTCTGGCGCGCGCGCTGGTCGCGGGCGGCCTGCCCGCCGTCGAGGTGACGCTGCGGACCCCTGCCGCGCTCGACGCCGTCCGGGCGATCGCCGCCGAGGTCCCGGACGCGGTCGTCGGCGCGGGCACGGTCGTCTCGCCGGCCGGTGTCGCGGACGCGGTCGGGGCCGGGGCGCGCTTCCTGGTGAGTCCCGGCTGGACGGAGAGCCTGCTGGACGCCATGAGCTGCTCGGGCGTGCCGTTCCTGCCGGGCGTCTCGACCACCTCGGAGGTCGTCGCGCTCCTCGAACGCGGGGTGAGCGAGATGAAGTTCTTCCCGGCGGAGGCGGCGGGCGGCGTCCCGTATCTGAGGTCGCTCGCGGGGCCCCTCCCCCAGGCCCGGTTCTGCCCGACGGGCGGCATCTCCCTGGACTCCGCCCCGTCGTATCTGTCGCTGCCGAACGTCGGCTGCGTCGGCGGTACGTGGATGCTGCCCGCCGACGCCCTCGCGGCCCGCGACTGGGCGCGGGTCGAATCACTGGCGAGCGGGGCGGCGGCCCTGCGCACCACCCCCCGCCAGGGCCGCCAGGGCCGCTAGGGGCAGGTCTTCTCGTACGTCAGCCCCGGCGCGTATGTCCGCCAGTCCTTCTCCGTGAGACCGCCACCGGCGACCTCGCAGGCCCGGCCGAGGGTGTCGGCGCCGAGTTCGGGGAAGTCGTCCAGATCCCACACGTAGACGCTGCCGCCGTCCGACGTGAGGAGGTACCGGCCGTTCGGAGTGAACCGGGCCCGATCCGCGTTCTGCCGGTGCGGGGAGAGCGTGGCGACCCGGTGGGACAGACTCCGCTCCTGAACCGCCCACATCACGAAGTCCCCGTCCTGGTCGGCTCCGACCAGGAGGTTTCCCTGCGGGTGGAACTCGAACGAGATGAAGCGATCCTCCTCACCGGAGGCCTGCCCGACCTTCCGTGGGTGGCGGGGGTCCGCGACCTCCCACAGGGCCATGGGCGCCTTGCCGCCCCTGGTCGCCAGCGTGCGGCCGTCCCGAGAAGCGCGTCGGCCGCGAGCCCGCCCATGGCCCCGGGCGGGAGATCGGCGGTCTCGGCGGCGGCCCTGACACGGCCGCGCAGTTGCGGCTCGGCGCTCAGCGAGGGCTGTAACTCGTGGGCCCCGTCCGCCCCTTCACCCTGAACCGTAGCGTACGGGTCACCCGTGCTTGGTGAACTCCATCCCGACATGATCCGTGACGGGACGGTAACCCAGGCGCTGGTAAAGGGAGTTGCTGGTGGGGTTGGACAGGTCCGTGAAGAGCAGGACCTGCCGCGCGCCCGCGTCCAGGGCCGCCCGGCTGACGGCGCTGGTGATGGCGCCCGCGTAGCCGCGACCGCGGAGCCCCGAGGGGGTGTACACGGGGGAGATCCGGGCCTGGCCCGCGACGATCGGTGAGATGCCCGCCATGGACACGGGACCGTCGCCGGTCTGCCAGAAGTGGAGACGGCCTTCGGCGACGCGGGGCTCGATGTTCGGTGTGTAGTCGACGTCGGTGCTCTCGCCGATGTCGCCGGCGAAGTCCCGCATCCACGCGGCGGCGCGGGGGATGTCCTCGGCTGTGGCGGTCCGGGCCCTGCCCTGCGGCGCGGGGTCCGGCGGGGTGAGCTGGCCGAGCCGGTACAGCCGCATCCTGCGGGTGGTCGTCCACGCGCGGCCCGACTCCCCGCACAGTTCGGCGGCGAACGCCTCGGCCGTCTCCTCCTCGCCGCGCACACTGGTCACGGCCGCGGGCCCCGCCCCCTCCCCCGCGTCCGGCAGGGCATGGACGAGGGCGCGGGCCGCCTCCACGGGCATCGGTCCCAGCGCCGGCTCGTGGGGCAGCGTGAACAGGAACGCGCCGGTGACCCTCCCGTCCGCCTCGGTCCACCATCCGTACCGCGCGGACGCGAGGGGCCGGCGCCGCGCGCCCTCGCTGAGCGTGAGCAGCACGGTGTTGCGGGCGGGATCGGCGGCGAAGTGGTCGTGGGCGGCCGCGCGGAACGCTTCGGCGTCCTCGGTGATGTGCCAGGTCATGGCCTTGATGGTGCTACGGGGGAGGGGGCGGGGTCACGGTGTTTTCGTGACCCCGCCCCCTCCTCCTGGTGCCCGTCCGGGTCACCTCAGGTGCGAGGTGTCGTTCAAGAGCCGTACGGAGGCGTTGCCGTCCGCGTAGTACGCCACGGCCGACAGCGAGGCCGCCGAGAGCTCCATCCGGAACAGCGACTCCGGCGGGGCGCCGAGCGCGAGCCGTACCAGGGTCTTGATCGGCGTGACGTGCGTGACGAGGAGGACGGTGCGGCCCGCGTACTGAACCGCCAGCCGGTCGCGGGTGGCCGAGACGCGCCGCGCGACGGTCGCGAAGCTCTCGCCGCCGCCGGTCGGGGCGGCCTTGGGCGAGGCGAGCCAGGCGTCGAGGTCCTCGTCGTACCGCTCCCGTACCTCCGCGAAGGTCAGCCCCTCCCAGGCGCCGAAGTCGGTCTCGCGCAGCCCCTCCTCGATCCGCACATCGAGGCCGAGGCGGGCGGCGACGGTCTCCGCGGTCTGGAGGCAGCGCTTGAGCGGCGAGCTGACGATCTCCTGGATCGTGCCGCGTGCGGCGAGCGCGGCGGCGACGGCGTCGGCCTGCCGCAGCCCGGCGGCGGACAGCTCGGGGTCGCTGCCCCCGCTGCCCGAGAACCGCTTCTCGGGGGTGAGCGCGGTCTCGCCGTGGCGGAGCAGGACGAAGGTGGCGGGGGTCCCGAGGTCGGGCGCGCCCCAGCCGGGGGCGGTACCCGTGGTGGTCGGGGTCCGGGCACCCGCGGGCCCGGCGGCAGCGGCTCCGGCTCCGGCCGCACGGGCCGCCGCCCGAGCGTGGCCCACGTGCGCCACGACGCCCGCCTCGGCCTCGAAGTCCCCGCTCGCCACCGACCCGGTGGCGGCGGACTCCCGCTCGGCCGCTCCCGCCGCGGCCAGCGAGGCGCGCGCCTGGGCCGCGATGGCCTCGTCAGCGGCGAAGAGGCCGTCGTCGGTCTGTGCCGCAGCGGCGGCGGGACGCCCCGCAGCCGTACCAGCACCAGCACCAGCACCCACGCCCGAGAGCGCGGCGCGGGCGCGCGCCGCGCCCGCCGTCGCATCGCCGGGAGGTCCCGAGGGCGGCGGCGGCGCCGCGTTGCGCGCGGCCGAGGCGTCCAGGGCCGCCGAGGACGCCGACGGCTCCCACTGCTTGCCGCGCTTGCCCGCGTCCATCGCCTCGTTCGCGAGACGGTCGGCGTGCTTGTTCCGCTCGCGCGGGATCCACTCGTAGCGGACCCGGCCCGCCGGGAAGACCCGGGCCGCCTCCGCCGCCAGCGGCTTCATGTCCGGGTGCTTGATCTTCCAGCGGCCGGACATCTGCTCGACGACCAGCTTGGAGTCCATGCGGACGTGGACCACGGCGTCGGGGAACAGCTCGCGCGCCGCCTTCAGACCGGCCACCAGGCCCTTGTACTCGGCGACGTTGTTCGTGGCGACGCCGATGTACTCGGCGCGCTCCGCGAGCGTCTCGCCGGTCGCCGGGTCCAGGACCACGGCCCCGTACCCGGCGGGCCCCGGGTTGCCCCGGGAGCCCCCGTCCGCCTCGACGACGACTTCCCTCGTGGCCGTCATTACAGGCCGGACTCCGACGTACGGACGAGGATCCGACGGCAGTTCTCGCACCGCACGACCGCGTCGGCCGCGGCCGCCCGGACCTCGTTGAGCTCGGTGATGTTCAGCTCGATGTGGCAGCCCTCGCACTTGCGCTGGTACAGCCGCGCCGCGCCGACCCCACCCTGCTGCTCGCGCAGCTTCTCGTAGAGCTTCAGCAGGTCGGCCGGGACGGAGCCGGCCACGAGCTCGCGCTCCTTGCCGACCGACGCCGCCTCCCGGTCAAGCTCGGCCTGCGCCGCGTCGCGGCGGGCGGTCGCGTCGTCGGTCTTGGCCTGGACGGCGGAGGCCCGCTCGGTCAGCTCGGTGACCCGCTCGGCGGCGGACTCACGGCGCTCCATGACCTCGAGGACGATGTCCTCCAGGTCGGCCTGGCGCTTGGCGAGCGAGGTGATCTCGTGCTGGAGGTTCTCCAGGTCCTTCGGGGAGGAGACGGCGCCCGAGTCGAGACGCTGCTGGTCCCGTGCGGAGCGCTGGCGCACCTGGTCGACGTCCTGCTCCGCCTTGGTCTGCTCGCGGGCGCAGTCGCTCTCCTCCGTCTGCGCGGCGACGAGCAGGTCGCGCAGCTGGGTGAGGTCCTTGGTGAGCGACTCGATCTCGGCGTGCTCGGGCAGGGACTTGCGCTTGTGGGCGAGCTGCTGGAGACGGACGTCCAGTGCCTGGACGTCGAGAAGTCGGATCTGGTCGGCGGGCGCGGCGTTCAGTTGGGGGCTCCAGGGGAGGTGTGGTGGGAGGACCAAGGGTCGGTGACCGTCTTCGAGACGTGGACGCGCAGGTCCCAGCCGTGGCGGTCGGAAATCTCGTCGAGCTGGGCGGCGGCCTGCTCGCACCAGGGCCATTCGGTGGCCCAGTGGGCGGCGTCGACCAGGCCGATCGGCGCGCGCTGGGTGGCCTCGGAGACCGGGTGGTGGCGCAGGTCGGCGGTGAGGAAGGCGTCCACGCCCGCGGCCCGTACGGCGTCGAAGAGGCTGTCGCCGGAGCCGCCGCTGACGGCGACCCGGCGGACGGTCATCTCCGGGTCTCCGGCGACCCGGATCCCTTGCGCGGTGGCGGGCAGCCGCTTCGCGGCGCGGGCCGCGAACTCGGCGAGCGTCTCGGGGTGGTCCAGCTCGCAGATCCGGCCGAGGTTGTTCTCGGGGACCAGGGGGCCGGTGATCCGCAGGTCGAGGGCGCCGGCGAGGGCGTCGGACACCCCGGGGTCGGCGGTGTCCGCGTTGGTGTGCGCCACGTGGAGGGCGATGTCGTGCTTGATCAGCGTGTGCACGACGCGGCCCTTGAAGTGGGAGGCCGCGACCGTCGTCGTACCGCGCAGATAGAGCGGGTGGTGGGCGACGATCAGGTCGGCGCCGAGCGCGATCGCCTCGTCGGCGATCTCCTGGACGGGGTCGACGGCGAACAGGACACGGGTGACCTCGGCGTCGGGGTCGCCGCAGACCGTGCCGACGGCGTCCCACTGCTCGGCCCGCTCGGGCGGCCAGAGAGCGTCGAGCGCGGCGATGACTTCAGACAGACGGGGCACGGAGGAAAGGCTACCTGGCCTCCGTGCCTCGTCGTCCTGCCCTGTGGACAACCCTCGCGGACAGCCCTCGGGCGGTTCTTCTCCTACTTCTTCACGAGGTCGGCGCGCAGGTCGTCGAGGACGCGGTCCGCCGCCGTCACGCCGAGGCCGAGGTACCAGGTCTCGTCCGCGACGTCCTTCGCCTGGCCGGCCTTGACCGCCTTGAGGTTCTTCCACAGCGGGTTGGCCTGGGCGGTGTCACGCTTGGTGGCCTTCGGGTCGCCGTAGACGCCGGTGAAGATCCAGTCGGCGTCGGCCTGGTCGATCTTCTCGGGGCTGATCTCGGCGGCGAGCTCGTCGATCTGCTGGTTCGCGGGCCGCGGCAGGCCGGCGTCCTCGAGGATCGTGCCGATGAAGGACGCCTTGGCGTAGAGGCGGATCTTGCCCGGCAGGTAGCGGACCATGGAGATGGTCGGCTTGTCGGGGCCGATGTCCGCGCCGAGCTGCTTCGCCTTGGTCTCGTACGCGGCGAGCTTCGACTGCGCGTCGGCGGTCTTGTCCAGGGCCGCGGCGTTGAGGAGGTAGTTCTCCTTCCAGGTGAAGCCGGGGCGGATGGAGAAGACGGTGGGGGCGATCTTCGAGAGCTCGTCGTACTTGTCCGCGGCGCGCAGCCGGCTGCCGAGGATCAGGTCGGGCTCCAGGTTGGCGATCGCCTCGAGGTTGAGGTTGTTGATGGTGCCGACGGACTTGGGGGTGCCCGCCTCGTTCTTCAAGTACGTGGGAATGCCATCGTCTCCCTCGGCGGGGGCGTAGCCGACCGGCTTGATGCCGAGCGAGACGACGTTGTCGAGCTCGCCGACGTCGAGGACGACGACCCGCTTGGGGGCGGACTTGATCTCGGTCTTGCCGAGGGCGTGGGTGAGGGTGCGCGGGAACTGGCCGGGCTTGGCGTCCGTGCCCATCGCCGCGGTCTTGGCCGCCGCGTCGCCGAAGTCCTTGCCGCCCGCGGCGACGTCCTTCCTGGCGCCGCTCTCCTTCTTTTCCGAGGTGGCGGCCGGTGCGTCGTCGCCGCTTCCGCAGGCCGCGAGGGAGAGCGCGGCGGCGAGGGCGACGGCGGCGGCGGTGCCGCGGCGGCGGAGGGACATGAGGGTTCTCCTGTCACGGGTACGGGGACGGGCGGCTCTCAACCGGTACGGAGGGCGTCTCCGTACCCGGAGTCACAGACTCCACTTAGGGTCGCCTTACCTTACGTAACGCTCACCCCTCCAGCACAACCGGCCCCCTCGCCTCAGCAGAATCGATTCACGGCCACCCTTATGTGTGAAGTGACCGGGCTCGTGTTGTTCGGCAGGAAGTGCGAAAACTAGCTTCGATGGCCGGAGGTGACGAGTCGATGACAGCCTGTGCCATCGAGACAGCGACGGAAGACGGCGGCGCGGTATCGCCGTCGCGATTCACGATCACGGCGAACGGGGCGTACGCGGCGCGGCTCGCCGGCGCGGGGGACGCCCTGTACGCGGAGCGGTGGACCCTGGACGGGCCGGAGCCGTACGCCGTACCCCTCCCGCTCGACCAGCCGGAGGAGCCCCATACGCAGCTGCTGCCGCTCGCTGACGGGCGGGTGCTGATCGGGCGGGCGGTGGACGGGCACCGGCACACGTTCTCCCTGCTGTACCCGACGGGACCCGGGACGGGGGAACTGGCCCTGGGAGCCGTCGAGTCCGAGGACCTCACCCTGCTGCCGCCCTCCCCCGACGGCATCTGCGCGTACGCGATGTGCGTCGGCGCGGACACCACCACGATCTGGCTGGTGGCGGGCGGGGCGTTCGGCCCGGAGCAGGTCGCGGAGGTCAAGGGCCGCTGCACGGGCGGGGTCTGGCTGGACCGTACGGGACGGATGCTCGCCCTCGACCGGCGCCTGGACGACGGCCCGGTGAAGGCGGTGGCGGTCGACCTGGAGCGGGGCGGCGAGGTGACGCCGCTGCTCCAGATCACGGAGGACAGCAACGACCGGCTGCTGATGGCCGACCCGGACAGCGGGCTGCTCCTGATCCGCTCGGACGCGCCGTCACCGGGGCACGACCGGCTGGGCTGGGGCGTCCTCGGTAGCCTCCTGCCGATCCGCTTCCCCGACTGCCTGCGGCTCGACGACGCGGCGGTGACGCCGTTCGCGGTGCAGCCGGGCCAGGTGCTGCTGCCGGAGAGCTCCTCGGTCGCGCTGCGGATCGACGCGGCGGCGGGGAGCTGGGTCGGGATGTGGCGCCCCGCGGGCCGCCGGATGCACCAACTGGCGGTGCCCGCGGGGTGGCTGGCGGGGTCCGGGGTGTGGACGGCGGAGGGCGTGCTGCGGCTGCCGTACGCGACGGAGGAGACGCCCTGCGGTCTCGCCGGCCTGGAGGTACCCCCCGACCCGGAACCGGCCCCGCTCGAGCCCGTGGAGCCCCAGGTGTGCCGGCCGGTGCCGCTGCAGCAGGCTCCGCTCGCCGGCCGTAAAGCCGCTGGCTAGACTCTTGGATCGCACGCAAGAGAGATCCATACGGGGTGAGTTACAGCATGTCGCAAGCAAGCACGGACGGCGCGCAGCCGCACGGCTCCGGAAAGCACCGCGGGGAGTCGGCGCCGTCGGAGGACACCTCGTCCTCCCCTCACGGCCGCCACCGCCGCGACTCGGAAGCGCGGTAACACGACACCGGCCCTGGGGGTTTCCCCGGGGCCGTTTCCGTCACCGCGACACGGAACGGCGGTACCGCTGCACCCGCCCTGGGGGTTTCCCCGGGGCCGTTTCCGTTCCCCACCCGCTGGACGACCTCGCACGGGGAGCCGCGCCCTGTGGGTGCGGGGCTCCTGGGGGCGGACGCGCCCGCAAGGGCGCCGTCCGTTGTGCCCACCCGTTCCGCCCCAGCGGAACAAATGCCCACAACGGGGGGTGGGGGGCGGGCCGGCGGCCCGGAGCCGCCGCCTCGCAGGGCGGGGGGCTCGGGGGGTTGCCTCGCGGCGCGGA
The DNA here is from genome assembly GCF_005517195.1 of Streptomyces vilmorinianum. NCBI lineage: Bacteria > Bacillati > Actinomycetota > Actinomycetes > Kitasatosporales > Streptomycetaceae > Streptomyces > Streptomyces vilmorinianum. The sequence goes on along the minus strand of NZ_CP040244.1, from coordinate 1,731,052 downwards.
GCTGCCGCGCAGTTTGGGGGGGGCGGGGGCTGGGCCCCCGGTCTCGTCAGGGTTTCGGGGAGGGGTGGGGTGGGGTGGGGGGAATCCCACCCCACCCCTCCACCTCAGGCGTCGCCCCGCTTCAGGCCCAGGATCTCCGCCGCCGCGAACGTCTCCCCCGCCGGGCGGCCCGCGTAGTGCGGGGACAGCAGCCCGTCCAGTTCCTCGTACGTGAACGCGTCCTTCGTCGTGTCGAACTTCGCCGCCACCCTCGGCCGGTCCACGATCGCGACCATCCCGCCGTGGACGACCAGCAGTTGGCCGTTGACGCCCGCCGCCGCCGGGGACGCCAGGTACCCCACCACCGGCGCCACGTGCTCCGGGGCCAAGGCGTCCAGCTCACCCGCCCCCGGCTCCGCGAAGCCGGCGAAGACGTCCTCCGTCATCCGGGTCCGCGCCCGCGGGCAGATCGCGTTCGCCGTCACGCCGTACTTGGCGAGCGCCAGCGCCGTCGACGTCGTCAGGCCCACGATCCCGCCCTTGGCCGCCGCGTAGTTCGGCTGACCCGCCGAGCCCGCCAGGAACGCCTCCGACGAGGTGTTGACGATCCGGCCGTACACCCCGGACTCCCCCGCCTTCGCCCGGCCCCTCCAGTGCACCGCCGCGAAGTGGGTGGTGTTGAAGTGCCCCTTCAGATGGACCCGGATCACCGAGTCCCACTCGTCCTCGCTCATCGAGAAGACCATCCGGTCGCGCAGGATCCCCGCGTTGTTGACCAGGATGTCCAGCTTCCCGAACTCGCCCACCGCCAGGTCGACCAGGCCCCGAGCGGTCTCGAAGTCGGCGACGTCGCCGAGGTGCGCCACCGCCCGGCCGCCCGCCGCGCGGATCTCCGCGGCGACCTCCTCCGCCGGCGCGGCCGACGCCTCGCCGGAGCCGTCCCGCCCCGGCTGCCCGTAGTCGTTGACGACGACGGCCGCGCCCAGGCGGGCGAGCTCCAGCGCCTCGGCGCGCCCCAGGCCGCGGCCGGCGCCGGTGACGATCGCGGACAGGCCCTCCAGAGGGAGTGACATGTGTCGTGGTCCTCTCAGATCTCGATGCAGGTACGCAGCGCGACACCCGTCCGCATCTGCTCGATCGCCTCGTTGATCCCGGAGAGCGGCACCCGGTGGGTGATCAGCGACTCCAGGTCGATCCGGCCCGCCCGCCACAGCGCGATGGCCCGCTCGTACGAACGCAGCACGTCACCGCCGCCGTACATCGAAGGCAGGATCCGCTTCTCGTCGAAGAACAGCTCGAACATGTTGAGCTGCAGGTGGTCGTCGAGCGCGCCCGCGCCGACCACGCAGAGCGTGCCGCCGCGCCGGGTCGTCTCGTACGCCACGCGCGCGGTGGCGGACTTTCCGACGACCTCGAAGACGTAGTCGAAGCCCTCGCCCGCGGTGATCCGCTGCTTGGCGTCGGCGAGCGCGTCGGGGGCGACCGCCTCGGTCGCGCCGAAGCGCAGGGCCGCCTCGCGCCGCGACTCGACGGGGTCGACGGCGACGATCTGGGCGGCTCCCTGGAGTTTGGCACCCTGGATCGCGGAGATGCCGACGCCGCCGCAGCCGATGACGGCGACCGAGGAACCCGCCTCCACCTTCGCCGTGTTGATGGCCGCGCCGAGCCCCGTGGTCACCCCGCAGCCGATGAGGGCGGCGATGTCGAAGGGCACGTCGTCGGGGATCGGGACGGCGCAGCCGGCGTCGACGACGACCTCCTCGGTGAAGGTGCCGGTCCCGGCGAAGCCGAAGACCTCCCCTCCGGGCCTGCGGAAGTTGGGGGTGCCGGCGTTCATGAAGCCGGCCAGGCAGAGCTGGGTCTGGCCGCGCTTGCAGGCGGGACAGACCCCGCAGGCGGGCAGCCAGCACAGCAGCACCCGCTGCCCCTCGCCGAGCCCGGTGACGCCGTCGCCGATGTCGAGGATCTCGCCCGCGCCCTCGTGGCCGGGGATGAACGGCGCGGGCTGCGGGAGCACGCCGCTCATGGCGGAGACGTCGGAGTGGCACAGTCCGGTCGCCCTGACCCGGATCCTCACCTTGCCGGGGCCGAAGCCCACCGCCTCGACGTCGTCGAGGACCTCGAGTTTGTCCTGGCCGATCTCGTGCAGTACGGCTGCGCGCATGGTGCGGCTCCAATCACGAATGTTCGACGAGGGTGTCGGCGAGTACGGGGGCGTCGTCGCGCTCGGCCGCCGTGACCGACACCTGGACGCGGCCGTCCCCGGTCCACATCCGGATACGCAGGGTCTCGCCGGGGAAGACGACCCCGGCGAAGCGGGTGCGGTACGAGCGGACACGGGCGACGTCCCCGCCGAGCACCGTGTCCACCACCGCCTTGAGGGTGATGCCGTACGTGCAGAGCCCGTGCAGGATCGGCCGGTCGAAGCCGGCGAGCTTGGCGAACTCGGGGTCGGCGTGCAGCGGGTTCCAGTCGCCGGAGAGCCGGTAGAGCAGCGCCTGGTCCTCCCGTACGGGACGCTCGACGGTCCTGTCGGGCGCGCGGTCGGGAAGGTCGAGCCGCTCGGAGGGGCCGCGGTCGCCGCCCCATCCGCCCTCGCCCCGTACGAAGATCTGCGCGTCGCTGGTCCACAGCGGGCCGTCGTCGTCCGCCGCCTCGGAGCGCAGGACGAGGACGGCGGCCTTGCCCTTGTCGTGGACGGCGGCGACGCGGGAGGTGCTGACGGCCCTGCCCTGGACGGGGATGGGCCGGTGGAGCGTGATCGACTGGCCGCCGTGCAGGACGGCGGCGAGGTCGATGTCGATGCCGGGCGCGGAGAGCCCGCCGACGACTCCCATGCCGGCTCCGGCGACGGTGGCGAAGCTGGGCAGGACGTGGAGCCTGGATTCGAGGGTGTAGCGGAGTTCGTCGGGATCGGTCGCGGGGGTGCCGGCCCCCAGTCCCAGGTGGTAGAGCTGGACGTCCTTGTGGTCCCAGCGGATCTCGGCGCTGCGGGGCTCGGCGGCGACGGCCTCGGCGGCATCAATGGGCATGAGGATGCTGCTCCTTGGGGTGTGGAAGACCTCGGTGCGACCGTCCGCACCGTCGGCCGCACCGAGGCCGTGCGGGACCGTCCCGTACGCGCCCGTTCCGTTCTAGAACGCGTTCTAGGTCGGTGATCCTCATGTATAGCCGAGCGCGGATGAGTTGAGAACCCCTGACGGTACGTCAGTTGGGGCCGGGTGGGGACGGGCCTCGGGACATTTGTCACGGGCAGGTCCGTACATTCACGCCTGCCGGGGGACGGGGCCGGATTCGTAGCGTGAAGGCATGACGAACGAGCCTGCGGTCACCTTCGAGGCCGCGACGAAGAGCTTCGGGACGGTCCGCGCCGTCGACGGCATCGACCTGACCGTTCAGCGGGGCGAGACGGTCGCCCTGCTCGGGCGCAACGGCGCCGGGAAGTCCACCACCATCGCACTGCTCCTCGGCCTCGACGCACCCGACGGCGGCCGGGTCTCCCTCTTCGGCCGGGCACCCGCCCGCGCTGTCGCGGCCGGCCGGGTCGGCGCGATGCTCCAGGAGGGCCGCCCGGTCCCCCGGGTGACCGTGCGCGAGCTGGTCTCCTTCGTCGCCTGTACCTACCCGGTGCCGCTGCCCGTCGCCGAGGCCCTCGCCCTGGCCGGTCTGACCGAGCTGGCCGGCCACCGTGTCGACCGGCTGTCCGGCGGCCAGGTGCAGCGGGTCCGGTTCGCCGTGGCGCTGGCCGGGAACCCCGAGCTGATCGTCCTCGACGAGCCGACCGCCGCCCTGGACGTCGAGGCCCGCCAGGCCTTCTGGGACGCGATGCGCGGCTACGCCCGGCGCGGCAACACGGTCCTGTTCTCCACCCACTATCTGGAGGAGGCGGACGCCCACGCGGATCGGATCGTCGTCGTCGACCGCGGCCGCGTCCTCGCCGACGGCACGAGCGAGACCCTCAAGCGTGCGGCCGGCGGCAGCCTCGTCTCCTTCGACCTGGCCGGCGGCCCCACCGAGGAGCTTCCCTTCCTCCCCGGTGTCACGTCCGTCGAGATACGCGGCGACCGCGCCCGGCTGCGTACGGACGACTCCGACGCCACGGTCCTCGCCCTCGCGGCGAGGAACGCGATCCGCGGCCTGGAGGTCGCCCCGGTCTCGCTCGACGACGCCTTCCTGACCCTGACGCGCACCACCGCCACGACCCTGGAGACGACCCGATGATCACCGAGTACGTACGGCTCGAAGTCCGCCGGACTCTGCGCGACACCGGCTTCGTGATCTTCGGGGTGGGGATGCCGGTCCTGATGTACCTGCTCTTCACCAACCTCGGCACGGACGGGGCCGCGTGGAAGACCGCCTCCATGGTCGGCATGGCCGCGTACGGCGCCCTGGGCGCCGCCCTCTCGGTCGGCACCGGGGTCGCGGAGGACAAGTCCCTCGGCTGGCTGCGCCAGTTGCGGGTCACGCCGATGACCCCACGCCAGGTGGTGACCGGCCGCGCCCTGACCGGCTCGGTGATCGTCCTGCCCGCCATCGCCGCCGTCCTCCTCGCCGGCGCGCTCGTCAACGGCGTCCGGATGGAGACCTGGCAGTGGGCCGGTGTCGCCCTCGTCCTCTGGCTCGGCTCGCTCCCCTTCACCCTGCTGGGGATAGGCAACGGCTACCGCCTCACCGCGCAGACGACGGGCGTCGTGAACGTGGCCTGCAACCTGGGCCTCGCGGTCGTGGGAGGCCTGTGGTTCCCGGTGGAGCTCTTCCCCGCCTGGCTGCGCACGCTCTCCTCGTACACCCCGACCAACCGCTTCGCCGAGCTGGGCCGGGCACTGGCGGAGGGCACCGCGCCGGGCGTGGCGGCGATCGCCGTGATCGGGCTCTGGGCCCTGCTGTTCGGTTCGTACGCGGTCGTCTCGTACCGTCACTCCGCGAGGACGGCGTAAGGAGGGGGGACCATGCGCAAGAAGGGAAGCGGGCGGTGGGCACCGGAGGGGATGGGTCCGCCCAACGGACTGTCGATGCTGCCCTGGCTGCTCATGGGCATGGGCGCGGTCTCCCATCTCCTCCAGGGCGAGGTGTCCAACCCCTGGCTCACCGGCCTGGGACTGCTCGCCTTCAACTCCCTCTACATCGCGGTCGTCTTCCGTGCCTTCGACAGGAGGAAGCGTGAAGCGGCCGCCACCTGGTGGCTGCTGGCCGCCATGGCCGTCGTCACGCTCGCTCTCGGCATCGCCTACGGCGGCCCGTACCTGCTGTACTTCCCCCTGCTCGGCCTCGCCGCCGGTTCGGTCACCCGTGGGCGCCGGCTGCCCCAGGTGGTGTTCCCGCTCTGCGTCACCGCGGCCGTGGTGTCGGGAGTACGGGACGGCTGGGACGCGATCAACGTGGCCTACGGCACCTTCATCTCGGCCATGGTGACCGCCGCCATCTTCGCCCTGTCCGAGACGGTCCGGGAGCTGTGCGAGACCCGGCAGGAGCTGGCGCGCACAGCGGTCGAGAAGGAGCGGCTGCGGTTCTCCCGCGATCTGCACGACCTGCTCGGCCACACCCTGTCCGTCATCGTCGTGAAGTCGGAGGCCGCCCGCCGGCTCGCCCCGCGCGACATCGACGCCGCGCTCGCTCAGGTCGCCGACATCGAGTCCGTCGGCCGCCAGGCGCTCACTGAGATCCGCGAGGCGGTCACCGGCTACCGCGAGGGGTCCCTGGGGGCCGAGCTCGACCGGGCCCGCGACGTGCTCTCCTCGGCCGGGATCGAGCCGGTGGTGCGCCGCTCGGGACCGCCGCTGGAGCCGCGGACGGAGGCGCTGCTGAGCTGGGTCGTCCGCGAGTCGGCGACCAACGCCGTGCGGCACAGCGGGGCGACACGCTGCGAGATCGAGGTCGCAGGCAGTCCCGAGCGGGTCCGGCTGACCGTCACCGACGACGGCCGGGGCGCCGCCGGCTCCGGCACCGCGGGCAGTGGTCTCGCGGGCCTCCGCGAGCGGGTCGCGGCCGCAGGCGGCACCCTTGACTCGGGGCCCGCGCCGCGCGGAGGGTTCCGGGTCGCCGCGGAACTCCCCGTGGAGGCCCCGGCGTCACGGGAGTGGGAGCCCACGGGATGATCAGAGTTCTGCTCGCCGAGGACCAGGGCATGATGCGCGGGGCCCTGGCCCTGCTGCTGGGCATGGAGCCGGACATCGAGGTGGTCGCCCAGGTGGGCCGGGGAGACGAGATCGTGGACGCCGCGCTGCGCAGTCGTCCCGAGGTGGCGCTTCTCGACATCGAACTCCCCGGCCGCTCCGGGCTCGACGCCGCCGCCGACCTCCGCGACGAGGTTCCCGACTGCCGGGTCCTGATCCTCACGACCTTCGGCCGGCCCGGCTATCTGCGGCGCGCGATGGAGGCGGGGGCGGCCGGGTTCCTGGTGAAGGACGGCCCGGTGGAGGAGCTGGCCGTCGCCATCCGCGCGACACTCCGCGGCGAGACGGTCATCGACCCGGCCCTCGCGGCGGCCGCCCTCAGCGCGGGCCCGAACCCGTTGACCGCCCGCGAACGCGATGCCCTGGCGGCCTCCGTGGACGGGGCGACCATCGCCGACATCGCGGCGAAGCTGCACCTGTCCGAATCGACGGTCCGCAACTACCTCTCCTCCGCCATCGGCAAGACGGGCACCCGTAACCGCATGGAGGCCGTCCGGGCCGCGCGGCAGCAGGGCTGGCTCTGAGGAAGGGGTGAGGAAGGGATCAGTCCCCGCGCGACGGCCTCGGCAGCCACACCAGCATCAGGACCGCTCCCGCGACCAGCACCCCCGTCGCCGTACGGAAGGCCAGGGCGTAGCCCGCCGTCAGGGCCTCGGGGCTGGTGGCGCCGCCCGTCCGCGCCGCCGCCACGGTGGAGAAGACGGCCAGGCCCAGTGCGCCGCCCATCGTGCGGAAGGTGTTGACGAGGCCGGAGACGAGGCCCGCGTCGGCGGAGGCGGCGCTCGATGTGGCGAGGGTCGCGAGAGGGGTGATGAGCAGGCCCATGCCGGTCATCATCAGGATGCCGGGGCCCAGGATGATGGTGAGGAAGGTGCCGTCGGCGGTCATGGTCGACTGCCAGCCGAATCCGGCCGCGGCGACGAGGGCGCCGAGGACCGCGATGTTCCGGGCGCCGGCCACCGGCATCAGACGGGGCGCCAGTGTGGAGCCGACGATGGCGCTGACCGAGCTGGGGACGAGGGCGAGACCGGCCTGGAGCGGCGTGTAGCCGAGGACGTTCTGCGCGTACACGGTCATGAAGAACCACATACCGAAGGAGGTCGAGGCGCACACCAGGATCGCCACGTTGGCGGCCGAGACCGTCCGCGAGCGGAACACCTTCAGCGGCATCAGCGGGGCCGTCGTGCGCGCCTCGACGGCGACGAAGACCCCGAGGAGCGCCAGGCCGCCGAGCAGCGGGGCCAGCGTGGCCGGGGCGCCCCAGCCCGCCTCCTCCGTCTGCACGATGCCGTACGCGACGGCGGCGAGGCCGCCCGTGGCGAGGACCGCGCCCGGCAGGTCGAGCCGCCGCCCGCCCCCGAGGCGGCTCTCGCGCAGCGACAGCGCGGCGCCGATCAGGACCAGGACACCGATCGGGACGTTGATCAGGAGCACCCAGCGCCAGGAGAGCAGGTCCACCAGCGCCCCGCCGACGAACCCGCCCGCCGCGCCACCGGCCGCGCCGACCGCCGTCCAGGTGCCGATCGCCCGGGTCCGCGCGGACCCGGCGGGGACGGCGCCGGTCACGATGGTGAGCGTCGCGGGTGAGAGCACCGCGGCGCCCAGCCCCTGCACGGCGCGGGCGGCGACCAGCTGCCAGCCCTCCTGCGCGAGCCCGCCCGCGACGGAAGCGGCCGTGAACAGCCCGAGGCCGAGCAGGAACATGCTCTTGCGCCCGAAGAGATCGGCCGCCCGGCCGCCGAGCAGCATGAACCCGGCGAACGCGATGGAGTACGCGTTGAGGACCCATTGCAGTCCGGTGGCCGAGAGCCCGAGGTCGGCCCGCATCGACGGAAGGGCGACGTTCACCACCGAGACGTCGAGCACCACCAGGAACTGGCCCGCACACGCGGCGAGGACCACGAGCCAGGTGCGCGGAGGGCGGCGCGGGGAAGGGGACCGTGTGGCGGCTGACTCGGCTGACTCGGTGTGGGCCATGCGTGTGATGGTCGCAGACGCCCCGTGCCCCGTACATCGGGATTCGGTCCTACGACCGGCGGTCCGCGACCGCGGACTAGGACCTGCGGAGCATGGTCACCACCGCCGCCCCGCCGAGCCCGATGTTGTGCGCGAGCCCGACCCTCGCGCCCCCGACCTGACGTGTGCCGGCCTCGCCCCGTAGCTGCCAGACGAGTTCGGCGGCCTGGGCGAGACCGGTGGCGCCCAGCGGGTGGCCCTTGGAGATCAGTCCGCCCGAGGGGTTCACGACCCACCGCCCCCCGTACGTCGTGGCACCCGACTCGACGAGCTTGCCCGACGCGCCCTCCTCGCACATGCCCAGGGCCTCGTACGTCAGGAGTTCGTTGATGGAGAAGCAGTCGTGGAGTTCGATCACGTCCACGTCCTCGATGCCGAGCCCCGACCTCTCGTACACGGCCCGCGCGGCGGCACGGGACATCGGCCGGCCCACGGCGTCGATGCACGAACCCGAGGCGAAGGACTCCTCGGTGTCCGTCGTCATCGCCTGACCGACGATCTCCACGGCCCGCTCGTGCAGCCCGTGTTCCACCACGAACCGCTCCGACACGACCACCGCCGCCGCCGCACCGTCCGAGGTCGGCGAGCACTGCAGCTTCGTCAGCGGCCGGTGGATCGTCCTGGCGGCCAGGATCTCCTCGACCGAGTACACGTCCTGGAACTGGGCGCGGGGGTTGCCGGCCGAGTGCTGGTGGTTCTTCGCCCCGACGGCCGCGAGCTGGACCTCCGTCGTCCCGTACCGCTCCATGTGCTCCCGGGCCGCGTTCCCGAAGATCTGCGCCGTCGGCGGCGACATCTCGAAGCCGTGGGCGGCGGCCATGATTCCGTAGTGCCGGGCCACCGGCGAGGTCTTGAAGTCTCCCCCGTCCGACCCCCCACCCAGCGCGCCGCGTGCCATCTTCTCGAAGCCCAGCGCCAGGACGCAGTCGCTGATCCCGCCCTCCACGAACTGCCGGGCCATCATCAGCGCCGTCGACGCCGTCGCGCAGTTGTTGTTGACGTTGTAGACGGGGACGCCGGTCAGGCCGAGTTCGTACGCGGCGCGCTGCCCGGCCGTCGACGCCTGGAAGCAGTAGCCGACGGGCACCTGCTGCACCTGCTCGTACGAGATCCCGGCGTCGGCGAGCGCCGCCGTCCCCGCCTCCTTGGCCATGTCCCAGTACTGCCAGTCACGTGTCTCGGGCTTCTCGAACTTCGTCATCCCGACGCCGACGATGTACGCCTTCATTCCGCGACAACCCCCTCAGTCTCTCGGCAGGCCGAGCAGACGCTCGGCGACGACATTGAGCTGGACCTGCGTGGTGCCGCCCGCGATGGTCAGGCAGCGGGACATCAGCAGCCCGTGGACGGCCCGCTCCCCCGTCCCCTCCCGTACCGCGCCCTCGGGACCGAGCAGTTCGAGCGTGAGCTCGGCGACCTTCTGCTGGTGGACGGTCTGGACGAGTTTGCGGACGCTGGCGCCCGCGCCGGGTTCGAGCCCCGACACCTGGAGCATCGTCGTCCGCAGCCCGATGCAGGCGAGCGCGTGCGCCTCGGCGGCGAGCGCCCCGATCCGTACCCGTACGGAAGCGTCGGCGTCGGCGTCGGCGTCGGCGTCGGCCACGCGGGCGATCAACGCCTCCAGGCCGCTGTCGAAGGCGACCTGGTCGGCCATGTGGACGCGTTCGTTGCCGAGGGTGTTGCGGGCGACGCGCCAGCCCTCGTTCACCTCGCCCACGACGGCGTCGGCCGGCAGCAGCAGGTCGTCGAAGTAGACCTCGTTGAAGAGCGAGTCGCCGGTGATCTCCTTCAGCGGCCGGATGTCGATCCCCGGCGTCGTCCTCATGTCGACGAGGAAGTACGTGAGCCCCTTGTGCCTGGGGGCGTCGGGGTCGGTCCGGGCGAGCAGGATGCCGTGGTCGGCCGACTGGGCGGCGCTCGTCCAGACCTTCTGGCCGTTGATCCGCCAGCGGCCGTCCTCGGTGCGCTCCGCCTTCGTCCGCAGGGAGGCCAGGTCGGACCCGGCGCCGGGCTCGGAGAACAACTGGCACCACAGCAGCTCACCGCGCAGGGTGGGGCCGAGATAGCGGGCCTGCTGCTCCGGGGTCCCGTGCGCGAGGAGGGACGGTACGACCCAGGTGGCGATGCCGAGGCCGCTGAGCCGGACTCCCGCCGCGTCCAGCTCCCGCTGGACGGCGAGTTGCTGGAGCGGTTCCGCGCCCAGGCCGTGGGGCGGGGGCAGGTGCGGGGCGGCGTAGCCGGTGGCGGCGAGGGCCCGGCGCGCGGCTGCCGGGTCGAGCCCGGCGGCGGGTGCGATCGCGTCCCGGGCTGCGGCGCGGAACTCATCGGCCTCCGGCGGGAGTTCGAGGCGCAGCTCGCGCCGGGCCCCGCCGTCCGCGAGGCGGGCGGCGTGCGCGCGGTGGGTGTCGCCGGATCCGAGGAGCTGGCGGGCGACGAGGGCGCGGCGCAGCGTGATGTGGGCGTCGTGCTCCCAGGTGAAGCCGATGCCGCCGAGGATCTGGATGCAGTCCTTGGCGCAGCTGTAGGCGGCGTCGAGCGCGGTGGCGGCGGCGAGCGCGGCGGTGAGGGACCGCCCCTCTCCGCGGGCAGTCGGGGCGGTCCCGGCGGTCCCGGCGGCGCGGGCGGTCCCGGCGGTCCCGGCGGTCCCGGCGGTCCCGGCGGCGCGGGCGGCTCGGGCGGCGTCCCAGGTGAGGGCGCGGGACTGCTCGACGCGTACGAGCATGTCGGCGCAGAGGTGCTTGATCCCCTGGAACTGCCCGATGGGCCGCCCGAACTGCTCGCGCACCTTCGCGTAGGCGACCGCCGTCTCCAGTGCCCGCGCCGCGTTCCCGCAGGCGTCGGCGGCGTAGAGCACGGCGGCGAGATCCGGTACGAGTGCGGTGTCGACGCGCAGGACCCGATGGCCGGGCACGTGGACCTGGTCCGCGGTGACCTCGGCGGTCGGCCGGGTGGGGTCGGCGCACTCGTGGACCCGTACGGAGAGGGAGTCGGCGTCCACGGCGGCCCAGACGGTGCCGCGCGCGGTGGTCGCCGCCAGGATCAGCAGGTCGGCGTGGGCGGCGCCGAGAACGGGCGGCGCGGTCCCGTCGAGGAGGAGCCCGCGCCCGCCCTCGGTCTCGACCGCGGTCAGCCCGCCGGGCGCGAGGGCGACGGCGCCGATACGGGTGCCGCCGGCGAGGTCGGCGACGAGGTCGGCGAGCCCGGCGCGGTACAGGATCTCGGCGGCGAGGACGGAGGCCGGATACGGCCCCGGCAGCAGGGCCCGCGCGGCCTCCTCCAGGACGACGGCCAGATCGACGAGATCGCCGCCCCCGCCGCCGTACTCCTCGGGAAGGTGGAGGCCGAGGAGCCCCTGCGCGGCGAGGTCGTCCCAGTGCGCGGGTCGTCCGGTGACGGTGTCGGGCGGGGCGTCGAGGAGTTTGCGTACGTCCTCGGGAGGCACGGCGCGCGTGAGCCAGCCGCGCACGGACCTGGACAACTCCCGCTGTTCTTGCGTGATGGCGATGCCCATGCGCGGCAGACTAGAACACGTTTCATTCTGACGGAAGGTCAGAAACCCGGGAAGTTCACCCCGGTCAGCCGACGAAGGACTCGGGGCCGAAGCGACCCCACGCCACGAAACCCGCCAGGACGACATAGACCAGGTCCACCACCATGAGCGTGATCTCGTGACGCCGGAAGCGGGTGATCGCCGCACCCAGCATGAGGAGCACCAGACCGAGGGCGGCCAGGGGCACCAGAACCGGCGCGATGTCGAGCACGGCGGGCAGGATCAGACCCACCGCGGCGAGCACCTCGAGGGCTCCGATGGCCTTGATCCCGCCGGCGCTGAAGTCCTCGGTCCACGCCGCGCTCGGACCGAAGGAGGCGATCTTCTCCTTCGACATGATCAGCTTGCCGGCGCCACTGAACAGGTAGGCGGCGGCCAGCAGTCCGGTGACGATCCACAGAGCGATGTTCATGAGGTCTCTCCTGCTGCTTGTGCGTACGCTGTCACCCCTCTAGGACAGAGCGGCCCGGCACCCTGTGACAGCGGCGCATGTGACGTGCGTCTCCCGCGCCCATTCATGATCCACAGACCGGCGCCTTGGATACCCTGCGGGAGGCGGGGAGCCCGACCGGGCAGCGTGGTGGGCGAGTTGGCGGGAGGGGTTCCGTGCGGGGATCGACGGAGGAGACGGGCACGGCCGGGTACCGGCCGCTGCTGTTCTCCATCGCCTACGGAATGACCGGATCGGTCGGCGACGCCGAGGACATCGTGCAGGACGCGTTCCTCGGCCTGACCCGGGCGCACCAGGCCGGGACCGTGATCGCCGCTCCGAAGGCGTATCTGACCACGGCGGTCACGCGGCTGGGGATCAACCACCTGAGTTCGGCGCGGGTACGACGGGAGACCTACGTCGGCGAGTGGCTGCCCGAGCCGGTCGTCGTGACCGTCGACAGGCCCGGACCCGCCGAGCACGCCGAACTGGCCGACTCCCTGTCCATGGCGTTCCTCGTGCTCCTCGAGGCCCTCTCGCCGATGGAGCGGGCGGTGTTCGTGCTGCGCGAGGTGTTCGGGTACGGCTACCCCGACGTGGCGGCGATCACCGGGAAGACCGAGGCCAATTGCCGTCAGATCTTCGCCCGCGCCAGACGGCGCATCGACGCCGGAAGGACGACGGCCGACAGTGCGCCGCCCCGCGAGCGGCGGGCGGAAGGCGACGAACTCGCCCGCAGGTTCTTCGAGGCCACCGAGGGCGGCGACATCCACGCGCTGCTCGGCATGCTCGCGCCCGACGTGGCGCTCTACGGGGACGGCGGCGGCAAGGCGCGGGCGATCGGGAAGCTGCTGACCGACCAGCAGCGCGTCGTCAAGCTGCTCGTCTTCGGGCTCCGCAAGGTCCGCAAGCTCGGCGCCTCCCTCCGGCCGGCCCGGGTCAACGGCCGGCCGGGCGCCGTGCTGCGCGACGCCGAAGGGCGGGTGGCCAGCGTGATCGAGCTTGACATCGCCGACGGCGTGATCCGCTCGATCCATTCGGTGGTCAACCCCGACAAGCTCGGCCACCTCGGACCGGTGTCCGACATGGCGCGCCTGCCGGAGAAGTGATCCGCCCGCACCCGACTGTCAGTGCCACCTGCCAGGATCCCTCCCGTCGGAACGGACATCGACGGGGAGAGAACGCACCATGGGCACGTGGGACATCGGCCACTTCGACAGCGACACCGCCGCGGACTTCTCGGGGGATCTGGACGACGCGCCGGAGGGCGAGCGGGCCGGGCTGCTGCGCGACCGGCTCCGCGAGGTGGCCGGGACGGGTGACGCGTACCTGGACAGCGACATCGCGGTGGAGGCGGCCGTCGCCGCGGCGGCGCTGATCGCGGCGCAGTGCCCGGGCGGCGAGCCGGTCACCACGCCCTACGGCCCCGACGAACCCCTGCCGGAGCTGCCCGTGGAGCTGCGGCCGCTCGCGGTGGAGGCCCTGGACCGTGTCCTCACGAAGCCGTCCGAACTCCTGGAGCTGTGGGACGAGTCGGACGGCGCGGGGCCCTGGAAGGAGGGCGTCCTGCGGCTGCGTACGGTCCTGGCGGCAGCGGCCGGGGAGGCAGCCGGAGAGACGGCGGCCTCCCTGGGCTGACGCGGCCTCAGCCGACCTCGTCGAGCAGCAGCCTCGCGGCCACCGTCGCCCCGTCGGTGCGGATCGTGGAGGCCACGGCGGTCGCTCGTGCGCGGGTCTCGGCGGCCAGGGCCGTCCCGAGCGCCGCCGACAGGGACGCGAAGGTCGGAGCCGGACCGTCGTGTGCCGCGCCGATGCCCAGGTCGGCCACCCGACCCGCCCAGTACGGCTGGTCCGCCCCCTGGGGCACCACCACCTGCGGCGCGCCGGCCCGAGCAGCGGTCGTCGTGGTGCCCGCGCTGCCGTGGTGGACGACGGCGGCCACCCGGCGGAACAGAGCCTGGTGGTTGACCTCGCCGACGACGAAGCAGTCGTCCTTGTCGTCGATCGGGGCCACGTCGGCCCAGCCGCGGGAGACGATGACGCGGCGGCCCCGCGCACGGCTCGCCTCGACGGCCACGCGGGCGACGTCCTTCAGGGAGCCCATGGGCATGCTGCCGAAGCCCACGTACACCGGCGCTTCGCCGTCCTCCAGGAACGCCACCAGCTCGGCCGGGAGCGGGCGTTCGTCGGTCCGGATCCACGCGCCGGTCTGCACGACGTCAAGGTCGGCCGGCTGCCTCGGGTCCAGGGTCGGGTCCGTGGCCAGCCACGGCCGGTCGGTGAAGGCGTAGTCACGGACGTTGTCCACCGGTGGCAGACCGGCCGACGCCCGTCGGGTGTTGAGCAGCTCGCCGAACATCGCGTTCGCGATCTCGGCGTCCAGATCCCACAGCGCCTCGTTGTCGGTCACGTCCGCCGGCAACGGCTGACCCCGCCGCCCGGGCGGCCTGCGGTACGGCGACGGCAGGACGACCGGCGTGTGACTCACGTGCACGTAGCGCATGCCCAGCTTCTCGGCCACCGACCGCGCCCCGGTCGTGACCGGCAACGGGCCGCCCGCCACCAGTGCGTCGCATCCCTCGGCCGCCGCGGCGACCGTCTCGAACTGCGCGGCCATCAACTCGGCCGCACGCTGCGCCAAACCCACCGCCGACCCCGGCGTCACCGAGCTCACCATCGGGCGCACCGGCTGCCCGGTCGGCACCAGCGGCACCCCGACCCCGGCCAGCAGCTCCGCGAACTCCTCGTCCGGCGGCGCGCACACCCGCACCTCCGCGCCGAGTGCCCGCAACCGCGCCGCGAGCCCCACCATCGGCTCGACGCTTCCGCGCGCCCCGTACGTCGACACCACTACTCGCACTGTGCGACTCCCCGTTTCCTCCGTGCCCAGGCTCCGGCCTGGATGCGTGATTCTGCGGCACGACCCGGGTCTTGCCGCAAGCCCCCCGGTCCGCTATACGTTGAGAGTGGCAAGGAGTGGGTGACCTCCTTGCCTTTGTCTTTTGGACGGTGTGGTCCGCGTGCGACGCGTAGGGCACCATGGCTGCTCACACCCGCATACCCGCCAGTAGCACCGCCAGCAGGAGGACCCCGCGATGGCCGCAGCGCCCGCCCCCGAGATCCTTGACGCCTTCGAGGCAGCCAAGGGCTTCATGCCCGTGAAGGAGGGGCTCGCGCTGTACGAGGCCGCGGCCGAGGCGGCGGAGCTCGGCCTGCCGCTCCTCGAGGTCGGCACGTACTGCGGGCGCTCCACGATCCTGCTGGCCGACGTGGCCCGCCGGGCCGGGACGGTCGCGGTGACCGTGGACCACCACCGGGGCAGCGAGGAGCAGCAGCCGGGGTGGGAGTACCACGACGCGACCGTCGTCGACCCCGAGGTCGGCCTGATGGACACCCTGCCGACGTTCCGCCGGACGCTCCGCAAGGCGGGCCTGGAGGAGCACGTCATCGCGGTCGTGGGCCGCTCGCCGCAGGTCGCGAAGGTCTGGGCCGGCGAGCTCGGCTTCGTCTTCATCGACGGCGGCCACACCGACGAGCACGCCACCAACGACTACGAGGGCTGGGCGCCCAAGGTCGCCGCCGGTGGCCTCCTCGTCATCCACGACGTCTTCCCGAACCCGGAGGACGGCGGCCAGGCCCCGTACCGCATCTACCTCCGCGCGCTGGAGTCCGGCGACTTCGAGGAGATCTCGGTCACCGACTCCCTCCGCGTCCTGCGCCGCCGCTGACGCGGGGGGCCGAGCCGCAGGCTGTCTCCGGCCCTGGTGTGCTCCACCAGGGCCGCACTCACCCCGCCCGGTCCGGTCCGCCGGACGTGGAACTCCAGCAGGCTCTCCGACCCGGGGACGCGGTACGCCGGGTACCACCGCCAGGCGTGCGGCAGCAGGGGTGACTCGACCGTCACGTCCTGTCCCTCCCGGAGCGGATAGGGCTCGCCCGTCCTGACCCGGAGGATTGCCAGCTCGGCGCCGATCCGTTCGTGTCCGGTGACCGTCGCGTGCCAGTACGGGGGCTCGGCGAGGGCCCGGTCCGCGCCCGCCACCATCGCGTCCACCGCGAACCGCAGCATCCGCAGCCACGCCTCCTCCGCCTCGGCGCACCAGTCCTGTCCCGCCTGTCGACGCAGCGCCTCGCACAGCGCCTCCTCGAAGGCCTCGTACTGCGCGGGCCAGACCCCCAGCTTGCGGTGCTCACCGCCGAGTCGCCCCAGCATGACGGTCAACTCGTCCGGGCGGTGCAGGTGGTCGATCAGATGCTGGAACATCCGCCCCAGGTGCTCTCGCTGGAAGTCCAGCGACTCGGGGAAGAGCCGGCGCAGGTAGGGCCTGCGCCGGAACATGCTCGCGTACAGGTGTGTGATCAGCGCGTCGAACGGCAGCAGCGGCTCCAGGTGCCGTCGGATCATCTGCTGGTCGGCCGCCGCGGCCGCACCGTCGTAGGAGTTCCCGGCCTCGCCCGGTTCACCTGCCGAGGATCCCGGTGTGAGGATCTGCCGGCGCAGCCGCATCGCGTGCTGGCGGGCCAGCAACGTGTCGTACTCGTTGGTCCCACTGATCTGCATGCGGCGAAGGCTAACGATGTGTCACATGGCCCTCCGGTATGGCCTGTTCGGCCCTGTGAGGCAGGGCCGTTCGACCCTGGTGGAGCGGAAGAAGGGCGGGGCGCGACAGCGACGTTCCGCCAGTGCGCGATGCCTCGCCATCGCGCACCTTCCCCATACCCCCCACAGACCCTTCACAGTCGCCTCGCGTCGACGGACCATTCGGCGGCGGCTGCCACTAGAGTCGCAAGGTGCCGTACGACCACCGGAAAGACCACCGGAACACCCACCGGAAGATCCTCACCCTCGCGGGCTCCCTCGTCGCCTGCGCCGCCCTCGCCGGGTGCGGTGGGACCGCCGGGAGCGCCGGGACCGCCGGGACCGCCGGGACCGCCGGGAGCGTCACACCCCAGCGAACCGCCGACGCGAAAGCGACCGGCTCCCCCACCCCCGAGCCCACCCCCGAGCCCACCCGGGCCCAGGCCGCCCGCCCGCTCTCCGGGCGCACGATCGTCATCGACCCCGGCCACAATCCCGGCAATTTCCAGCATTCCCGGGAAATCAACCAGAAGGTCGATATCGGCACAGGCCGCAAGGAATGCGACACCACGGGCACGTCCACCGACGCCGGCTACACCGAGGCCGCATTCACCCTCGATGTTTCACACCGTCTGCGGGATCTCCTCAAGGCCCAGGGAGCGAAGGTCGTCCTCACCCACGACGCCGAGCGCCCCTTCGGCCCCTGCATCGACGAGCGCGCGCGGACCGGCAACACCGCCCGCGCCGACGCCGTCGTCTCCGTGCACGCCGACGGGTCCGCCACCGGCCACCGCGGGTTCCATGTGATCCTGCCCGCCCTCGTCACCTCCGGCTCCGCCGACACCACGAAGATCGTCGGCCCTTCCCGTACCCTCGGCGAGGACATCGCCCGGCACTTCGCCCGCGCGACCGGCTCCGCGCCCGCCAACTACCTCGGTTCCGGCACGGGGTTGGACGTGCGCAAGGATCTCGGGGGGCTCAACCTCTCGAACGTTCCCAAGGTCTTCGTCGAATGCGGCAATATGCGTGATCCGAAGGATGCCGCGCTCCTCACGGATGCGGCATGGCGCCAGAAAGCGGCGCAGGGGATCGCGGACGGCATCGGGACCTACCTCAAGGGGTAGAACCGACGGACGATAGATTCGCTCCGTACGATGGGGCCGCCCCCGTGCTCCGCGCCACCCCGACGAGACGACCCGACGAAGGACTCTTACGTGAATATCCGCTCCCTCACTCGAGGCGATGGCGTTCTGATCGGTGCAGCGGTGGTGCTGTTCATCGCCTCGTTCCTCGACATCAACGGCTGTGACGCCAGCGAGGCCATCTGCGACCAGGTCCCGTCCACGAACTCCTGGGAGTTCTCGCCCCTCGGCTGGGGCGCCGTCCTCCTCGGCATCGCCGGTGCCGCGCTGATCGTCGTCTCGCACGCACTGCCGCAGCCCCGCAAGGTCGTGGGCCTCGAGCTTGGACAGGTCGGTGTCGCGTTCACCGTGGCCTCGGCGTGGTCCATGCTGATGTGGGTGTTCGAGTCGAACAACGTGGGCGCCGGCCTCATCCTCGGCCTGATCGCCTCCCTGGTCCTCGCCGGTGCCGCCATCGCCGCCCCGCTGGTGCCCGCCCTCAAGGGCCCGCTGCTGAGCGCGCCGAAGCCGCAGGCCCCGCAGCCGTACGGCATGCAGCCGGGCCAGCCCGGACAGCCTGGCGTTCAGGGCGGCTACGGCTACCCGGGCGCCCAGCAGCCCTACGGCATGCAGCAGCCGCAGCCGGGCCAGCACGACCCCTCGCAGGGTGCCGGCCAGCCCTACGGCGCCCAGGCCCCGCAGGCCCAGGCACCGGCACCGGCCGCCGCCCAGCAGCCCACCCCCGCCGGCGCCCCCGCCGGCGCCCCCGCCGACTTCACGCCGTTCTGGTTCGCGGTCCCGGTCGCCCGCCCGCTGTACGGGGAGGACGGTTCGCCGACCCCGATCGCCGAACTGGCCCCCGGTACCTGGTACCTGGCGGTCGAGCAGCGCGGTCCCGGTCTGATCGCCCAGACCCAGGACGGCCGTCGCGGCGTCCTGCAGGACACGACCGGCATCCAGCGCGGCTGACTGTCCGGCCCGCACGACGGCCCCTCGCCCTTCCGGGCGGGGGGCCGTTGTCGTACAGTCCCCGGGAAGCAAGGAACTGACGGACCGTCAGGAAGGCCTCTCGCCATGCGTCTCGGACTCGCCCTCGGCTACTGGGGACGCGGCCCCTCCCCCGCCCACCTCGACCTCGCCCGTGAGGCCGAGCGGCTCGGGTACGACTCCGTGTGGACGGCCGAGGCGTGGGGCTCCGACGCGTTCACGGCGCTCACCTGGATCGCCGCGCACACCTCACGTATCAGGCTCGGGACCGCCGTCGCGCAGATGGCCGCCCGGACGCCCACCGCCACCGCGATGCACGCGCTCACGCTCGACCACCTCTCCGGTGGGCGGATGATGCTCGGGCTCGGGCTGTCCGGGCCGCAGGTCGTCGAGGGGTGGTACGGCCGGCCCTTCCCCCGCTCGCCGCTGACCGCGACCCGCGAGTACGTGGACGTCATCCGGCAGGTCCTGCGCCGCGAGGGACCCGTCGTGCTCGACGGGCGGTTCCACTCCCACCCGTACGCCGGAGAGGACGGCACGGGGCTCGGGAAGGCGCTCAAGCCCATCACGCACCCCCTCCGCGCGGACCTCCCCGTCCTCCTCGGCGCCGAAGGACCGAAGAACATCGCGCAGACCGTCGAGATCGCCGACGGCTGGCTGCCGCTCTACTGGTCCCCGACGCGGTACGAGGAGGTGTACGGGCTCCCCGCGGCCCTGCCGCCCGGCTTCCTGGTCGCGCCCATGGTCCGCGCCCGGCTCTGCGAGGACGTCGGCGAGGGGCTGCTGCCCGTCAAGGCGATGCTCGGCTTCTACATCGGCGGCATGGGGCCGAACAACACGCGTGCGCAGCACTCCACCAGGGGTGGTGGTCGGGCGACGGGCGGGCGCAACTTCCACGCCGATCTGATGGGGCGTATGGGATACGAGTCCGAGGCCCGGCACATCCAGGAGCTGTTCGCGGCCGGGCGGCGCGAGGAGGCGGTGCTCGCCGTGCCGGACGCCTTCGCGGACGAGATCTCGCTCGTCGGGCCGAGGGAGCGGATCGCCGAACGGCTGGACGCGTGGCGCAAGGGCCCGGTCACCGACCTGCTGGTCACGGCGCCGGACCCCGCCACCCTCCGCGTCCTCGCGGAGCTCAACTCCTGAGGAGCCAGAGGCAACCATTCCCCCGCCGGCGGCGACACGGAGGCGAACGATCCCCCACAGGAACGGAAGCCATCGTGAGCAACCACAGACGCAGGACGAAGCTGGTGGCCGGCATCCCGCCGGCCCTGGGAGCCGCGGCGGCCCTGGCCTACGGCGATGTCCTCAGCGTGTTCGGCGAGGACGCGCTGCCCGAGGCGTCGGCCGCCACCGCCCCCGCCTGGGCGACCGACACCGCCGACGGCTTCGCCTCGGCCGGGTCTACGTCACCGACTCGTACGTCATCGGCAACGTCGACCTCGTCTTCGGCGGGGCCACCGCCGTCATCGACCGGTCCGTCCTCACCCTGAAGAAGCGCTGGGACGGCACCTCGGCCGGGTACGTCACCGCGCCCTCCACGCCCGCCGGCATGAAGGGCTTCCTCACAACCGCTCCGTCGTGAACGGTGACGTGTCCGCCGGCAGCTTCTTCCTCGGCCGGCCCTGGCACGCGGGCGGCGACGCGACCCTGGACCCGCAGACCACCGTCCGCGACTCCACGCTCGGCGCGGCGGTCAAGGCCCGTCCCTGGACGGACATGGGCGGCTTCTCGTGGAAGGACGACCGGTTCGCCGAGTACCGGAACACCGGCGCAGGGGCGGGCACGGCGAGCGGCGACCGTCCGCAGCTGACGGACGCCCAGGCCGCCGCCCAGGAGGTCCGGGACTGGCTCGGGGACTGGAACCCGACGGCCGCCTCATGACGTACGTCCGGGCGCGGCTCAGCCGCCGGGCCGGGCCGCGCTCGGGTCACCCGCAGCAGTCGGGCTCCAGGCCCCTCGGCAGCCGTTCCCCGCCGAAGACCGCCACCGTCGCCTCGTCGCCGCCCAGCGCCGCCACGGCGAGCAGCAGCGAGCCGGCCGTCCAGGTCGTGAGCTCCTCGGGCCACACGGCCTTGTTGCCCTCGAAGACGTACCCGGTCCAGTACATGCCGCCCTCGGCGCGCAGGTGCTGGACGGACTGGAGGATGTCCAGGGCCCGGTCGGACTCGCCCGTCACCCAGAGCGCGAGGGCGAGCTCGCAGCTCTCGCCGCCGGTCACCCACGGGTTGGGCAGGACGCACCGTACGCCGAGTCCGGGGACCACGAAGTCGTCCCAGTGCGCGTCGATCCGGGCCGTCGCGGCCGGGCCGGTCAGCGCGCCGCCGAGGATCGGGTAGTACCAGTCCATCGAGTAGCGGGACTTGTCGAGGAAGCGCTCGGGGTGGCTGCGGATCGCGTGCCCGAGGGCGCCCGCCGCCAGCTCCCAGTCGGGCTGGGGCTCTTCGCGCTCGTCGGCGATGGCGAGCGCGCAGCGCAGCGCCTGGTGGATCGACGAACTCCCGGTGAGCAGGGCGTCGTTCACCGGCGTGCCGTCGGCCTCGCGCTTCCAGCCGATCTGGCCGCCCGGCTGCTGCAGCGCGAGGACGAACTCGACGGCCGCGTAGACGACGGGCCACATCCGGTCGAGGAAGGCGTCGTCGCCGGTGGCCAGGTAGTGGTGCCACACGCCGACGGCGATGTACGCGACGAAGTTGGTCTCCCGGCCCCGGTCGGTGACGTTCGCCGGGTCGCCGTCGTGGTACGCGGCGTACCAGGAGCCGTCGGCGTTCTGGTGCCGGGCCAGCCACGCGTAGGCGCGGGCGGCCGCGGCGTGCTCGCCTGCCGTGTCCAGGGCCATGGCGGCCTCGGTGTGGTCCCAAGGGTCGAGGTGGTGGCCCCGGAACCACGGGATCGCCCCGTCCTCGCGCTGGACGGCGAGTATCCCGGCGACGGTCTCGGCGGCCTGCTCGGCGGTCAGGACCCCGGGCAGGACGAGGTGTTCCGCGATCCGCTCGGGGCTCGTCACGCCTCCGCCTTCGGCAGGTGCGGCTTGGTCGCGTACGCCACGAAGCTCTTGCCGACGACGGGGTTGAGCAGCTGTTCGGCGACTCGGGTCAGGGCGGGCTTCTTCATGATGTCCCAGACCAGGAGCTTGTGGTACGCCCGTACCGGCAGCGCCTTGTCGTTGTCCACGCCGAAGGCGCACTTCAGCCACCAGTACGGCGAGTGCAGCGCGTGCGCGTGGTGGGTGCCGTACGGCCTCAGGCCGGCCTGGCGGATCTTGGCCAGGAGCTCGTCCGCCTTGTAGATGCGGATGTGGCCGCCCTCGACCTCGTGGTACGCGTCGGAGAGCGCCCAGCAGACCTTCTCGGGGCCGTAGCGCGGGACGGTGATGGCGATCCGGCCGCCCGGCTTCAGGACGCGGACCATCTCGGCGAGCACGCCCTTGTCGTCGGGGATGTGCTCCATGACCTCGGAGATGATCACGACGTCGAAGGACTCGTCGGGGAAGGGCAGGTTCAGCGCGTCGCCCTCCATCGCGGTGGCGGTCGCGCCGGCCGGGGCCTCGCCCGCCTCCTTCATCGCCGCGAACCACTTGGCGACCTCGCGGATCTCCTCGCCGTTCTGGTCGAGGGCCACGACCTGGGCGCCGCGCCGGTAGCACTCGAAGGCGTGCCGGCCCGCACCGCAGCCCAGGTCGAGCACGCGGTCGCCGGGGGCGAGCGGGAAGCGGGTGAAGTCGACGGTCAGCACGAGGTCTGCCCTTCCGGGTGGGTGGCGGTACGGGGGTGGGGGTGCGGGTGGGGCGTGGACGAGGCCGTCACCGGCGGGCCCCCTGGCGGGCGATTGCCTCGCGGTAGAGGTCCGCGGTGCCCTGGGCCGCGCGCGCCCAGGTGAAGTTCGCCAGGACCCGTGCGCGCCCCGCGGCGCCCAGGCGGGTCCGCAGCTCCGCGTCGCCGAGCAGCCGGCCGAGCGCCGCGGCCAGGGCGCCCGCGTCGCCCGTGGGCACGGCCAGGCAGGTCTCGCCGTCGGGCCCCGCGACCTCGGGGATCGCGCCGCCGGTGGTGGCGACGAGCGGGGTGCCGGTGGCCATGGCCTCGGCGGCAGGCAGCGAGAACCCTTCGTACAGCGACGGCACGCAGGAGACCTGGGCGGAGCGCACGAGGTCGACGAGCTCGGCGTCCGTGATCCCCTTGACGAACTCGACGGCGTCCTCGAGTCCGTACCGTTCGATGGCCCGCGCGACCGGTCCGTCCTCGGCGCGCTTGCCGACGACGACGAGGTGGGCGGCCGGGTTCTCGGTGCGGAGCTTGGCGAGCGCCTCGACGAGGTGGATCAGGCCCTTGAGGGGGACGTCCGCGCTGGAGGTGGTGACGATCCGTCCGGGGATCTCGGCGACGGACGGATCGGGGGACCACAGGTCGGTGTCGGCACCGATGTGGACGACCCGGATGCGGTCGTCGCGTACGCCGAGGTGGTCGACGATCTCCTGGCGGGAGGAGCCGGAGACGGTCAGCACGGACGGCAGGCGGCGGGCGACCCGCTTCTGCATGCGGGTGAAGGCGTACCAGCGGCGGACGGAGGCGCGGCGCTTCCAGTCGGCGGCGGCGTCGAGTTCGAGCTGCCGGTCGACGGTGATGGGGTGGTGGATCGTGGTGACGAGCGGGGCGCCGATCGCGCCGGGGCCGCCCAGGAGTCCGTAGCCCAGGGTCTGGTTGTCGTGGACGACGTCGAAGTCGCCGCGGCGGGCGGCGAGCATGCGCCGGGCCCGCAGGGAGAAGGTGAGCGGTTCGGGGAAGCCGCCGGTCCACATGGTGGCGACCTCGAGGGCGTCGATCCAGTCGCGGTACTCGTCGCGCTTGGGCGTACGGAAGGGGTCCGGCGAGCGGTAGAGGTCGAGGCTGGCGAGCTCGGTGAGCGGGACGCCCTCGTCGAGGACGGGGTACGGCTGCGAGCCGATGACCTCGACGTGGTGGCCGAGGCGGGCGAGCTCGCGCGAGAGGTGCCGGACATAGACACCCTGACCGCCGCAGAAGGGGTTTCCCTTGTACGTGAGGAGAGCGATCCGCAACGGACCGTCACCGTCGCCCGGGGCGCTCGGGGCGGCGCCCCGGCGGGGGCCTGCTTCTATGGCCTCAGCGGTCACTCGCGGCCCCCTTCGAGCTTGCGTTTCGCGGGAGCGTAACCGCTCGCGCTAATCTAGAACAAGTTTCAGACTTGATCGTTCTTGATCGTTCAAGGAGCACTGAATCTACCGGCAGGTAGTCCCGCTGTAAGAGCCGGATCAGGTGATTCGCGCCACGGCGGGAGCCCGGCCATACTGTCGCTCCCCTACCGCACGCACACCGCACGTCCACCGCACGGAACGGGACTCCATGACCGCGGAAGACAGACCCGCCTCGCCGCCCCTGACAGAGCGCCAGGAGGCGCGCCGTCGCCGCATTCTGCACGCCAGCGCGCAGCTCGCCGGGCGGGGCGGATTCGACGCCGTACAGATGCGTGAGGTCGCCGAGGCGGCCGGGGTGGCGCTGGGCACGCTGTACCGCTACTTCCCCTCCAAGATCCACCTGCTGGTCGCGACGATGCAGGACCAGCTCCAGCACATGCACACCACGCTGCGGAAGCACCCACCGGCGGGCGAGAACGCGGCGGAGCGGGTGGCGGAGACGCTGATGCGGGCGTTCCGGGCGCTCCAGCGCGAGCCGCAGCTCGCGGACGCGATGGTGCGGGCGCTGACGTTCGCGGACCGGAGCGTGAGCCCCGAGGTGGACACGGTCTCGCGGCTGACGACGGCGATCATCCTGGACGCGATGGGGCTCGAGCACCCGACGCCGCAGCAGCTGTCGGCGGTGCGGGTGATCGAGCACACCTGGCACTCGGCGCTGATCACCTGGCTGTCGGGGCGGGCCTCGATCGCACAGGTGAAGATCGACATCGAGACCGTCTGCCGGCTGATCGACCTGACGGCGCCCGAGCCCGTCGGAGGACCCGGGCGCGCCTGACCGCCCTCGGATCAGGACTTCCTGGATCAGGACTTCCTGGGTCAGGACTTCTTGTTCTTCTCCAGGTCGGCCTTGAACAGGGCCTCGCACTCGGCGCCGGTCTCGTTGGCGACGAACATCACCAGCTTCACGGGGCCGGCGCTGTGGTTGCTGGCCTTCACCTGCCAGTTGCTCTTGGCGAGGGTCTTGATCGTCGAGCCGTTCTGGTCGAGGCTCTGCCCCTCCTTCCAGCCGCCCTTGGTCAGCGTCGCGAGCGTGTCCGTGTAGGACTTCTTCGGGTCCGCGGCCTTCTCGGCGTCGGCCGTCCAGGTGACCATGCAGGCCTTCAGCTCGGCCGGGACCGCGTCGCCGGAGGCGTCCTGCGTGAAGCCCGCGGCCGTGGCGGCGTCCGTGATCTCCTTGGTCACCGCGGCCGCGTCCAGGTCGCCGCCGCCGGTCTCCGCACCGCCCCCGGTGGAACCGGCCGAGGAGCCGGCGGACGAGCCGCCGCCCTTGTTCTTGCCCGAGCCGCCGGAGCCGCCCGAGCCGCCCTCGCCGCAGCCCGCGACCAGCAGCACCACACCAGCGGCCGCGGCCACCCACATCGCCTTGCGCACAACTCTCCCAATTCCGGGCGCACGAAGGCCCTTTGCCCCCGTGATCAAGGGAGTAGTTTTGCACGTGGAAACTAGTCCTCGGGCGGGAAGACCGGCTCCCCGCCGTCGAGGAGGGTGATGAGGATGGCCTCCACGGGGCATCCCTCGGCCGCCGCGAGCACGTTCTCGTTCGCGTCGGACTCCGGTTCACGCGGGTGCGACTGACGGGCCGTGTCGAGACGGAAGCCGTCCGGGGCGTGGTTGACGCACATGCCGGAGCCGATGCACACCCCCCGGTCGACCTCCACGTGCCAGCGGTCGCCCATCACGCACCACCCGGGCCCTCGTACCCGGCCGGCAGGTGGACCATCTTGTGCTCCATGTACTCCCCGAAGCCCTCCGGGCCGAACTCCCGCCCCAGACCGGAGCTCTTGTAGCCGCCGAACGGTCCGAGCATGTCCAGGCTGAAGGTGTTGACGTTGAATGTGCCCGTCCGCACCTGGCGGGCGAAGTCGATGCCGTGCTCCACGTCCCCGGTCCAGACGCTGCCGCTCAGCCCGTAGTCGGAGTCGTTCGCGATCCGGAGCGCCTCGCTCTCCTCCCCGTACGGGAGAAGGCAGATGACCGGCCCGAAGATCTCCTCGCGGGCGATCCGCATGGTGTTGTCGACGCTTCCGAAGAGGGTGGGCTCGACGTACCAGCCGCGGTCGAGTCCGGCCGGACGGCCGCCGCCCGTCAGGATCTTGGCGCCTTCCTCCTGGCCCAGCCTGATGTAGTCGAGCGAACGCTGCTGCTGGCGTCGGGCGACCAGCGGGCCGACCTGGGTCGCCGGGTCGAGCGGGTCGCCGACCACCAGGGCGCCCGCGGCCGCGGCGAACGCCTCGGCGATCTCGTCGTACCGGCTGCGCGGCGCGAGGATACGGGTCTGGGCGACGCACGCCTGGCCGTTGTTCATCCAGGCGGCCGGCACGATCCCGGCGACGGCCGTGGCCACGTCGGCGTCGGGCAGGATCACGGCCGCGGACTTCCCGCCGAGTTCGAGGGTGACGCGGGTGAGGTTGCGGGAGGCGACCTCCATCACGCGCTTTCCGGCCGCGACCGATCCGGTGAAGGAGACCTTGTCGATGCCGGGGTGTCCCACCAGGTACTCGCTGGTCTCGCGGTCGGCGGGCAGGATGGACAGGACCCCTTCGGGGAGCCCGGCCTCGGTCGCGATCTCGGCGAGGATGTACGAGTCGAGCGGGGACTCGGGCGACGGCTTGAGCACCACCGTGCAGCCGGCGAGGAGGGCGGGCCCGAGCTTGGCGGCCGCGGTGAACTGCGGGACGTTCCACGGGACGACCGCGGCGACCACGCCCACCGGCTCGCGCCGCACCAGGATCGGCCCGAGGACACCGGCGCGCCGCCCCTCGTACGGGAAGTCGCGCGCGACGGTGATGGCCGCGTCCCAGACCATCATGGCGCCGAGGGCCTGGGCGAGCACGCTCCAGGAGTACGGGGAGCCGTTCTGCGCGCTGATCGAGCGGGCGATCTCCTCGTGGCGTACGGCGATGGCGTCCTTGATCCGGGTGACGACCTCGATCCGCTCCTCGACCGTCATCCGGGGCCAGGGCCCCTGGTCGAAGGCCTTGCGGGCGGCGGCGACGGCCCGGTCGACATCGGCCTGGGAGGCGTGCGGCACGCGGCCGATGACCTCCTCGGTGTGGGGCGAGATCACCTCGATGACGTCGCTGCCGAGCGGATCGGTCAACTCCCCGCCGATGAACAGCTTTCCGTGCTCCACAAGCTCGGTCATGCCTGCTGCCTCCCGCGCGTCGCGATATCCGGCCCGGCGTGCGTTATCTGACGCCGCATCAGAACTGATACCAGTTCCAGTCGCAGGAGTCCACGGGAAGGACCCGTCCTGAAGATCGACTTCGTGCGCACGGAACGGCCACAGAACCTCGACACGGCCGGGATAGCGTGATCGGCTCCAGGACGGACTCCGACGGGAGACGCATGAAGCGTGGCGGGAGCGGTGGGCGCCTGGCGGCCGGCGCGGCCGTGCTGACGCTGGCCATGTGCGCAGGCGTGGGGGCCGCGTTCGCGACGCTGGACGACGACGGCGTGACGGTGGACACCCAGGTCGCGCAGCCCCCGACCAGGGACGAGATGGTCCGCTCCTGGAGCGATCTCCTCACCCGGCACGGAGAGCGGATGCCCGACACCTCCACGATGAGCGACGAGGAGATCGAGCAGGGCTGGTTCCGGGACCGCGTCAGGCTCACGGACCGGCGGCCGACGACATGGGCGTCAACGTGTGCGCCTTCTGGCATTCCCGGCTCTTCGAGCCGGACTGCTGGTAGCCGCGCCCCATCAGCCCGACCGGTCCGTCCGGTCCGCCCGGTCCGCCCGGTCCGGCTGACGCTCAGTCCAAACCCTTTGCAGGGAAGTAGACTTGGGCGACCATTGGAACGCGTTCCAGTAATCGTGGTGATCGAGCGGCCGGAATCGGGGAATCGATGACGCAGGTGACCGAACACGGCGGAGGCGTCTGGTCGATCCAGGTCCCCATCCCCGACAACCCGCTCGGGCACACCCTGGTCCACCTCCTCGACACCGACCGCGGCCCCGTCCTCGTCGACACCGGCTGGGACGACCCCGCCTCCTGGAGCGAACTCGGCGCGGGACTCGCCGCGTTGGGCACGTCCGTACGGGACGTCCACGGGGTCGTCATCACCCACCACCACCCCGACCACCACGGCCTGTCGGGCAAGGTCCGCGAGGAGTCCGGCGCGTGGATCGCGATGCACTCCGCCGACACCGCCGTCGTCCGCCGCACGCGCGAGTCCGAGCCCGGCGCCTGGCTCGACTACCTCGCCCGCAAACTGGCCGCCGTCGGCGCCCCCGAGGAGCACACCGCCCCGCTCCTCGCCGCCCGCTCGGCCGGCCGGATGCGCACCCTGCCCGGACTGCGCTCCGCCCTCCCCGACCGCGAGATCGTCCCCGGCGAACTCCTCGACCTCGCGGGACGGCGACTGCGCGCGATCTGGACCCCCGGCCACACACCCGGCCATGTCTGCCTCCACCTGGAGGAGGAGCACCCCGCGCGACTGCCCGGCCGCGGCCGCCTCTTCTCCGGCGACCACCTGCTGCCCGGGATCTCCCCGCACATCGGCCTCTACGAGGACCCGGACGACGCGACCGTCACCGACCCCCTCGGCGACTACCTGGACTCGCTGGAGCGCATCGGACGCCTGGGCGTGGCCGAGGTGCTCCCCGCCCACCAGTACGCGTTCGCGGACGCCGCCGGCCGGGTCCGGGAGCTGCTCGACCACCACGAGGAGCGGCTGACCGGACTGCTCGCCCTGCTCGCTGCCGCCCCGCTCACCCCGTGGCAGCTCGCCGAGCGCATGGAGTGGAACCGCCCCTGGGAGCAGATCCCGTACGGCTCCCGGAACATCGCGGTCAGCGAGGCCGAGGCCCATGTGCGCCGCCTGGTGAAGCTGGGCCGCGCGGAGGCCGTGGCGGGCACGGACCCGGTCGCGTACGTCGCAGTGTGAGGCCGCTCCCACCCACGGGGCGTGGGGGGTACGGGCCGGTAGAGTGTGCGAGTCGTCATCACACCCGTACGGGGGGAAGCCGGTGCAAATCCGGCACTGACCCGCAACCGTGAGCCACCCCTGGTGGTCAGTCGGAATGCCCCGCCCGGGACGTGACCGCCGGCACCGTCGAGGAATACGGAGCCGAGCCTGGTGCCTTGAGCGTGCCGGTGCCCGGCCGCAGGAGAGGCCAGCACGCATGATCACCGTCCGCCGCGGCGCCGCCGCGTTCGCCGCCGCCGCCGTGCTCTGCACCGGCCTGGCCCCCGCCGCGACCGCCGCGCCCTCCCCGTCCGCCACCCCCGCGCCCGTGATCCCCTCCGGTCTCTACGGCACGAAGGACCCGACGTACGACGGCGTGTGGCGCCAGTCGGTCGCCCTCATCGCGCAGACGACCAGCGGAGTGCAGCCCGCCGAGCAGGCCGTGACCTGGCTGCGGGAGCAGCAGTGCGACAGCGGCGCCTTCGCCTCGTACCGGCCCGACCCCACCAAGCCCTGCGACCCGGCCACGATGCTGGACACCAACGCCACGGCCGTCGCCGTCCAGGCCCTCACCGGGGCCAGGCCGCGCAGTGCCGACCCCGAGGCGCAGGCCCGGGCCGCCACGGCCGGCGCGGGCTGGCTCAAGGGCGTGCAGAACAAGGACGGCGGCTGGGGCTACAACCCCGGCAGCCCCAGCGACGCCAACTCCACCTCGATCGTGATCAGCGCGCTCACCGCGCTCGGCGAGAAGCCGGGCGAGGTGAAGTCCGCCGAGGGCAGGACCCCGTACGACGCGCTGCTCGGCCTCGCCCTGCCCTGCTCCGCCAAGGACGGGGCGGGCGCGTTCGCGTACCAGCCCGACAAGAACGGCACGCTGCTCGCGAACGCCGACGCCACCGCGGCCGCCACGCTCGCCGGGCTCGGCAAGGGCATCACCGCGCGCGGGGTGAAGCCCGAGCAGACCCCCACCTGCACGGACCTGCCCAAGCCCACAGCGAACCGGGTCGCGCTCAACGGGGCCTCCTACCTGGCCGCCGCGCTGGCGAAGACCGGCCACCTGAACACTCCGCCGATGCCGGGCGCCGCCGACCCGACCGAGCTGCCCGACTACGGCAACACCGCGGACGCCGTCGTCGCGCTGGCCGCGACCGGCGCCACCAAGGAGGCGGCCGGGGCGCTGACCTGGCTGCAGCAGAACTCCGCGGCCTGGGCCAAGGAGGGCGGCCCCGCCGCCTGGGCCCAGCTGATCTTCGCCGCGAACGCCATGGGCGTGGACCCGCGCGCCTTCGGCTCGGTCGACCTCCTCAAGGAGCTGGGCGCCACCGGTCCCGCGCCGCAGAGCTCGCCGTCCGCCACCGCCTCGGCGAGCGAGAAGAAGGACGAGGGCTCCGGCTCCTTCGACCTGTGGTGGATCATCGGCATCGGCATGGTCGTCGGCGTCGGGATCGGCTTCCTGTTGAGCGGGCGCAAGAAGTGAGGGCCAGAGTCGTCGGCGCGGCGGCGGGCGTGGTCCTCACGCTGGCCGCCGCGTCTCCCGCGCAGGCCGGCGGATACCGGTACTGGTCGTTCTGGGAGAGCGACGGCGGCGGGAACTGGGCGTACGCGACGCAGGGCCCGGCGACCGCCCGGCCCGCGGACGGGGACGCGATCGGCTTCCGCTTCGCGGTCAGCGAGGACACGAGCGACGCCTCGCGGCCCGGCGCCGCCCCCGACTTCACGGCGCTCTGCTCCGGTACGGAGCGGAAGGCGGGCACCAAGCGGGTCGCGGTCGTCGTCGACTTCGGCTCGGCGGCGGACGCCCCGCAGGGCGAGACCCCGCCCGACCCGGCACGGAAGACCGGCTGCGCGCAGGTCCGCGAGGACGCGACGGCGGCGGAGGCGCTGGCCGCGGTGGCGAAACCGCTGCGGTACGACAGCGCGGCGCTGCTGTGCGGGATCGCGGGGTACCCGGCGAAGGGCTGCGGCGAGCAGGTGGCGGAGACCGACTCCGGCGCGAATCCCACGGCCGCGGCCACGGTCACGGCCACGGCCACCAAGGTGGCGGACGTCGACGGCGACGGGGGTCCCTCCGCCGGGATCGTCGTGGGCGGGGCGGCCGTACTCGCGCTGGGCGGCGCCGCGATCTGGAAGGCGCGCCGCCGCGCATGATCCGTGCCCCCGAGGCGAACCGCTCCAACGCGCTGCACGCGGGCGCCTGGTGGCTCTGGGCGCTGGGGCTGGCCGTGGCCGCCTCCCGTACCACCAACCCGCTGCTGCTCGGCCTGATCGTCGGCGTCGCCGGCTATGTCGTCGCCGCCCGCCGCACGGACGCCCCCTGGGCGCGTTCGTACGGGGCGTTCGTGAAGCTGGGCCTGTTCGTGGTGGCCCTGCGGGTGGTCTTCTCGGTGGTCCTCGGCTCGTCGATCCCGGGAACGCACGAGCTGTTCACCCTGCCCGAGGCACCGCTGCCCGAGTGGGCGCAGGGCGTGCGGATCGGCGGCCGGGTCACGGCGGAACAGGTGGTCTTCGCGCTGTACGACGGGGCCAAGCTGGCGACCCTGCTGATCTGCGTGGGCGCGGCGAACGCGCTCGCCAACCCGGCGCGGTTGCTCAAGTCGCTGCCGGGCGCGCTGTACGAGGCCGGGGTGGCCGTCGTCGTGGCGATGACCTTCGCGCCGAACATGGTGGCCGACGTGGTGCGGCTGCGCACGGCCCGGCGGCTGCGGGGGCGGCCGACGGGCGGGGTGCGGGCGGTGCTGCAGATCGGCCTTCCGGTCCTGGAGGGCGCGCTGGAGCGCTCGATCGCGGTGGCGGCGTCGATGGACGCGCGCGGATACGGGCGTACGGCCCAGGTGCCGGCGGCCGTGCGGCGGACGACGAACGTGCTGACGCTGGGCGGGCTGCTCGGGGTGTGCGCGGGCTCGTACGGTCTGCTGGCGGCGCAGGGCGCGGGGTACGGGCTGCCGCTGGTGGTCGCCGGTCTGGTCGCGGCGATGGCCGGGCTGCGGCTCGGCGGGCGCCGTGCGGTACGGAGCCGGTACCGGCCGGACCGGTGGGGGGTGCGGGCGTGGCTGGTGGCCGGCTCTGGGGTGGTGGTGGCGGCGCTGATGATCTGGGCGAACAGCTACGCGTACGAGGCGCTGCATCCCGGGGTCGTTCCGCTGGAGGCGCCGGAACTTCCGGTGTGGCCCGCCGTGTCGTTGCTGGTGGGCCTGGTGCCCGCGTTCGTCGCCCCTGTGCCGAAGGAGTCCGCGTGATCCGGTTCGAGAACGTCTCCGTGAGCTACGGGGAGGCCGGCGAACCCACCCTGCGGGACGTGAACCTGACCGTCCCGGAGGGCGAACTCGTCCTCCTCGTCGGCCCGTCGGGCGTCGGCAAGTCGACGCTGCTCGGCGCGGTGTCCGGGCTCGTCCCGCACTTCACGGGCGGGACGCTGACGGGCCGGGTCACGGTCGCGGGCCGCGACACGCGGACGCACAAGCCGCGCGAACTGGCGGACGTGGTCGGCACGGTCGGCCAGGATCCGCTCGCGCACTTCGTCACGGACACGGTCGAGGACGAGCTGGCGTACGGGATGGAGTCCCTGGGCCTGGCGCCGGAGGTGATGCGGCGCCGGGTGGAGGAGACCCTGGACCTGCTGGGCCTGGCGGAGCTCCGCGACCGGCCGATCGCGACGCTCTCCGGGGGCCAGCAGCAGCGGGTGGCGATCGGCTCGGTGCTGACCCCGCACCCCAAGGTCCTGGTCCTCGACGAGCCGACGTCCGCGCTCGACCCGGCGGCGGCGGAGGACGTCCTGGCAGTCCTGCAGCGCCTGGTCCACGACCTCGGAACGACGGTCCTGATGGCCGAGCACCGTCTGGAGCGCGTGGTCCAGTACGCGGACCAGGTGATCCTGCTGCCGGACGGGGCCATGGGGCCGCCCGCTGAGATCATGTCCGTCTCCCCGGTCCACCCACCGGTGGTGGCCCTGGGCCGCGTGGCGGGCTGGTCCCCCCTGCCCATGACGGTCCGCGACGCCCGACGCCGGTCGGGCGACCTGCGGGTCCGCCTGGAGGCCCGGCTGCGGGAGGGTGGCCCTGCGGGGCTCCTCCCCCACCCCGCCCCTTCCCGTAACCGGGGGCTCCGCCCCCAGACCCCCGCGCCTCAATCGCCGGCGGGGCTGAATGTGCGCGAAGCTACCGCCCAGCGGGGCCCGAGGGAGCCCGCGACGCCGGACAGCCAACCCCAGCGGGACGTAGCACCGGGGGCACCCGCAGAGCCGGACACCCAACCCGCGCGGCGCGAAGCCACCGCCCAGCCGGGCCCGGAATCACCCACCGGCCCGGATGCCGACCCCGCGCGGCGCGAAGCCACCGCCCAGCCGGGCCCGGAAACACCCACCGACCCGGATGCCCACCCCGCGCGGCGCGAAGCCACCGCCCAGCCGGGCCCGGAAACACCCACCGACCCGGATGCCCACCCCGCGCGGCGCGAAGCCACCGCCCAGCCGGGCCGGGAGGCACTCGCGAGGCCGAACGCCCAACCCCCCCGGCGCGAAGCTGCCGCTCAGCGGGGGCCGGGGGCGGCAGCCCCCGGACATCAACCGTCCACCAGCCCCCGGCAGCCCGCGGCGGAGCCGCCGATGGATGCTGCGGGGAAGGGGCGGGGTGGGGGAATTTCCCGGTTCTGGCGGCGGCCCCGCCCAGACGGGCCCGCCCCCACCGACGCGCTCGTCGACGTCCGTGCCCTCGGCGTCCGGCGTGGACGTGTCGAGGCGCTGCGGCGCGTCGACCTGACCGTCCGGGCCGGCGAGACCGTCGCCCTCATGGGCCGCAACGGCGCCGGGAAGTCGACGTTGCTCAGCGCGCTCGTCGGGATGGTCGAGCCCACCTCCGGCAGCGTTCTCGTCCGCGGCCGCGTCCCCCACCGCACCGACCCCCGCGAGCTGATCCGCCACGTGGGTCTCGTACCGCAGGAGCCCCGCGACCTCCTCTACGCGGACACGGTCACGGCCGAGTGCGCCGCCGCCGACGCGGACGCGTCCGCCGTGCCCGGGACCTGCCGGGCCCTGGTGTCCGAGCTGCTGCCGGGCGTGGCGGACGACACCCACCCCCGCGACCTGTCCGAAGGGCAGCGCCTCGCGCTCGCGCTCGCCGTCGTCCTCACCGGACGCCCCCCGCTCCTGCTCCTCGACGAGCCCACCCGCGGTCTCGACTACGCGGCCAAGGCCCGTCTCGTCGCGCATCTGCGCGAGCTCGCCGCCGCCGGCCATGCCATCGTGCTCGCCACGCACGACGTGGAGCTCGCCGCCGAGCTGGCGCACCGGGTCGTGATCCTCGCGGGCGGCGAGGTCGTCGCGGACGGACCGACCGCCGAGGTCGTCGTCTCCTCCCCCGCCTTCTCCCCCCAGGTCGCCAAGATCCTCGCCCCGCAGCCGTGGCTCACCGTCGAGCAGGTCGCCGCGGCGCTCCGGGAGGCGCCGTGACGTCCCGCCCCGTCCGGCTCGGGCCGCGCTCGGTCGCCGCGCTCGTCCTGATCTCGGTGATGGGTGTCATGGCGTTCGGCTGGCCGCTGCTCGCGGACTCCTCGGCGGCCGTCACCTCGCACGCCGCCGACGCCCCCTGGCTCTTCGCCGCCCTCCTCCCTCTGCTGGTCGCCGTCGTCGTCGCGACCATCTCGGACAGCGGCATGGACGCGAAGGCGGTGGCGATGCTGGGAGTCCTGGCCGCCGTGGGAGCGGCGCTGCGGCCGCTGGGCGCCGGGACGGCCGGTCTGGAGCCGATGTTCTTCCTGATGGTGCTGAGCGGCCGGGTCCTCGGCCCGGGGTTCGGGTTCGTCCTCGGGTCGGTGACGATGTTCGCGTCCGCCCTGCTCACGGGTGGGGTGGGCCCGTGGATGCCGTTCCAGATGCTGTCGATGGGCTGGTTCACGATGGGCGCGGGTCTGCTCCCTGGCCCGGAGCGGCTGCGGGGCCGGGCGGAGCTGCTGATGCTCGCCGCGTACGGCTTCGTGGCGGCGTTCGCGTACGGCACGATCATGAACCTGTACGGCTGGGCGATCGTCCCCGGTCTGGCCTCGGGCGTCTCCTTCGTGGCGGGCGATCCGGTGCACGAGAACCTGGCCCGGTTCGTCGCGTACGTCCTCGCCACCTCCCTCGGCTGGGACCTCGGCCGCGCCGCGCTCACCGTCGTTCTCACCCTCACCGTCGGCGGGACGCTCCTCAAGGCGCTCCGGCGGGCCACGCGGCGTGCGAACTTCGAGGCCCAGGTCACATTCGAGGCCCCGGAAGAGGCCCCCCACGGTGAGGCGCCCCACAGGACCTAAGTCACGTACTAACCGGAATAGGAGGGGTTCAGATCCTCCCAAATCACCCCATAGATGGCCTCTACCTGCGAAAACGTCATTGTTACGGACATCGGGACGTTCGCCGTCGGTTCGATGTCGCCTCGTACACGGGGTCGTTGCATCGCCGTATCGGTCCTGCTTCTCTGGTGGACGTCGCCAGGCCGCTGCCGCACAGCGCAGCGCCTCGGGCAGGCCGATTCCCCCAGTCTCCGGGACCCCCGGGCTCTGGTTCCGGCTTGCCTGAAACGCCCGGCGCACCCCGTGTCCCCGACGTTAGGTGCTTACGTGTTCCGCTCCATCGCCACTCGTGTCTCCACCCACAAGAAGACCTTCGCCGCCTCCGCAGCCGTGCTGCTGGGCGCCTCGGGTGCCGTGCTGGGTACGACGGGTACGGCCTCGGCCGCCACCCCGCAGGAGATCGCCCGACAGATCGTGCCGGCGTCGCAGTACGCGGCGTTCAGCAAGATCGTCGAGCACGAGTCCGGTTGGAACCACACCGCCACCAACTCCTCCAGCGGCGCCTACGGCCTGGTCCAGGCCCTGCCGGCCTCGAAGATGGCCTCGGCCGGCTCCGACTGGAAGACCAACCCGGCCACGCAGATCAAGTGGGGCCTGAACTACATGAACGAGCGCTACGGCTCCCCGAACGCCGCCTGGAACTTCTGGCAGGCCAACGGCTGGTACTAAGAGTCACCGCCGGCAGCCCACGCAAGGCCCCGCCCTCCTTCCGGAGGGGCGGGGCCTGCGGCGTTTCTCAGGCGCCGCGCAGCATGAGGGCGTGCGACCGGAGGTCGTCGAGCACCCGGAACCCCCGCCCACCCTCGTCTACAGCCGCTGGATGATGGTTCCGGTCGCCAGCGCCCCGCCCGCGCACATCGTGATCAGCGCGAACTCCCTGTCCGTACGCTCCAGTTCGTGCAGGGCGGTGGTGATCAGCCGCGCACCCGTGGCGCCCACCGGATGCCCGAGGGCGATCCCGCCACCGTTGACGTTGACCTTCTCCAGGTCCTGATCGAAGACCTGCGCCCAGCTCAACACCACCGACGCGAACGCCTCGTTGATCTCGACGAGGTCGATGCCCCTGAGCGACATCCCGGCCTTGCCGAGGACGGCGCGGGTCGCGTCGACGGGCCCGTCGAGATGGAAGTGCGGGTCGGCGCCGACCAGGGCCTGGGCGACGATCCGGGCGCGGGGGCGGAGTTTGAGGGCGCGGGCCATGCGCTTGGACGCCCACATGATCGCGGCGGCGCCGTCGGAGATCTGGGAGGAGTTGCCCGCGGTGTGGACGGCGGTCGGCATGACGGGCTTGAGCCGGGCGAGCGCCTCCATGCTCGTGTCGCGCAGGCCCTCGTCCCGGTCGACGAGCCGCCACATGCCCTGCCCCGCGGCCTGCTCCTCCTCGGTGGTCGGGACCTGGACGGCGAAGGTCTCGCGCTTGAAGCGCTCCTCGGACCAGGCGATCGCGGCCCGCTCCTGGGAGAGCAGGCCGAGCGAGTCGACCCGTTCGCGGGTGAGACCGCGGCGCCGGGCGATGCGCTCGGCGGCCTCGAACTGGTTGGGCAGGTCGACGTTCCACTCGTCCGGCCAGGGCTTTCCGGGCCCGTGTTTGGAACCGGAGCCGAGCGGGACCCGCGACATGGCCTCGACACCGCAGCTGATGCCGACGTCGATGACCCCGGAGGAGATCATGTTGGCGACCATGTGGCTCGCCTGCTGCGAGGAGCCGCACTGGCAGTCGACGGTGGTGGCGGCGGTCTCGTAGGGAAGTCCCATGGTGAGCCAGGCGTTGCGCGCCGGGTTCATGGACTGCTCGCCGGCGTGGGTGACCGTACCGCCGACGATCTGCTCGACGCAGTCGGCGGGGATGCCGGTGCGACCGAGGAGTTCACGGTAGGTCTCGCCCAGCAGATAGGCGGGGTGCAGATTGGCGAGCGCGCCTCCGCGCTTGCCGATGGGGGTGCGTACGGCTTCGACGATGACGGGTTCCGCGGCCATGAGCTCGTCCTCTCCTCGCCCGGGCGGGGTGTCCCGGCACTCCGCGTCGGGGGGCGTACGGGGAACTGGTACGCGTTCTAGTTCTGTGTGCAGTCTTATGACTGCTACCGCCGGTACGCAAGGGTTGTGCACACACCCGCGTGCGCCGATTACCGGCAACAGTTGCCGTCGCATCCCTTGCCAGTTGTAGAACCCGTTACTACCTTGCGGGCACCTTCTGATGGACCGTCAGACATGGAGCGTGTTGCCGATGCCGTGCCCCCACCTCCCCGAAGGGTTCGACGCCACCGACCCCGATCTGCTCCAGAGCCGCATCCCCTTCCCGGAGTTCGCGCAGCTGCGGCAGACGGCGCCCGTCTGGTGGTGCCCGCAGCCGCGCGGCGTCACCGGCTTCGACGACGAGGGCTACTGGGCCGTCACCCGGCACGCGGACGTCAAGTACGTCTCCACGCATCCCGAGTTGTTCTCCTCCACCGAGAACACCGCCGTCATCCGCTTCAACGAGCACATCACCAAGGACCAGATCGAGGTCCAGAAGCTGATCATGCTCAACATGGACCCGCCCGAGCACACCCGGGTCCGCCAGATCGTCCAGCGCGGCTTCACGCCCCGCGCGATCCGGGGCCTGGAGACGGCCCTGCGCGAGCGCGCCCGGGCGATCGTCGAGGAGGCGAGGCGGAACGCCGGCCCCGACGGCTCCTTCGACTTCGTCACCCGGGTCGCCGTCGAGCTGCCGCTCCAGGCGATCGCCGAACTCATCGGCGTCCCCCAGGAGGACCGCACCCGGATCTTCGACTGGTCGAACAAGATGGTCGCGTACGACGACCCCGAGTACGCCATCACCGAGGAGATCGGTGCCGAGTCCGCGATGGAGCTCATCGGCTACTCGATGAACCTGGCCGCCGCCCGCAAGGAGTGCCCCGCCAAGGACATCGTGACCCAGCTGGTCGCCGCGGAGGGGCAGGGCAACCTCTCCTCCGACGAGTTCGGCTTCTTCGTGCTGCTGCTCGCGGTGGCCGGAAACGAGACCACCCGTAACGCCATCAGCCACGGCATGCACGCCTTCCTCACCCACCCCGACCAGTGGGAGCTCTACAAGCGCGAGCGGCCGGCGACCGCGGCCGAGGAGATCGTGCGCTGGGCGACCCCGGTGGTCTCCTTCCAGCGGACGGCGACCCAGGACACCGAGATCGGCGGCCAGAAGATCCGCAGGGGCGACCGGGTCGGGCTCTTCTACTCCTCCGCCAACAACGACCCCGAGGCCTTCGAGAACCCTGAGGCCTTCGACATCACCCGCGACCCCAACCCGCACCTCGGCTTCGGCGGCGGAGGCCCGCACTTCTGCCTCGGCAAGTCGCTGGCCATCACCGAGATCGAGCTGATCTTCAACGCCCTCGCCGACGTGCTGCCCGATCTGACGCTCGCGGGCGAGCCGCGCCGGCTGCGCGCGGCCTGGCTGAACGGGATCAAGGAGTTGCAGGTCCGGGTCGGCTCCTGACCGACCGGAAACAGACGGGGAGGCGGGGGCTCATCCCTCCTACGCCTGGGGCTCCCGCCTCCCGCCGGACCAGGCCCCCGCGGGCCCGGAACCGGATCTTCATGCTCCGCGTCTGAGGGAACATGCGGGGGACACACAGAATTCTGGCCATGATCGTCGCGCTGATCGCGCTCCAGCTCGGCTCGCTCATCGCACCGGCGTACGCGTGCGGCTGCGGAGCCATGATCCCGGACCGGAACCACCGGATCGGCGTCGACCGGGAGACCTCGGCCGTGCGCTGGGACGGCCGTACGGAGCAGATCGTCATGCGCTTCACCGTGCGCGGCGACGCCGAACGGGCCGCCTGGATCATGCCCGTACCCGGCCGGGCCGACGTCACGCTCGGCGACCCGGAACTCTTCGACGAGCTCGAACGGCTCACCCGCCCGGAGCACAAGAAGCGGTACTACTTCTGGCCGCGCGGCAAGGACTGGCCCTTCGACGGCGGCGCCTCGGACGGCGCGGGCGCCGCCCCGCCGCGTGCGGGCGCGGTCGGGGTCGTCGGCCGCGAGCGGCTCGGTCCCTTCGACGTGGCACGGCTCACCGCCACCGACCCGAAGGCGCTCAGCGGCTGGCTGGAGAAGAACGGCTTCGAACTCTCCGACGGGCTCGCGGCCGAACTGCGGCCGTACGTCGAGCAGAAGTGGGAGTACGTCGCGGTGCGCCTCGCGCCCGACGCCGACGGCACGACGCTCCGCGGCGAGCTCGACCCGCTGCGGATCAGCTTCGCCAGCGAGCGGCTGATCTACCCCATGCGGCTCTCCCGCCTCGCGAAGACCCCGCAGTCCCTCGGCCTGTACGTGCTCGCCGACCATCGCATGGAGCCCCGCGACGACATCGGCGGGCGGGCGCCCGAGGTGACCTTCGCCGGCGCGATCGAGCCGGAGGGCGCGGTCGCCGAACTCGCGGGCGGCGGCGGGCAGACGTATCTGACCGCGATCGACCAGGAGTTCCCCTTCCCGGAGCGGATCGACGGCGACCACGAGCTGGCCGCGGCGGCCGCCGACACTCCGTACCGGGAAGTGATCCACCACGACCGGCTCCTCACGGCCGGCGGCGTCCCGGTCTGGCTCCTCACGGTGGTCGGCGTGCTGGCAGCCGTCGGGACGGCCGTGGCGGTACGCGCTCGCCGACGGCGCCCTGCGGTACGTTCGGCCGCATGACCCAGGATCAGTGGACCACCGTCGACCGCTACTTCACCGACCTGCTCGTCCCGGCCGACGACGCGCTCGCCGCCACCCTCGCCGACTCCACGGCCGCCGGGCTCCCCGAGATCGCCGTCGCCCCCAACCAGGGCAAGCTCCTGAACCTGCTCGTGACCATGCAGGGCGCCCGCACGGTCCTGGAGATCGGCACGCTCGGCGGCTACAGCACGATCTGGATGGCCAGGGCACTGCCCGCCGACGGCCGGATGATCTCCCTGGAGTACAACCCGACCCACGCGGACGTGGCCCGCGCCAACATCGCCCGGGCCGGCCTCGACAAGATCGTCGAGGTCCGGACCGGCGCGGCCCTGGACACCCTGCCCCAGCTGGAGACGGAGGGCGCCGGACCCTTCGACTTCGTCTTCATCGACGCCGACAAGGCCAACAACCCGCACTACGTGGCCTGGGCGCTGAAGCTCTCGCGCCCCGGCACGGTCATCGTCGTGGACAATGTCGTGCGCGGCGGCAAGGTCCTGGACGCCGACTCCGACGACCCCGCGACCACCGGCACCCGCGAGATGTTCGAACTGGTCTCGCGCGAGCCCCGGTTGGACGCGACCGCGTTCCAGACGGTGGGTACGAAGGGCTACGACGGGTTCCTGCTGGCCCGCGTCGTGGCCTAGCGGGGCGCGCTCGACTGCCAGCCGGCGAAGAGCGGCACCGCGCCGGAGGCGTCGAGCACGACCACCCCGAAGGGCCGGTCGAAGGCGACCCTCGCGATCAGCTTGTGGCGGGGCGGAGCGCCGCCGCGGGTCATCGCGACGACGGTGACCGCAGCGGCCTCCACGCCCTGCTCGGCGACCTCGACGACGGCCTCCTGAACGGCGGCGGAGATCCACAGCGGCCGCTTGGCCGCGAGCCCGGTGAAATCGGCGGCCTCCGGCAGGCTCGCCGCCCCGACGCCCAGGGCGTCGAGCTGCGCATGCACATCGGTCTCCGTACGGAGCGTGAAGCGTGGCAGCGCGAGATCGACGGCCTCGGCGGCGAGCGGTTCGCGCCGGGCGTCCGGTGTCCAGGCCGCGGGCAGCACCTCGGCCGCGCCCGCGCCCTCCGCCCCCAGGAGGAAGCGGACCCGCGGGCCCGCCTCCCCCTCGCACGGCAGCTCCACGACGGTCGTCCCGTCCACGGTCCACACCCAGCGAGCGGGCACCAGCTGACGCATCGTCGGTACGGGGACGGTGTCGCCGTACACGTCCGTGAAGGGCTCGTCCCGGGTCAGGGCCGCGTTGAACTTCGCCCGCCAGGACGCCTTGAGGGCCAGGGCGTTGACAAGGACGAGCGCCTCGGAGCCGTCGAGCGCGAGCGGCAGCCGCCCGATCCGCCCGCCGGTGGACTCCCGTACCCACGCGTCGAGCCGCGCCTGCGCGTCCCGGTCGAGCGCCCCGAACCCGATGTCCGGCAGCGCCTGCCGGTACGCGGGGAGCAGCGGAATCCCGCTCCACACCCCGGTCGCCACGTCCAGCGCGTCCGTCCCCGCCAGCTCGCGTGCCACCACCGTCACCGCCTCGGCCGCCTCGTCGCCCGCGACCCCGAGCAGCACCCGCAGCTCCTCGGCGGTCTCCCCGCGCGCCCCGGCCGC
This sequence comes from Streptomyces vilmorinianum, assembly GCF_005517195.1. Classification (NCBI taxonomy): domain Bacteria; kingdom Bacillati; phylum Actinomycetota; class Actinomycetes; order Kitasatosporales; family Streptomycetaceae; genus Streptomyces; species Streptomyces vilmorinianum. The sequence goes on along the minus strand of NZ_CP040244.1, from coordinate 1,689,476 downwards.
GACCGCGCCCAGCGCCAGCCACAGCCCGGCCGGCGAACAGACGAAGTCCTCGTCGCCGTATGCGCCGAGGTGCGGCAGCCAGCGCGCACCGAGCGCGCGAACCGCGTCGGCGCGCGTGATCAGTTCCGTAGCACCCATATCCTGCCCTTCATGAGCATCGTCAAGATCAACGTACTGACCGTCCCTGCCGAACAGCGCGAGGTCCTCGAACAGCGCTTCGCGGCCCGCGCCGGGGCCGTGGAGGGCTCCGACGGCTTCGAGTGGTTCGAGCTGCTGCGCCCGCTGGAAGGCACGGACCAGTACCTGGTGTACACCCGCTGGCGCAGCGAGGAGGACTTCCAGAACTGGATGAGCGGTTCCATGAAGGCCGCCCACGGAGCCGGAGGTGCCGGCGCGGGCGGCGCAGGCGGCGCAGGCGGCGCAGGCGGCGAGGACCGGCCCAAGCCGGCGGCCAGCGGCTCCACGCTGTGGTCGTTCGAGGTCGTCCAGCAGGCCGCCCCCAAGTAATCGCGCGACGGGTACGGGTCATGCCCGCCACACTGGCCCGCATGACCTGGACCTTCCTGCCCGAGCACGTCGACACCCCGGACGCCACGGCCCTGCGCCGCGACTACTACGACGAGGTCGCGAGCCGCTACTGGAAGCGGCCGGCGACCGAGGCGGAGATCGACGAGGGGCTGACGAACGACGGGGTGGAGCTGCTGACCCCGCCGACCGGCCAGTTCCTGGTGGCCCGCCTCCAGGGCAGGCCGGCCGGTTGCGGCGGCGTCCTGATGCTGGACGGCGAACGCGCCGAGCTGACCCGGGTGTTCCTGCGCCCGGCCTTCCGCGGCCACGGCGGCGCGGGGATCCTGCTCGACGGCCTCGAGAGCGAGGCCCGGAAACTGGGCGCTCGCCGGATGGTCCTCAACACGCGCCTGGACCTGATCGAGGCGCGCACGCTGTACACGCGCCACGGGTACGCGGAGATCCCGGCGTACTGCGAGGGTCCGTACATGGAGATCTGGTACGGCAAGGAGTTGTAGACCTCAGGCGTGGTGGTCGCGGGGCGGCTCGGGCAGGTGGGGCCGGTCCGCGTCCGATCCGCCCAGCTCGGCCGTCAGCTCCTCCACCAGCTGTACGAGGTCCGTGGGCCGGTCCGGCCCCCACCAGTCGCCCAGCAGCTCGGCGAGCGACTCCTCGCGCGCCTTCGCCAGCTTGACCGCCGCCGCGACGCCTTCCTCGGTGAGGATCAGCTGCAGCCCCTCGCGGCGGGCGAGACGGCGCTCCTCGACCTGGCGGGACGCCGCGGTGATGGCCCGCAGCGGTACGGGGGTGGTCTCGGCGAGCCGGGCCGGTTCCACGGTGCCGTGGCGGCGGATGCGCAGCAGCAGCCAGCTCGCGGCGGGCAGCAGATCGAGCCCGGCCTTCGCGGTGATCGTCTCGTAGATCGCCTTGCGTCCCTCGCGTGAGCCCAGCACGGACAGGGCGCGGCAGCACTCGTCGTACGAGGAGCGCTCCACCGGGTTGGAGGCCAGCGTCTGGCTCGTGTCGGGGGCGGTGACCGAGCCGCGCAGCTTGTCCTCCTTGAGGAACCAGGCGACGCCGAAGGCGACGAGGACCACCGGCGCGGCGTAGAGGAAGACGTCGGTGATGGAGGTCGCGTAGGCGTGCAGCACCGACGGCCGCAGTGAGGACGGGAGTTCGGCGATGGCGCGCGGGTCGGCGGCGATCTGCTCGGGTCCGGTCCCGGGCGGCAGCGTCTGTCCGGCCAGGGCGTCGTCGAGTTTGACGGTGAGCCGGTTGGTGAAGATCGTGCCGAAGACGGCGACGCCGAAGGAGGCTCCGATGGACCGGAAGAAGGTCGCGCCGGAGGTGGCGACACCGAGGTCCTGGTAGGAGACGGCGTTCTGCACGACGAGGACGAGGACCTGCATGACCAGGCCGAGTCCGGCGCCGAACACGAAGAAGTAGATGCTCATCTCCCAGGCCGGGCTGGTCTCCGTCATCTCGTTGAGCAGGAGCAGCCCGAGGCCGGTGACGCCGGTGCCCAGGATCGGGAAGACCTTCCAGCGTCCGGTGCGGGAGACGATCTGGCCGGAGGCGGTGGAGGTGAGGAGCATGCCGAGGACCATGGGCAGCATGTGCACGCCGGACATGGTCGGGGTGACGCCCTGGACGACCTGGAGGAAGGTCGGCAGATAGGTCATCGCCCCGAACATCGCGAAGCCCACGACGAAGCTGATGACCGAGACGAGGGTGAAGGTCCGGATCCGGAAGAGCTTCAGGGGCAGGACGGGCTCGGCGGCGCGCCGCTCGACGTACACGAAGCACACCAGGAGGACGGCTCCGAGGACGGCGAGTCCGATGATCTGCGGGGAGCCCCAGTCCCAGGTGGTGCCGCCGAGGGAGGCCACCAGGACCAGGCAGGTGGCGACCGAGGCGATGAGGAAGGTGCCGAGGTAGTCGATGGTGTGCCGGGTGCCGCGTGCCGGGATGTGCAGCACGGCGGCGATCACGAAGAGGGCGACGACGCCGATCGGCAGGTTGATGTAGAAGACCCAGCGCCACGAGAGGTGTTCGGTGAACAGCCCGCCGAGCAGGGGGCCGAGGACGCTCGCGGCACCGAAGACGGCCCCGAAGAGCCCCTGGTACTTTCCGCGTTCCCGGGGCGAGACCAGGTCGCCGACGATCGCCATGGACAGCACCATGAGGCCACCGCCGCCGAGCCCTTGGAGACCGCGGAAGGCGATGAGCTGGGGCATGTTCTGCGCGATGCCGCAGAGGGCGGAGCCGATGAGGAAGATGACGATGGCCGCCTGGAAGAGCTTCTTGCGGCCGTACTGGTCGCCGAGCTTGCCCCACAAGGGGGTCGCGGCGGTCGACGCGAGCATGTACGCGGTGACGACCCAGGAGAGGTGCTCCATGCCGCCGAGTTCACTGACGATGGTCGGCAGGGCGGTGGAGACGATGGTCTGGTCGAGTGCGGCCAGCAGCATGCCGAGCAGCAGCGCGCCGATGGCGACCATGACGGTGCGGTGACTGTGCCCCTCCCCCGGCGCGGGGCCGCCGCCGACGTCCGGCGTGCGTACTTCCTGGGCCATGGGCGTCTCCGGGGCGTCTCCTCGGTGTCCGTACCTCTCCATCCTGGGCCGTATGTCCGGTTATGGCCTGCGGAAGGACAAGGCCGTTCATCTTCTGCTAGCGGGCGGCCTGCATAATCGCTGGCAGTTAACTGGGGAGGGACCCACACGTGGTCGGAATCGTCTGTCCTGAATGCGGTGTACACAGACCGGGTTGCGCCTGCGCCCAGGCGGAGATCGCCGCGGCGGAGGACTTCGACCCGCTGCGGATCCGGCCGTACGTGACGCTGGAGGCACCCGAGCCGGGGGCGCACGGGGTACCGCCGGTGCCGCCGGTGCCGCCAGCTCCGCCGATGCCGCCTGCTCCGCCCGTACCGGGCTCCATGAACCCCGGCCCGCTGCCTCCGGAGGCGGCCGCTCCGGACCCGCGGCTGATGCCGACCCCGGAGCCGGTACCCGTACCCGTATCCGTATCCGTACCCGCACCTGTACCCGTACCGCCGCAGCCGATGGCGCCGCCGGTGCCGCCGGCCGGGGAAGACGGGTATGCCAGGGAAGCCGGGTACGCCGGGGACCCCTCCGACACCGCGCCGCTGCTCCTGGGCGGGATCGGGGCGGACGCGGACTTCGACCGGCGCGGCAGGCGCGAGCGCCGTCTTGAGCAGGAGCGGCCCGCCGCGCGCCGGCGCGGTGCTCTCGTGGCCCTCGGAGCGGCCACCGCGGTGGCGGTCGTCGCCACGGCGGCGGTGGCGGCCGGTCTGCTCGGCGACGAGGGCGAGACGGACGACCGGGCGGCGGTGCCCACGGTCACCACGAGCGCGTCCGAGAACGTCGCCGTCTCCGAGGCGCCGCCCTCTCCGTCCGCTTCGACCTCCACCTCGGCCTCGGCGTCGGCCTCCGAGTCGGCGTCCGAGTCGGCCTCCCCCTCCCCCTCCCCCTCCGCGGCACGGGACACCTCGACCGCGCCGGCCGGACCGCCGTCGGCCTCGGGCGACCGGGCCACCACCTCCGCACCCGCGCCCACCCAGAACACGGCGGCCCCCACCCTGCGTTCAGGGGACTCCGGCGCCGAGGTCCAGGAGCTCCAGCGGCGGCTCAAGCAGGCCGGGTTCTACGGCGGGCCGGCGAACGGCGAGTACAACAAGAAGGTCGAGGACGCGGTCAGGTACTACCAGTCGTACAACGGCATCGAGGGGGACGCGAAGGGCGTCTACGGGCCGGCGACACGCCGCGCCCTCGAGGCGCAGACCACGGGCTGACCCCCGGTCGACCCCCGGCCGACCACGGACTGCCCCCCCGTCCGGCCCCCCGGCCGACCACCCGAGCTCACCGGCAGACGACCGTCCGCGCGCCGCGCGCGAGTCCGCGATGCGGGACGGATTGGCGGAGACGGCCCTTTGTTTTGTATCGTGAAGGAACAAAGTGGCCCCGCCCGCACTCCCTGACCGGTGGGCGGGACCGCTCTGTTCTCCTCCCACCCCTCTGGAGACCGTCGATGCCTGCCCCCACCCCGGCAACGCTCACCGCCCGCGCCCTCCTCCTGGACATGGACGGCACCCTCGTCAACTCGGACGCGGTGGTCGAGCGCTGCTGGCGCCGATGGGCCGAGGAGCACGGGCTGGACCCGGAGCAGGCGCTCAAGGTCGTCCACGGCCGCCAGGGGTACGCGACGATGGCCGTCCTCCTCCCCGACCGGCCCATGGAGGAGAACTACGCCGACAACCGCGTGATGCTGGCCCAGGAGACCGCCGACCTCGACGGCGTCGTCCCCGTCCCGGGCGCCCCGGCCTTCATGGACGCCCTCGACGGCCTCCCGCACGCGCTGGTGACCTCGGCCGACGAGGCCCTCGCGCAGGCCCGGATGGGCGCGGCGGGGCTGCGCGTACCGGAGGCGCGCGTCACGGCGGAGTGCGTCGGCGCCAGCAAGCCGGACCCGGAGGGCTTCCTCAAGGGCGCCGCGCAGCTGGGCTTCGATCCGGCGGACTGCGTGGTCTTCGAGGACTCCGAGGCCGGCATCCAGGCGGGCCGCGCGGCGGGCATGCGGGTGGTGGGCGTGGGCCCGAGGGCTTCGGCCTTCGCCCCGAACGTCCACGTCATGGACCTCACGGAACTGGCGGTCGAGGCGCTCCCCGACGGCACGATCCGCCTGACGTTCCCCGCGTAACACTCCCGGGCCGCGTCACACCCCCCGGCCGCGCCACACCCCCGGGCCGCGTCACACCCCCGGGCCGCGCCACACCCGCGGGCCGCCCGGCGGCCCTCAGAGCCGCGCCGGGGACGGCCGGGCCAGCCTCCCCCGCGCCACCAGTTCCAGCGCCGCCGCGACCGCCACCGCCTGGACCACGAGCAGCGCGACGAGCACGAACAGCTGCACCGCCCCGGCCTCCCACACCGACGCCCCGCCCAGCAGCATCCCCACGAACGCGCCCGGCAGCGTGACGAGCCCCACCGTCCGCGTCTGGTCGAGGCCCGGCAGCAGCGCGTCCGACGCCGCCTTGCGCGCCACCTCCAGGCGCGCCTCGCGCTCCGGCAGCCCGAGCGCGAGCCCCGCCTCCACCTCGCCCCGCCGCGTCTCCAGCTCGTCCAGCGCGCGCCGCCCGCCGAGGACCGTGGCCGTCAGCGCGCCGCCGATGAGGATGCCGGTCACCGGGATGAGCGCCACACCCCGTACCGGTACGAGCCCGGTGAGCAGGAGCGCCCCGACGACCGGCACCACGCCCGCCGCGATCGGCACCCCGGCCCACCACCAGCCGCGCCCGGGCGCGGGCACGACGCGCCGCCCGGCGGTCCACACCGCCACCCCGTACATCAGCAGCAGGAAGGCAAGGAGCAGCGGCAGATACCGCATCACCCAGCCGATCACCAGCGACACGGCCACCAGCTGGACCGCCGCGCGCCCGCCCGCGATCAGGGTGTCGCGGGCGCGTCCGAGCCGGGCGAGGGCGACCACGCCCGCGGCGAGGACGAGCAGGACGGCGAGAACCGCCCCAAAGGTGACATTCACGTCCAGAAGCACGCACCAACCCTAGGGCCGGAAAGTGGAATTGTTGTTCCGTCACACCCCTTGATGTGACGTGCCCATGTCGCCACCCTGTTACCTGGCGCACCCCCCATCGAAACCTGGCGCCGCCACGATGACCGGGCCGCCTGGCGACCCGCCCACGGACGGCACGGTCAAGACACCCCCACCCCAAGGGAGTTAGCATGCTCGCCGCAAGCATCTACGCGCGTCAAATAGCCCGTCGCGCGACCGTCCTCGCCGCCACCGCCGCCCTCACCGTCACCGGCCTCCTCGCCACCGCCCCGACCGCCCAGGCCGCGATGCCCACCCCGGTCAGCGCCGCCACCGCCCGTACCTACCTCGCCTCGCTCACGGTGAAGGCGGAAGGTTCCTCCACCGGCTACAGCCGCGACCTCTTCCCGCACTGGATCACCCAGTCCGGCGCCTGCAACACCCGTGAGGTCGTCCTCAAGCGCGACGGCGTGAACGTCGTCCAGGACTCCAGCTGCGCGGCGGTCAGCGGCAGTTGGTACTCGCAGTACGACGGCGCCACCTGGTACGCCGCCTCCGACGTCGACATCGACCACGTCATTCCGCTCGCCGAGGCCTGGCGCTCCGGCGCGAACTCCTGGACGACGAGCAAGCGGCAGCTGTTCGCCAACGACCTCACCCGCCCCCAGCTCATCGCCGTCACCGACAACGTCAACCAGGCCAAGGGCGACAAGGACCCGGCCGAGTGGATGCCGCCGCGCACCGCGTACCGCTGCACGTACGCCCGCGCGTGGGTGCACACGAAGTACTACTGGGGCCTGAGCGTCGACTCCGCCGAGAAGAGCGCCCTGCAGTCGGTCCTGAACGGCTGCTGAGAACGCTTCCTGCACCCCTTCGTCGTTCCGTACCGTACGGCGGGACGACGGAGGGGGCATCACGATGGCGGCCGGAAGACTCAGACTCGGACCACTGCTGCGGTACGTCGACGGAGTGACGGGCGACTGCGCGACGGTGTGGGTCGAGACCGACCGCCCGTGCACGGCCGAGGTCCGGGGCGCGTCCGGCGCGGGCGGCAGTACCCGCACGTTCCAGATCGCCGGCCATCACTACGCCCTGGTCCCGGTGACCGGCCTGGAGCCCGGCACGACGACCGCGTACGAGATACGGCTTGACGGCCGCCTGGTCTGGCCCCTGCCCGACTCCCGCTTCCCACCGAGCACCATCCGGACCCCCTCCCCCGGCGACGGCGTGCGCGTCGCGTTCGGCTCCTGCCGCTGGGCGGCGAAGCCCGCGACGGGCCACGACCCGGTCGGCCCGGACGCCCTGGACACCCTCGCGACACGTCTGGCCACCCACCCGGACGCCGAACGCCCCGACGTACTCCTGCTGTTGGGCGACCAGGTGTACGCGGACGAGACCTCGGCGGCCACCCGCCGCTGGCTCGCCGCGCGCCGCGACCCGCGCGACCCCCCGGGCTCGGAGGTCGGGGAGTACGAGGAGTACACCCGGCTCTACGACGAGTCCTGGCAGGACCCCGAGGTCCGCTGGCTGCTCTCCACCGTCCCGAGCTGCATGATCTTCGACGACCACGACGTCATCGACGACTGGAACACCAGCGCCGCCTGGCTGGCGGCGATGCGCGCCACGCACTGGTGGCGCGAGCGCGTGCTGAGCGGACTGATGTCGTACTGGGTGTACCAGCACCTCGGCAACCTCTCCCCGGCCGAACTGGCCGCCGACCCGCTGTACACGGAGATCCTCTCGATGCCGGACGGCACGGAGCCGCTGCGGCGGTTCGCGGCCGAGGCGGACGCCGATCCGGCCCGCGCGCGCTGGAGTTACCGCAGGGACTTCGACCGGACCCGGCTGGTGATGATCGACACGCGGGCGGCCCGCGTGCTCCGCGAGGACGCGCGAGCGATGCTGGCCCCGTCCGAGGCGGCCTGGGTACGCGAACAGGCGCTGGCCGGCCCGGGCACGTACGACCATCTCCTCGTCGCCACCTCGCTGCCCTGGCTGCTGCCGCCCCTGATCCACGACGCGGAGAGCTGGAACGCGGCGCTGTGCCGCGGCGAGCGCGGCGGGCCGGACGGGCGCTGGGCACGGTTCGCGGAGAACCTGCGGCAGCGCGCCGACCTGGAGCACTGGGCGGCGTTCCCGTCGTCGTACGAGGCGCTGACCCGCCTGCTGACGGAGGCGGGCAGCGGCCCGGACGCGCCGGCGACGGTGTGCGTCCTGTCCGGGGACGTACACCACGCTTACGTGGCGGAACCCCGCTGGCCCGACCCCGAACCGGAGGCGCGGGTGGTGCAGTTGACCTGCTCGCCGCTCCACAACGCGATCCCGCGCCCGGTACGCCTGGGCTTCCACTTCGGCTGGAGCCGGCCCGGTCGATGGCTCGGCCGGGCTCTCGCCCGGCACGGGCGGGCGGGCCGCCCGCCGGTCGAGTGGGACCGGACGGGCGGCCCGTGGTTCGGGAACCAGCTCATGACGCTGACCCTGCGGGGGCGTTCGGCGCGGCTGGCCCTGAGGCAGGCCCGCCGGGGCGGGCGCCTGGTGACTCTCGACGAGCGAACGCTCACCGAAGAACCGCGGAAAACCCCCAACGGCGCCTGAGGGCGCGGGCGTGACGCTTGCCACAGATCGCGCATGGCCGAATGTTGAACTTGCAAGCACTATTGAGGGGAGCCTAACCTGACGACCTCATCGGTTCCGTCCCCCACGTTCCGTTTCCCATGGGAACGGACCAGACCGAAGGAGTCCCGTCCCCATGAACAACCTGACGAACCGCCTGAACCAGGCCCAGCCGTACGCGCTCGGACTGTTCCGCATCGTCATCGGCCTGCTCTTCGCCTGCCACGGAGCCGCATCGCTCTTCGGCGTCCTCGGAGGCGTGATGGGCGGCACCATCCCCGCCGGCACGTGGCCGGGCTGGTACGCGGCGGTGATCCAGCTCGTCGCAGGCGCGCTGGTGGTGCTCGGCCTGGGTACCCGCAGCGCCGCCTTCATCGCCTCCGGCTCGATGGCGTACGCGTACTTCAAGGTCCACCAGCCCGAGGCCCTCTTCCCGCTCCAGAACAGCGGTGAGGGCGCGGCGCTCTTCTGCTGGGCGTTCCTGCTGCTCGTCTTCACCGGCCCGGGCGCGCTGGCGCTCGACCGGCTCTTCGGTGCCCGCGGCGCCGGCTCCACGGCCGACGAGGCGCAGCGCACGCCCGTCGCGGCGTAACCCCGCGCACCCGCTGCCACACGTTTCGGCGTCATCGGCATCAGGGGCCGGAATCCGCAAGCGGCGGTTTCCGGCCCCTGCCCCGTTTTCACGCCGTACCCCCGCGTACGCTCTAGCGCTGTGAACGTGCTCGACAGCATGGGGTCACTGCGGGCACTCACCGCGGGCCCGTGGATCTACGCGGCGGTGGCCACGTCGGTACTTCTCGACGTCTTCCTGCCGGTGCTGCCGAGCGGGGTTCTGGTGATCACGGCCGCGACGGCGGCGGCGACCGCCACGGCGGCCTCCCCGGACGTACCGTCCGTGCTCCCCCTTCTGCTCTGCGCGGCCACCGCTTCCGTGCTCGGCGACTTCGTCGCGTACCGCCTGGCCTGGCGCGGCGGGGCCAGGCTGGACCGGGCGATCGCGCGCTCGCGCCGGCTGACCGTCGCGCAGGAACGTCTCGGCGCGGCGCTCGCGCGCGGCGGCGGGCTGCTCGTGGTGATCGCGCGCTTCGCCCCTGCGGGCCGCTCGGTGGTCTCCCTCGGCGCGGGCGCGGCCCGGCGGCGGATCGTGGAGTTCCTGCCGTGGTCGGCGCTCGCGGGCGTGGCCTGGGCGAGCTACAGCGTGGCGCTCGGCTGGTTCGGCGGGCTGTGGCTGGGCGCGACCTGGTTCAGCGCGGGGGTCTCGATCCTCGCCCTGTTCCTGGCGGGCGCGCTGGCCGCCTACGTCATACGGCGTCCGGCTGCGGCTCCCGCTCCGGCTTCTTGAGCCCGCGCACCTCGAGGCCGTCGAGCAGCCGCGCGGTCGCCGCGGCGATCTCGTCCACGGCCTGGTCGAACACCTCGCGGTTGTGCGCGGCGGGCCGGTGGAACCCGGAGACCTTGCGGACGTACTGCAGCGCGGCGGCGCGGATGTCGTCCTCGGTGGCCTCGTAGGGCAGGGCGGGCGGTCGGAGGGTCTTGATGCTGCGGCACATGCCTCCAGTGTGGCGCGCGCCACTGACAACGCCAGGTGCCCGGCGTCCGGGTCCCGGCGTCGGGGGTCCCGGCGCCAGGTCCCGGCGCCAGGCTCCTGGCCGCGCAGGGCCGCCGACACCCAGGCCCCGGGCACCAGCGGGGCCGACCTCCAGTCACCGGGCCGAGATTCCGGCGCGGGGCCGCCGGCGATCTCAGGTCCCCAGGCTTCTCCGGCTCCGGGCGTTGATCTCCGCGGCGCGCGCCCGCAGCTCTCTCATCGGGGTGGCCAGCTGTACGTCTCCGGGCTCGGCCTCCCACTCGCCGCCGACGCCGCCGTTGACGGGCCGGATCAGAAACCGGCCGGCGACGCTGTCCACGTAGAAGCCGACCCGCCCGGTGGCGGTATCGCGTACGAGGTCACCGACCTCGGGCAGTGGCTGCACGAATCCCCTCCGTCCCGGAATCCCCTGAGTCGCAGATCTCTAGAGATACACCCAGAGACACCCGAAGACCCCTCCCTGTCAACGTATCTCTAGAGATGTCCCCCGATGGACGGATCGACCGCTCGGGTCGGCGCACACACGTACCCCACCACGGAGAACGGCGCCGTAGGGTGTCCCGCAGACGGAAGGGAGTGGTCCACCCATGACTGACCAGGACAGCGGTCGTCGGCCCAAGTACCAGCGCATCGCCGACGAGTTGAGAACCGCCATCCAGTCAGGCGCCTTCGCCCCCGGCGACCGGCTCCCCGGCGAGAACGATCTGATGACCACCTACGAGGTGGCCCGGATGACGGCCCGCCAGGCCCTGTCCGTGCTGCGCAACGAGGGCCTCGCGGAGGCCCGCAAGGGCGCCGGGGTCTTCGTCCGCACCTTCCGCCCGCTGCGCCGGCGCGGCATCCCGCGGCTCGCGCGGGACCACTGGGGCACGGGCCGCTCGGTCTGGTCGGCGGACATCGAGGACCGCGCGCTGGAGGTGGACCAGATCAAGGTCGACGAGGCCGCGGCGAGCCCGCGGGTCGCCGCGGCGCTGGGCCTGCCGGCCGACTCCACGGTCTGCGTCCGCAGCCGCCGCTTCGTCCTGGACGACAAGCCGGTCCTGCTCTCCATCTCGTACCTCCCGGCGAGCCTCACCCAGGGCACACCGATCACGGCTCCCGACACGGGCCCGGGCGGCACCTACGCCCGCCTGGCCGAACTCGGCCACCAGCCGGTCCACTTCCGCGAGGAGATCCGCTGCCGCATGCCGACGGCGGACGAATCGGACCGACTCGCCCTGGAGTTCGGCACGCCGGTGATCCTGATCGGCCGTACGGCCTTCACGGGAAAGGGAGTTGCGGTGGAGCTCAACGAGATGACGCTGGACTCGGCGTCGTACGTCCTGGAGTACGACTTCGACGCGTGACGGCGAAGACACTGCCGGGAGCCGCGTACGCGACCTCGCCCATGAAGACCTCGGGGGCGCTCCATACGGCCTGCTCCGGCTCACCCCGGCCTCGGCGGCGGCCCGCCCGGCCTGCTCGGCGGAGAGGCGTCCAGGCCCCTCGCCATCGGCCTCACAGACGAACAGCTCGCACCCCCGGGCTAGTTCGGTGAGCGCGGGGCACGGCTCGAAGTCCCCCGAGTACGCGATCGGCGAGCCGGTCGGCGATCCCGGGCGGCCCGTACGGCGGGAGCGGGGCGTCACTGACGACGTCGGCGGGCGTACAACAGCCCGTAATAAGCGGCCAGCAGATCGGCACAGTGGTCGGCGTGAAGATGCGAGATCCACACGGCGTCGATCTCGGCGGCGGCGGTGTGTCGGCCAGATACCCGGAACAGTGATTCCCGGGCCTGGGGTAGGGCGTGGTGGATCCCAGCACGGCGATCCGGAGGGTCAACTCCCCTCCGCCTCCCGCCGCGCGGCGGGGATCCCGTGCTGCTGGACGTCGGCGTTGACCTGCCCACCGAGGGTCATGACGTTGAGCGTCGCCGAGTTCTCGTTGGCGATGGCCTTCTCGACCCTGGCGACTAACGTCGTGAAGCAGTCGCGCTCCGAGAGGTTGTGGTACGGCCCGACCTTGGCGGCGAAGTACACCCGCTCGTGCCCGAGCAGCTGCTCGGTGGACCGGTAGTTCTTCCACTGCTCGCGGTACCGGTACACGCTCTCCAGCGACACCGACGCCACCACGATCAGACTGAGCACGGTGGCGGTCATCTTCGCGAACCCGAGATCGAGATTGACGCCCACGGGCACGAGCGCACCGCCGACGACGGAGAGGGTCCGCATGCGCAGATGCATGGCCTTCATCTTGGTGGCCTTGCGGTCGTACCACTCCTGATACTGCGTCAACCTGCTCTCGACATACCGCTAGGGCGTCATCTCGCCCCCGGCCACCTCAGCCTCGGGCGCGTCCCCCCAAGCGCCCACGCAGTCAACACGCACGACTCACGGGACGCGAACAGTGGAGACGACACGGTGGGCGCCGACCAGGTTCACGTCGTCTGCCGGGGGCAACGGGGCGCGCCCGTACTCGAACTGCCGGAACTTCGGGGCCTGCGTAATGCCGACCCGACACGATCAGGCGACGGGGCGAACATATGCCCCCGTGGCCGGCACGAGCTCGCCTCCCCTACCGTCTTCCCAGAGCCCGGTGGCATGGCAATGCCGCCGGGCTCTGCTGTGTGTACCGGTCACTCCCGCCGGGCCGGAACCAACGGCGCTGATGGGCAAACTGCCCCACGGGGACAGCCTGCAGCGCTCCAAGGCCGCCCGCCGTGTTCAACTGCCCAGCGCGGCATCGCCCCGGCGCCTGGCCCGCCGAAGGACCGCCTCGTCGCTGCTGCATCGCGCCCCCTCTCGCCTTCGGGCAGAAGGGCGGCTGCGTCATGTCCGGGGTCAGTCGAGCGGAAGCTCCTGGTGCGCAGCCACGATCGCATCGATCCGATGCGCGAGGTCGAAGTCCGCTTCGGTCAGCCGAAATCCAGCGTCGTGCGTGGTGATGGTCGCCCGCAGGTGGTCCATCCGCAGGTCGAGGTCCGCATGGGGTGCCCAACTCCCGCCGCATCCGGGCCGACCGGGTTTCCACTGCGATCTCGGCCACCGCCCGCGCGATCCCAGCCGTGGCGTGCCGCGCCATGTACACCCCGCGGTCACGGCGCGCGGTCGGCGGGACGGTATCGAGGACCTGAGGCCACAGAGCGCCGGCCTCCACGCCGAGCCCGAGGCGCCCGTAGCAGGTGGCCCTCTGCACTTCGAGGTAACCCTGGGTGCGGCGGCACGCGTTGCCCCAAGGGAGGTCGTCGTCGACCCGGCAGAGGAGCCCGTCGGCAGTGTCGATGAGGTGGTCGACGGCGGCGCGGTCGCCGATGAGGCTGGCACCGTGCGCCTGCTGCTGCAACGACATGACCCGCACCTTCGGGGCGAGCCGGTCGGTGTCGACTGGCCCGTTCTTCCTAGGGCTCGGCGGACGAGCCGGCTAACGCGCCACGCGGTAGCGGAGGTAGACGAATCTCGAGCTGAAGGTGCGGGTCTCGACGAGTTCGAGATCCACCCGGCGCTCGCGTTGGGGAAAGAACGAAATGCCACCGCCAACCAGCACCGGGTAGACCATGGCCCGGTACTCGTCGATGAGACCCAACGCGGCCGCCTCGGCGGCGAGGGTCGCGCCACCGATCGCGATGTCGCCCTCCCCCGGCTCGGCTCGCAACCGCTCGATCTCCTCCGCAAGGCCGCCGGAGGCCAGGCGGGCGTTGCCCTGCACAGCCGACAGCGTGGTGGAGAACACGACCTTTGGGAGCGGATTCCAGAGAGCGGCCCACTCGAGCGTGGAGTCGTCGAGTGACGGATCCTGGTCGGCGGTCTCCCAGTACAGCATCGTCTCGTACAGCCGTCGTCCCAAAAGGTGGACGCCGACCTCTCGAATCTCGTCGATCCAGAAGCGAAAGACCTCCTCGTCGGGCGCCGTCCAGTCGAAGTCGCCGTCCGGCCCGACGATGTAGCCGTCAAGTGAGACGTTCATCGAATAGGTCACGCTGCGCATCAGAAGTCCTCCTCGGTAACGGCTTCGACCGTGCGGCTCGCGGGATCCCTGGGACGTGTCACCTCACGAGATCATTTCGTTGAGAAAACCTCACTCGGCGAACGGTCCGCTGTGCTCGAAGTCCGTCACAGGCTGCGGCCCGTAGATCTCGGACGCTACCCGTACCCATACAGGATGGCCTGCACCTCTAGCAGCGACTCGCCCCGAGCGAACATGCCAGGCCGCATGCGCACCTGATCCAGGTCATAGACCGTCCCGGCCTTCGCCGTCACAAGCAGCCGTACCGCGTAGACCTCGGCCATCCGCTCTTCGACCTCTGCGGGCGTAAGCCAGTCCACCGCCGTCGACTCGTCCCGTGTTCGCTCGATGCCGCCCGAGGGCATGCACCGGAACACCAGGGCGTCGATGCCACAGGGCGTGTTCTTGTGGACCCCGTCATCCAGGAGCCGGCCGACCCCAGCGGAGCCCGGCGACGCATCTGGCACGTAACTGGCACGACGCCTCTCCCCCGCCTCCCCGGCTGAGGAACGAACAAGGCCCAGGGTTCCGGTTCGATACCGGTGACCTGGGCCTTTGCCGTGCTACCTGCTGGTGGGCGCGGACGGTTTCGAACCGCCGACATCTGCTTTGTAAGAGCAGCGCTCTACCCCTGAGCTACGCACCCGTGGAATGAGGCAACAGCGTACATGGCCCATGGGTGGGTCCCGCAAACCGATGCGGGGCCGGGGGGTAGCCCCACCACGGGACGGTGGGTCGCCGGATCGGCAGGGGTGGGGTGGGTTTGTAGCGTGGCGGGACAGTCAGCGCGTTACCTGGGGGTTTGAAGGTCATGGTCGCTCGTCGTCGTATCCGCACGCTCCTCGCCGCCGGTGGGGCCGTCGTCGTCGTGCTCGGGGTCGGTGGGTGTGGGAGCACGGATGCCGCGGGGGCGCCCGTGGAGGAGAAGAGCTTTGCCTTCTCCGCGGGGACGCTCACCGTCGACTCCGACAACTCCGAGCTGGAGATCGTGCCCGCCGACATCAAGGACGTGCGCGTCAGCCGGCAGGTCGAGGGGTGGGTGTTCATGGGGAATGGGCCCGAGGCCGACTGGCGGATGGAGGGTGGGCGGCTGACGCTGCGGGTGGAGTGCGACGGCGTTGCCAGTGACTGCGACTCCGTTCACCGGATCCAGGTGCCGCGCGGGGTCGCCGTCACCGTCGAGGACGACAACGGGAAGGTCACCGCCGACGGGTTCGACACCGCCCTGAAGATCACGGCCGACAACGGTGAGGTCATCGTGCGCAACGCCTCCGGCGCGCTCGATCTGAGCAGTGGCAACGGGGAGGTCGTCGTGGAGGGTGGCACCACGTCCGGGCAGGTCGTCGCGCGGTCCGACAACGGGGCCGTACGGCTCGCGCTGAGCGCCGTGCCCGCGCGCGTGGAGGCCGTCAGCGACAACGGGGAGATCGACATCGCCCTGCCCACGGGCTCGGCCTCCTACGACGTCGACGGGCGCAGCGACAACGGCAGCGTCCGGATCGACGTGCCGACGCGGAAGGGCAGCGCGCATGTCGTGACCGCGCGCAGTGACAACGGGGAAGTCGTCGTGCGCAGCGCGAACTGATCGGCCCGTGTGTTCGTCCTTACCTGGTGGGAGAATGAACCGGACCGGGCAGGGCGGGCGGACACAGCACGGGAGAGGGACGTGGCGGCGACTCACGCGAGGGGCAGTTCCACGAGCGCCGCGACGGGGGCAGGGGTCGGGCGGGTCGCGCTCATGCTTCCGCTGCTCGCCGTCGCCCTCCTTCCCGGCGCCTTCGCCGGCGGTGGCACCAGACGCTGGTTCGGTGGGCGCGGCGAGAGTCAGCGGGCCGAGGCGCAGGCCGCCAAGGACGAGGCGGCCGCCGCCTTCTACGAGCTGGACACCGCCCAGCGCGATCTGCGGATCTCCATCGAGACGATCACGGCCGTCGACAGCTCGCCGGGCGCCCGCCGCGCCGTCGACGGGTTCGCGGCCCTCGGGCAGCGGATCGACGAGGTCAGCCACGCGTACATCACCGCCGTCGACGCGCACGATCTCGACCGGGACGAGCTGGACGCGGCCACCGCAGGCCGCGCCCGCGCCGAGCTGACGCGGGCCAAGGACGAGCTCGTACGGGTCAAGGGTGAGCTGGACCGGTTCGGGGAGGGGCTCGGGCCGCTCCTCGACAAGGCCGAGACGCAGCTCGCCCGGCTCGCGCCCGCCGTCGAGCGGGCGCGACAGGCGCTCCGGAACGCGAGCACCGCTCTCGACACGGTCAGGCAGTCCGGGCTGCGGGCGGATGATCTCGCCGCGCGGCTCGCCGCGCTCGGGCCCGAGCTCACCCGGCTCAACGAAGGCGCCGGACGTCACGGCGTCGCCGAGACCCTCCAGCGCGCCGACCAGGTCCTGCGCGAGGCCGAGGCCGTTCGCACCGAGGCCGAGCGGCTTCCCGAGCGCGCCGCCGAGACCGACAGGCGCCTGGTCTCCCTCCGTACCCGCGCCGAGGCGCTCACCACCCGGGCCGGCGCGGTCGAGCCGGTCCTGTCCGAACTCCGCCGCCGCTTCTCCGCCGCCTGCTGGCAGGATCTGCAGTACGTCCCCGCGACCGCCGCCGACAACGTCCGCCAGGCCGAGGAGAAGCTCAAGGAGGCCGCGAAGGCCCGCGAAGAGCAGCGCTGGCCCGATGCCACCAGCCTCCTCGCCACCGCCCGCGCCCTGCTCAACTCCACCGACGAGGCCGTGTCCGCCGCCGGCGACCGGCTCCGCCGGCTCGACGCCGTCGCCAAGGACCCGAAGGCGGAGATCGACCGCGCCCGCTTCGCGATCCGGGACGCCCAGCGTCTGGCGATGGCGGGCCGCCACACGCCCGACCCCCGCCATGCCCGCCCCCTGGACGACGCGGTCGGACGGCTCGACCGGGCGATCGCGGCCCTCGACAGCGGACGCCACCCCGACTACTGGCACTTCCTCACCGAGCTGGAGGCCATCCGCGCCACCGCCGCCCACGTCGTCGAGCTGATCCGGGAGGAGCGGGGCGGGGGCGCGGGTCACCGCTAGGGCCGGCGCGGGTCACCGCTAGGGCCGGCGCGGGGAGCGCTAGGTGCCCGGGCCGCCGGGTGCCCAGGACCCGCCCGGTTGAGCGGGTCGCGGGAAAGCGTCAGGCTGGTTGCACGCGACCTCAGCGCGAACCTGGGCGCGAGGGTGAGGACGAGCGCGAGCTGGTGGTGTCGGCGTTCCGACAGGCCTCGGTCTCGATGTCCCTGTTCGACCTCGAGCAGCGCTACCTGCGGCTCAACGACACCGCGAGCCAGGTGATGGGGCTGCCGGAAGAGGCGCTGCGGGGGCGGTTCTACCTGGACACCGTGCCGGAGGACGTGACCAGCCTGGGCGTCCTGCGCTCGCTGCGGGAGGTGGCCGAGACCGGCCGGCCGGTGCATTACGAGAGTTACACGCGGGCGCCCTCCGGGATCCGCGAGCACGCCTGGAACCGGGAGATGTGGCCGGTCCGGGAGGGGACGGAAAGCTCTGCGCGGTCGCCCTCTCCGCGTTCGACAGCAGCGAGCAGCACTGGGCACGGCAGCGCCTGGCCGTACTCGACCAGGCGGCGGTCTCGATCGGTACGACCCTGGACGTGACCCGCACGGCCGAGGAGCTGGCCCGGTTGGTCGTGCCGATGCTCGCGGAGTTCACCAGCGTGGACCTGCTCGACGAAGTACTGCGCGGCGAGGAACCCGCGGCCGGTCCGCCGGACGCCACGGTGGTACTGCGCCGGGCCGCGCACCTGTCGACGTCCTCGACGTCCGAGGGCACCCCGGAGGCCGTCGTCGGCCTCGGCTCGACCGACACGTACCCGCCCTTCTCCCCGCCCGCCCGCGCACTGCGCTCCGGGCAGGCGGTGCTGAGCGGCAGCGGTGAGCCGGACTTCGACCGGTGGACGCACGCCGTTCCGGCCCGCGGAGAGATGGCGCGCGCCAAGGAGCCCAGCTCCATGATGGCGGTACCGCTGATCGCCCGGGGCACCACGCTCGGCGTCGCCGTCCTGTTCCGCTCCCGCCCCGACGCGTTCACGGAGGACGACGTCACACTGGGACGCGAGCTGGCCGGCCGCGCCGCCGTGTGTGTCGACAACGCGCGCCGCTACACCCACGAGCGCTCCACCGCCCTGGTCCTCCAGGAGAGCCTGCTGCCGCACGGGCGCACCCGGCAGGCGGCCGTGACGGTCGCGACCCGGTACCTGCCGGCCGGCTCGCGGGCCGGTGTCGGCGGCGACTGGTTCGACGTGATCCCGCTCTCCGGCGCGCGGGTCGCCCTGGTCGTCGGCGATGTCGTCGGCCACGGGATCCACGCCTCGGCGACCATGGGGCGGCTGCGTACGGCGGTACGGACCCTCGCCGATGTCGACCTGCCGCCCGACGAGCTGCTGGCCCACCTCGACGACCTGGTCATCCGCCTCGCGAGCGAGGACGAGGACGACGACGTGGCCGGCACAGGTGGACACGGAGGCGGGGGCGGAAGCGGAGGCGGGGGCGGAGGCGAGACCGGCGCCACCTGCCTGTACGCGGTGTACGACCCGGTCGCCCGGGTGTGCACGGCCGCGAGTGCCGGCCATCCGCCGCCCGTCGTCGTCCTGCCGGACGGTACGGCCGACGTGCCCGCGATCACGCCCGGCCCGGTCCTCGGCGTCGGCGGCCTGCCGTTCGAGGCCACCGAGCTGGAACTGCCCGAGGGCAGCCTGCTCGCCCTGTACTCGGACGGTCTGGTCACGGCCCGGCGGCGCGACGCCGGCGCCGGCATCGAGGAGCTGCGCCACATCCTGACCGCCCCCTCCGAGCCCTCCCCCGCGGACGCGCTGGAGGCGAGCTGCGACCATGTCATCGAAACCCTGCTCCCCGAGCCCGAGCGTCCCGCCGACGACGTCGCGCTGCTCCTGGCCCGGACCAGCGCCCTGCGCGCCGACAAGGTGGGTGTCTGGGATCTCGCCGCGGACCCGTCCGTCGTCGCCGACGCCCGGAAGCTGGCCGCCGAACGCCTCGCCGCGTGGGAACTCGGCGACGAGGTCGCCTTCGTCACCGAACTGGTCGTCAGCGAGCTGGTCACCAACGCCATCCGCTACGGGGCCGCGCCCATCCAGCTCCGGCTCATCCACGACAGCAGCCTCATCTGCGAGGTGTCCGACGGCAACTCCACCTCGCCGCATCTGCGCCGCGCGCGGGTCTTCGACGAGGGCGGCCGCGGTCTGCTCCTGATCGCCCAGCTCACCCACCGCTGGGGCACGCGGCACACGGGGACCGGCAAGACGATCTGGGCCGAGCAGACGCTCGCCCGATGACCGAGGTCGCCCGCTAGCCTGTCCGTATGCCTCGTTACGAGTACCGCTGCCGCACCTGCGGCGACACCTTCGAACTCAGCCGTCCCATGGCCGAGTCCTCCGACCCCGCCGCCTGCCCCGCCGGGCACGACGACACCGTCAAGCTGCTCTCGGCCGTCGCCGTGGGCGGTACGGCGACGGCGACGGGCGGCGGCCCTGCCCCCTCCGGAGGCGGAGGCGGAGGCGGCTGCTGCGGCGGAGGCTGCTGCGGCTGATCAGCTGCCCAGGCAGCGCAGGATCGCGAGGACCCGTCGGCTGTAGCCCTCGCCCGGGGAGAGCGGTGGGGTGGAGTCCCGGGCGAGCAACCTCCCCGGCGTCCCGGCCCCAGCCCCAGCCCCAGCCCCAGCCCCAGCCCCAGCCGAGTTTGCTCATGATCCGTCACGCCGGTCGGCGCACCCCACCGCCCGTCGCCCCGTGCGGGTCAGGTGTCCTCAGGCCGGGTCGGGCAGCGCGGCGGGGGAACCGTTGAGCTGCGCGGGCAGGGTCGAGCGGTGCTCGGCCACCGCCGCGCGGAAGCGGCGCAGGATCTCCTCGCCCGCCGCCACGCCCCGCTCGGCGAGCACGTCGAGGTGCGGGGCGGTCCAGGCCGTGTCGGCGAGTTCGCCGTGGCCCGGGCGCCAGGCGCGGTCGGCGGCGAGCAGCAGGTCGGCGTCGAGGAGCGAGTCCCCTGCGGCCAGGGTGAGGGTGGCGCCGCAGCGGCGGGCGACCTCCCGCATGGCCGCGCTCTTGGTGAGCGGCTTGGGCACGGCGTACACCTTGCGGCCCTGGAGCGAGACCGCCCAGCCGCGGTCCTCGGCCCACTCGCCGAACCGCTTCAGCCACTCCTCCGGCAGCCGCTCCCGATCCACGACGAGGTACGCGAAGAGGTCCTCGGCGACCCGGTGCTTGCGCACCCAGGACAGGTCGGTGGTGGCGGTGAAGTACGCGCGGATCTCGGCGAGCGGCGCGCACTCCTCGGCGAGCCGGCGCACGACCGCCTCGTGCCAGTCGCGGTCGGCGACACCGTCGACGAGGAGGTGCCCGCCGTTGGCGCAGATCGCGTACTTCGGTACGGGGCCGGGGAGTTGGATGCGCTGGTACTGCTTGCGGGTGCGGGTGGTGGTGGGGACGAAGACGGCTTCGGCGGCGAGCTCCTCCAGGAGCACGGCCGCGTCCTCGGTCATGTACGACAGCGGCTTGGACTCGTGCACCTCGATGCTGAGCAGCCGGGGCGCCTGCGCGTCGGGCATGCCGAGCGCGAGGGCGGCCGAGGAGTAGATCAGCGTACGGTCGAGGTCGCTGGCGACCATCACGACGGGAGCGGTACTCACTGGGAGACCACCGCCTTGCCGTCGGCGCCTGTGGCGCCTCTCGTGTACTGGGGGTGGATCAGTCCCACGCAGGTGTACGGGAGTCCGTCGACCTCCTCGACGGGCACGCCGCGCTGTTCGGCGAGCAGGCGTACGTGGGCGAGGTCGGCGCCCGCGCCGCGCTGGGCGAGGATCTTCCAGGGGACGCGGCGCAGCAGGACCCGGGTGGTCTCGCCGACGCCGGGCTTGACCAGGTTGACGTCGTGGATGCCGTACTCCTCGCTGATCCGCTCGACGGCCGCCCAGCCCTCCCAGGTGGGGGTGCGGTCGGCGCTCAGAAGCTCCTTGACGTCGGTGTCGACGGCCTCGGCGACCTCGTCGAAGCGGGCCGCCACGGCGTCGAGGAAGACGCCCGAGACATCGGCGCCGGCCAGCTCGCGGTAGAACTTGCCGCCGTGGAAGTCGTCGGGTCCGACGAGGTCGGCGCGCAGGACCGTACGCGATATCAGGCCGGAGACGGTGGAGTTGAGGCAGGCGGAGGGGATGAGGAAGTCCTCGCGGGTGCCATAGGTGCGGACGCACGAGCCGGGGTCGGCGAGGACCGCGATCTCCGGGTCGAAGCCGTCGAACTCCCTGAGCGCCTCGGCCAGTTCGCGGGTGATGGCGCCCTTTCCGGTCCAGCCGTCGACGAAGACGACGTCGGCCGGGTCGTGGTGGGCGGCGAGCCAGCGCAGCGCGTTGGCGTCGATACCGCGGCCGCGGACGATGGAGACGGCGTAGTGGGGCAGGTCGAGGCCGTGGCGGGCCTGCGCCCAGCGGCGCATGAGGACGCCGACGGGCGTGCCGGCGCGGGCGAGCGAGACGAGCACGGGCCGTCCGCTGCCCCGGCCGGACCGCTCGGCGAGCACGGTCTCGGTGACGGTGCCGACGGCGCGGGCGATCCGCGCGGCGGAGGTCTCCAGGGCGGCGTGGAACAGCTCCTGGTACCGGTCGCTGGGCTGGTACTCGACCGGCAGCGACTCGGCGTAGTGGGCGCCGCCGCTCTGGATCGCCTCCTCGCGCTCCTCGGTCGGGGCCTCCAGCTCGACGTCCGAGAGGTCCTGGAGCAGCCAGCCGACCTCCTCGGGCGCGTACGAGGAGAAGGCGGGGCCGCGGAGGGGCTCGGGCAGCATGGAGCTCCTTTCGGGAGCTTCGGTGGCGGGAGCGGGTACGGACGAAGGGCCGTACGACGGGACGTACGAGGGGACGGACGAAGGGCCGTACGACGGGGTGTGCGAAGGGACGGACGAAGGGACGTACGACGGGGTGTGCGAAGGGACGTACGACGGGACGACGGCGAGCAGCACGTGCGGGATGTGCGCCGCGAGCTGGGCCAGCAGGCCGTCGGGGGCGTGCAGTTCGGGGGTGTCGGCGACGGAGTCGACGACGGCGACGACCGCGTCGAAGCCGCCTCCGGCGACGTTGTAGGCGTACCGCTCGCCGGGTCCGTCGGCGGGCGCGTCGTGGGCGGGGAAGACGAGCCGGGTGCGTATGGCGTAGCCCGGGTCGTCGACGGCGAGGACGGGCGAGCGGGTCGTGGTGGAGTACGAGACGTCGTGCCCCGCCCGCTCCAGCGCGACGGCGAGCCGCAGCGGCGCGTACATCAGCTCCTCGAAGCCGAGGACCAGGACGCGCCGCGCACCGCCGAGGGCCGTGGCCAGGCGCTCGGTCATGGCCGGCAGGACGTCGGCGAGGGCCACGGCGTGCGGCGCGGTGAAGCCGTGGCGCCCGCCGTCCGGAACGGCCGCCGGCCAGCCGAGCTCGACCCGTACGGGCACGGTCCGGGTCGACCGGGGCGCCCGGGGCGGCGGGACCGGGGCGGTCTCGTGCGCGGCGACGAGCGCCTGGCCCTTCTCCAGGACGCCGTCGGGCAGCCGTACGGTGCCGGCCGCACCGGCCACCAGGTCGATGCGGGCGCCGATCTCCCGGGCGAAGCTCTCCAGCCGGCCCAGATCGGCCGCCGAGCGCATGTCGACCAGCGCGACGATCACGTACCGCTCACGCGGGTAGCGCTCGTGCAGGTCCCGGATGGTGTTGAGGACGGTGTTGCCGGTGGAGAACTCGTCGTCGACGAGGACCAGCGGGCCGTCCCCGGCGAGCAGCTTGGGGTCCTCGGGGAGCAGCAGGTGCGAGGTGGCGTGCGAGTGGGACTCCTCGAAGCCGCCCGCGCTCGCGACCCCGTCGACGGGCCGCCGCGTGGAGTGCAGATAGGGCGCGAAGCCCATCCCGTCGGCGACCGAGTGGCCGAGGCCGGTGGCCGTCTCCGCGTAGCCGAGGACCACGCTGCGGGCGGTCTCCGCGCGCCCGAGGAGGTCCCGTACGCGCAGGCCCAGGGCGAAGCCGGAGCCGTAGACGACGCTCGGGCGCTGCGGTACGTGCTTGCCCAGCACCTGGGAGACCAGCAGATGCGCGCGCTTGGGGTTGCGGCGCAGTGCGAGGCCCAGCAGGCCCGGTAGCTTCTCGTCGCCGATCAGTTCGACGCCCAGTCGCTCCGCGACCCAGGTTCCCGACCACACCACGTCCCGATTCACCTTCCGTCAGCCGGCCAGTCCGGCGGTGAGCAGATCGACGAAGCCGACGTCCTCCTTGGCGACGCCGAAGACCTCGGCGCGCAGCAGGGTCCGCTCGGCCCACGCGCGATGCGGCTTCACCTCGTTCATCTTGTTCGTGTAGGCGGAGCGCATGACTCCGCCCCCGCCGCGCTCGGGCCGCAGGATGTCCTGGGCGTCGCTGTACTCCTCGTGGCTGACCACGGAGAGCGCGTGCACCGGCACCACATGGGTGGGGTGGATGCAGGTCTTGCCGAGCAGGCCGTTGGCCCGGTCGAGTTCGATCTCGCGCAGCAGCCCGTCGAGGTCGTGCTCGATGAGCGCGGTGCGCAGGTCCTCCGCGCGGCCCTCCAGGAAGGGGCTGCGGCGCAGCTGGGGCTTGAACATGCGCTCGCCGAGCCGGAAGTACTCCCAGACGGGTCCGGTGATGGTGAAGCCGGTGCCGTCGGAGCGGCCGAGGACGTTGACGACGTCCGCGATGACATGGGCGACGAGCTGGACGTCGTAGGCCGTCATGTCCGGCGGTCGGCGCAGTCCGTACGCGGAGCAGAAGTCGGTGACGCCGAGGCGCAGGGCGAGGACCCGCTCGCGGTACTTGTCGACGATCGCGGCGATGCCGGCGAGGGTCTCGGCGCGGGTCTCCAGGTGCAGCAGCTCGGGCGACTCGAGGACGGGCATGGCGAAAAGTCGCCGTCCGCAGGCCTTCTCGGCGACGCTGAGCGCCTCCAGGAAGGCGCGTCCGCGGGTCTCGGTGAACTTCGGCAGGACGAAGCCGGACAGCAGACGGACGGTGTCGCCGAGCCGCGCGGTCAGATCGGTGATCTGGCGGGGCTCACGGACCCGGATGAAGAGCAGGGGCACATCCTGGGGGGTCTTCCCGTCGGCGCCGGTCTCGCCCGCCGCGAGGTCGGCGAACTGACGGACGAGGTTGACCTCGGCGGCCTCCACATCGGCGTCGGCGATGGAGTCCTCCAGGCACAGCACCATGGAGACGACTCCGCGTGCGGCCTGTTTGCGCACGTCGTCGGCGAGCCGCGGCCGGGTGGCCGGGCTGTAGAGGGTGGCCCCCAGGGCCACGGCGAGCGTGCTCGCCGGCGAGTCGGCCGTGAACTCGGCCGGCTCCTGGTGGAACAGCCCGGCCCGCGTGGCGGACGGGATGTGCCCGAAATGACGCATGTAACTCCCCCGACTGCCTCTGCGGGCCCTGACGACATGTGGCCGGTAATAGTACGTAGGTGCGGGTGTCCTCAGTTCCCTTCGTGTATGAAATCCAGGTAACTCGTCCGCATCCGTCGCATGCCGCGCACCCCTCCGGGTACATCACGCCACGTCGGTACGGCCCCCGCGTTGTCCCCCGGTCGGCCGGGGAGGCAGGATGACGGTCATGACGCACGCGATGCTGAAGGGCTCCAACGTCCCTCTCGACACCGCGGCCGTACGGGCCGTGCTTCGCTGGACCCCGGGCCCCGGGGTCCCCGACGTGGACGCCTCGGCGCTGCTGCTCGGCGCCGACGGGCGCGTGCGCTCCGACGAGGACTTCGTCTTCTACAACCAGCCGCGCCACCCCTCCGGTCTGGTGCGCCGGCTGCCGAAGAAGCGGGTGGCGGAGGGCCTGACCGACACGGTCGAGGCCGATCTCGGCGGGCTCGACCCGTCGGTCGACCAGGTGGTGATCGCGGCCTCCTCGGACGGCGGCACCTTCCGGTCCGTCTCCGACCTGCGGATCCTGCTGTACGACGCGGGTGCGGCGGACCAGGAGCCGCTGGCCCTGTTCGACGTGACGGCGGAGACGGGCGAGGAGACGGCGGTCATCTGCGGCGAGCTGTACCGGCGTGGGGAGGGCTGGAAGTTCCGCGCGGTGGGGCAGGGCTATCCGACCGGGCTCATCGGCCTCGCGACCGACTTCGGGATCTCGGTGGACGAGGGCACGGACGGGGACGGCGACGGCGGTACGGACGGGGACGGCGACGGCGGTACGGACGGGAGCGGGAGCGGTTCCACGGACGTCACCGCGGACCCGGCCCCGGACCTCGACGCGACGGTCGTCCACCCTCCTGTGGCCGCCCCCGGCCCCGTACCGGTCCCTGTCCCTGTCCCGCCCCAGCCGACCGCTCCCCCGGCGCCCGTACCGGCCTACGGCTATCCGCAGCCGGCCGCGCCCGCGCAGCCCGCGTACGGCTATCCCCAGCCAGCCGCGGCCGCCGCGCCCGCACCGGACCCGAACTTCCGGCTGCCGCCCATGGGTCCGCAGTTCGTCCGCCCGTAAGCCCATGGGCTAGGCCTTCGTCTTGTAGCCGCGCCCCCACTGCAGGCCCCATCCGTACAGCCGGTCCAGCTCCGCCTGGAAGCCGTACACGAATTTCACCTCGCGGCGGACGACCAGTTCGTCCTTGACGTTCTCGACGGTGAACACCGCGCAGGAGCGGGCCTGCGGGGCGCGCTCGTCCAGTTCGATCTCGATCCGGGGGCCGCTGCTGGGGTAGAGCGTCACCTTGGCGTGGGTGCGGTCGAACGCCGGCGTCTGGTCGTAGATGTAGACGAAGAAGAGCAGCCGCTTGATCTCGTTGCGGTGGTCGAGGTTGATGAAGATCGTCTCGCCGGAGGGCGAGCCGAAGCGGTCGTCGCCGCTGAGCTTCACGTACGGCGCCGTGTTCAGGTCGCCGAAGAAGCCGCCCAGCGGCTGCACCACGCCCTTGCTGCCGTCGGCCAGCTCGTACATGCAGCCGAGGTCCAGGTCGACGTTGACGACGCCCTGGGTGTGCGCCTGGACGACCTCGGGCTTGAAGAGCTTCGAGGGGTGGCGCAGCAGCCGGCCGCTCTGCTTGGAGCGGCCTTCTATGTCCGAGGTGCGCATCCGCCAGGAGAGGTTGACGCGCAGGTTGCCGGTGGCGGCGCCCTGTTTGGTGAGCGAGACCGTGGGGCGCCGTTTGGTGAGGTCGATGGAGTTGCTCGACGCGCTGCCCGAATCGAACTGTGCCGCCCTGCCCGGAAACAGGCCGTCCCAGAAGCCCATGCGCCCCCACCCCCACTCGAAACCGGTTCATACGCCGCGGGGCGGCCGGGTGCACCGGCCGCCCCGCAGTGAAGCGTTCCTCATTGCCGGGGCTGTCACACCCCGGACGACACCTCGGTCTTGTCCGAGGCGTCAGCTTTTCCCTCTGCCGCCGCCAGCGCCTTGTTGCGCCGGACGGAGGACCAGAAGGACCAGGCGATGAGGGCGACACCGATGAGACCGGTGACGACCTCGGGGATCTGGTACCGGATGGTGACCATGAGGATCACGGCGAGCGCGCCGATGGCGTAGTGGGCGCCGTGCTCGAGGTAGACGTAGTCGTCGAGGGTGCCCTGGCGGACCAGGTAGACCGTGAGCGACCGGACGTACATGGCGCCGACGCCGAGGCCGAGCGCCATCAGGACGATGTCGTTGGTGATGGCGAAGGCACCGATGACGCCGTCGAAGGAGAAGGACGCGTCGAGCACCTCGAGGTAGAGGAACATGAAGAAGGCGGCCTTGCCGGCGAGCTGGACGGCGGAGACCTTCTTGCCGCTGCGCTTGGCCTCCTCCTCGAGCTCGTGCTCGTGCTCCTCTTCCTCCTCCAGCTTGTTCTCGAAGTAGCCGGAGAGGCCGCCGACGACGAGGTAGGTGATCAGACCGGCGACACCGGAGAGCAGGACGGTCGCCGCCTTGTCGACGTGCACACCGCCGTGCTGGTGGGCCTGGGTCGCGAACGTCATGGCGCTGATCAGCAGGACGATCAGGGCGATGCAGACCGAGAGCATGTCGATCTTGCCGAGCTTGGCCAGCGGGCGCTCCAGCCAGCCGAGCCACTTGATGTCACGCTCCTCGAAGATGAAGTCGAGGAAGATCATCAGCAGGAACATGCCACCGAAGGCCGCGATCGACGGGTGCGCGTCGGTCACGAGCTGTTCGTAGCGCTCGGCGTCGTTGAACGCGAGATCGACGGCCTCGATCGGCCCGATCTTGGCGCTGATCGCGACGATCACGACGGGGAAGACCAGCCGCATGCCGAAGACGGCGATGAGTACACCGATGGTGAGGAAGATCTTCTGCCAGAAGGCATTCATCTTCTTCAGGATTCCGGCGTTGACCACCGCATTGTCGAAGGACAGCGAGATCTCGAGGACGCAGAGGATCGCGACGATCCCGAATGCCTCCCACCCCCCGTAGAGCACCGCTGCGACCAGACCGAGCGCCGTAATGGCGAACGACCAGCCGAAGGTTTTCAGAACCACTGTCTACCCCATCGTTTTATGTACGCGGCTTTACGAAACGTTGACCCCGAAGTCTAGAGCGATGCCCCGGAGGCCGGACGCGTACCCCTGTCCCACCGCCCGGAACTTCCATTCGCCGCCGTACCGGTACAGCTCGCCGAAGATCATCGCGGTCTCGGTGGAGGCGTCCTCGGAGAGGTCGTAGCGGGCCAGCTCCTGGCCGTCCGCCTGGTTCACGACGCGAATGAACGCGTTGCTGACCTGGCCGAAGGTCTGGCCCCGATTGTCGGCCTCGTGGATCGAGACCGGAAAAACGATCTTGTCGCAGTGGGCGGGGACCTTGGTGAGGTCCACGATGAGCGACTCGTCGTCGCCGTCGCCCTCGCCGGTGAGGTTGTCACCGGTGTGTTCGACGGAGCCCTCGGGGCTCTTGAGATTGTTGTAGAAGACGAAGTGTTCGTCGCCGAGCACCCGTCCCGACTGGCACAGCAGGGCGCTGGCGTCGAGGTCGAAGGGCGCGCCGGTGGTGGAGCGCGCGTCCCAGCCGAGGCCGACCAGCACCTGGGTGAGGTTGGGTGCGGCCTTGGAGAGGGAGACGTTGCCTCCCTTGGCGAGCGTGACGCCCATGTGTGGATCCTCCCCGGTGAGTAACTGCTGATGAGGCACGTCCGGCGCCGCACGGACTGTGCGGCGCCGGACGGATCAATGCTGTGACGCTGCGTGACTCAGACGTTGACGCCGAAGTCCGCCGCGATACCGCGCAGGCCCGAGGCGTAGCCCTGGCCGACCGCGCGGAACTTCCACTCCGCGCCACTGCGGTACAGCTCGCCGAAGACCATGGCGGTCTCGGTCGAGGCGTCCTCGGAGAGGTCGTACCGGGCGATCTCGGCACCGCCGGCCTGGTTCACGACGCGGATGAACGCGTTGCGGACCTGGCCGAAGGACTGCTGGCGGTTCTCGGCGTCGTAGATCGACACCGGGAAGACGATCTTGGCGACATCGGCGGGCACCGTGGCCAGGCTGACCTTGACCTGCTCGTCGTCGCCCTCACCCTCGCCGGTGAGGTTGTCACCGGTGTGCTCGACCGAGCCGTCGGCGCTCTTCAGGTTGTTGAAGAACACGAAGTCCTGGTCGTTGCGGACCTTGCCCTCCGCGCTGACCAGGATGGCGCTGGCGTCGAGGTCGAAGTCCGTCCCGGTGGTGGTGCGGACGTCCCAGCCCAGACCGACCGTGACAGCGGTCAGGCCAGGGGCCTCCTTGGTCAGCGAGACGTTGCCGCCCTTGCTGAGGCTGACTCCCACGAGTCCCTCCATGTGGTTTCCAGGGGCAGCGCCCCCGTCGTGCGTTGGCATCGGATCAACGAGTGGATCCTAGTGACGGGTTCCCGGACGGGACAGCCGATTCACCCCGATGTTCAGAGAGTGTCGAGCGCCTTGAGGTAGTCGTTGAGGTCGCGGGCGTCCGGGAGGGCGTTGACGACGCTCCAGCGGACGACGCCCTCCTTGTCGATGATG
Organism: Streptomyces vilmorinianum; assembly: GCF_005517195.1. Lineage (NCBI taxonomy): Bacteria > Bacillati > Actinomycetota > Actinomycetes > Kitasatosporales > Streptomycetaceae > Streptomyces > Streptomyces vilmorinianum. Next base: position 1,660,244 of record NZ_CP040244.1, on the reverse strand, counting down.
AAGGTGCCGCGCACGGCGCAGCCCTTGTCCTCGTCGAAGACGCCGTAGGCGCGCGAGGCCTCGCCGTGCTTCCAGAAGTCGGAGAGGAGCGGGTACTCCAGGCCCTCCTGCTCGGCGAAGATGCGCAGGGTGTGGATGGAGTCGTTGGAGACGGCGAGGAGCTGGGTGTCGTCGTTGACGAACTTCGGCAGGTTGTCGCGCAGCTCGCACAGCTCGCCGGTGCAGACGCCGGTGAAGGCGAAGGGGTAGAAGAGCAGCACCACGTTCTTCTCTCCCTGGAAGTCGGAGAGCCTCACGGTGCGGCCGTGGTTGTCCTTGAGCTCGAACTCCGGGGCCTTGGTGCCGACCTCGATCGCCATCGCGTGCGCATCCCTTCACTGGACCGGACAGGTCATTGGACCGGACAGGTCGTTGGACCGAACAGGTGAAGGCCAAGCTTAGGACCGGCCCCCGGCCCGGGACGCACAGAGCCCCCGCCGACGGTCTCGGCGGGGGCTCCTGCTGCTTGGGGATCAGCGCTTGGGGGCGACCAGTCGGCTGCCCGACCAGTCCTTGGCCACGCTGATGCTCTTGGTCTGGGAGAAGCCGGCGGTCTGCGCGGCGTCACTGATGTCGCTCGGTTCGACGTAGCCGTCACGGCCGGTCTTGGGCGTCAGCAGCCATACGACCCCGCCGTCCTCCAGCAGGCCAATGGCATCGACCAGGGAGTCCGTCAGATCTCCGTCCTCGTCGCGGAACCAGAGCACGACGGCGTCGGCGACGTCGTCGTAGTCCTCGTCAGCGAGGTCCGACCCGATGATGGACTCGATGCCTTCGCGGAGATCGAAATCGACGTCGTCGTCGTAACCGATCTCCTGGACCACCTGTCCGGGCTCGAACCCCAGCCTCGCTGCCGGGTTGGTCCGCTCCTCCGCGTGGTCCGCGGTCGCGCTCACGGCTTGCCTCCTGATCATGTATCGGAAAATGCTTCGGCCACGCGCGTACGCGCAGCGCTGGCCGTAGTCCACACGGGCTGGGCGGATCGCGCAAGTACCCGGCCGCCGAGACCGCCGAAACGGTGACGTTTGGGGCCGTCTCGCCGCATCTTCCGGGCCGGTTCCACTCCGCTCCGTGACATAGGGCACACGCTTCGTCCCGCTTTACGGGCTTCCGCCGCTTCAGTCTGCCGAACGTACTGACGAAACGCATGCGCGGGTTGGGCGTAAGGTTGCGATTTGACCCAACCAGGCACCCAGCGGGGGTTACCCCTCGGTAGAGATGACGTTTGACACCGACGGGGTACACGATGGACATCCCGGCCTCCCCGTGGGCTCCACCGAACAGCGAAGGAACAGCGTGGCTTCCGGATCCGATCGCAACCCGATCATCATTGGCGGCCTTCCCAGCCAGGTCCCGGACTTCGATCCGGAGGAGACCCAGGAATGGCTGGACTCCCTCGACGCCGCTGTCGACGAGCGGGGCCGTGAGCGCGCCCGCTACCTGATGCTCCGCCTGATCGAGCGGGCCCGCGAGAAGCGCGTGGCCGTGCCCGAGATGCGCAGCACGGACTACGTCAACACGATCGCCACCAAGGACGAGCCGTTCTTCCCCGGCAACGAGGAGATCGAGCGCAAGGTCCTCAACGCGACCCGCTGGAACGCCGCCGTGATGGTCTCGCGCGCGCAGCGCCCGGGCATCGGGGTCGGCGGCCACATCGCCACCTTCGCCTCCTCCGCCTCGCTGTACGACGTCGGCTTCAACCACTTCTTCCGCGGCAAGGACGAGGGCGACGGCGGCGACCAGATCTTCTTCCAGGGCCACGCCTCCCCCGGTGTCTACGCCCGCGCGTACCTCCTGGACCGACTGAACGAGACGCAGCTCGACGCCTTCCGCCAGGAGAAGTCGAAGTTCCCCAACGGCCTGTCCTCGTACCCGCACCCCCGGCTGATGCCGGACTTCTGGGAGTTCCCGACCGTCTCGATGGGCCTCGGCCCGATCGGCGCGATCTACCAGGCCCGGATGAACCGCTACATGGAGGCGCGCGGCATCGCCGACACCTCCAAGTCGCACGTCTGGGCGTTCCTCGGCGACGGCGAGATGGACGAGCCGGAGTCGCTCGGCCAGCTGTCCATCGCCGCCCGCGAGGGCCTGGACAACCTGACCTTCGTCGTCAACTGCAACCTGCAGCGGCTCGACGGCCCGGTGCGCGGCAACGGCAAGATCATCCAGGAGCTGGAGTCGCAGTTCCGCGGCGCCGGCTGGAACGTGATCAAGCTGATCTGGGACCGCTCCTGGGACCCGCTGCTCGCCCAGGACCGCGACGGCATCCTGGTCAACAAGCTGAACACCACGCCCGACGGCCAGTTCCAGACGTACGCGACGGAGACCGGCGCGTACATCCGCGACCACTTCTTCGGCGACGACCAGCGGCTGCGCTCGATGGTCGAGGGCATGTCGGACCACCAGATCCTGCACCTGGGCCGCGGCGGTCACGACCACAAGAAGATCTTCGCGGCCTTCGCGGCGGCCAAGGCGCACAAGGGCCAGCCCACCGTGGTGCTCGCGCAGACCGTCAAGGGCTGGACGCTGGGCCCGAACTTCGAGGGCCGCAACGCGACCCACCAGATGAAGAAGCTGACGGTCGACGACCTCAAGCGCTTCCGTGACCGGCTGCACATCCCGATCACGGACGCGCAGCTGGAGGACGGCCCGCCGCCGTACTACCACCCGGGCCGGGACTCCGAGGAGATCCAGTACATGCACGACCGCCGCAAGGCGCTCGGCGGGTACGTCCCGACCCGTGTCGTGCGGTCGAAGCCGCTGGTCCTGCCCGAGGACAAGACCTACGCCCCGGTGAAGAAGGGCTCCGGCCAGCAGTCGATCGCCACCACGATGGCGTTCGTCCGGCTGCTCAAGGACCTGATGCGGGACAAGGAGATCGGCAGGCGCTTCGTGCTGATCGCCCCCGACGAGTACCGCACGTTCGGCATGGACTCGTTCTTCCCGAGCGCCAAGATCTACAACCCGCTGGGCCAGCAGTACGAGGCCGTGGACCGCGAACTGCTGCTCGCGTACAAGGAGTCCCCGACCGGCCAGATGCTGCACGACGGCATCTCCGAGGCGGGCTGCACGGCCTCGCTGATCGCGGCCGGTTCGGCGTACGCCACGCACGGCGAGCCGCTGATCCCGGTCTACGTCTTCTATTCGATGTTCGGTTTCCAGCGGACCGGTGACCAGTTCTGGCAGATGGCCGACCAGCTCGCGCGCGGCTTCGTGCTCGGTGCGACCGCCGGCCGTACGACGCTGACCGGTGAGGGCCTCCAGCACGCGGACGGCCACTCGCAGCTGCTCGCCTCGACGAACCCGGGCTGTGTCGCCTACGACCCGGCCTTCGGCTACGAGATCGCGCACATCGTCCAGGACGGCCTGAGGCGGATGTACGGCCCCGACGCCGAGGACGTCTTCTACTACCTGACGGTCTACAACGAGCCGATCCAGCACCCGGCGGAGCCGGAGGACGTGGACGTCGAGGGCATCCTCAAGGGCATCCACCGCTTCAAGGCGGGCGAGGCCGGCGCGATCCCCGCGCAGATCATGGCCTCCGGTGTCGCCGTGCCGTGGGCGGTGGAGGCGCAGCGGATCCTCGCCGAGGAGTGGAACGTGCGCGCCGACGTCTGGTCGGCGACGTCGTGGAACGAGCTGCGCCGTGAGGCCGTGGAGGTCGACCGGCACAACCTGCTCCACCCGGACGAGGAGCAGCGCGTCCCGTACGTGACGCGGAAGCTGTCCTCGGCCCAGGGGCCGTTCGTCGCCGTCTCCGACTGGATGCGGTCGGTTCCGGACCAGATCTCCCGCTGGGTGCCGGGCACCTACACCTCGCTGGGCGCGGACGGCTTCGGCTTCGCGGACACGCGGGGTGCGGCCCGCCGCTTCTTCCACATCGACGCCCAGTCGATCGTGCTCGCGGTCCTGACCGAGCTCGCCCGTGACGGCAAGGTCGACCGCTCGGTCCTGAAGCAGGCCGTGGACCGCTACCAGCTGCTCGACGTGGCGGCCGCGGACCCGGGCGCCGCCGGCGGCGACGCGTAGCAGCCGCTCGGCGATCCGGCCGGCGAGGGGCGGTGGGACCGATGGTCTCGCCGCCCCTCGGCGTTGCCTACGATGCCTGGCATGAAGGAACGAACCCCGCAGCTGCGCTGGGAGACGCGCACCCAGACACCGCTGCTGGGGCTCGCCGTCGTGTTCGGCATCGCCTATGCCGTGCCGATCGTGGCGCCCGACGCCGAACCCTGGGTGCACCGGCTGTGCACCCACGTCGAGTGGGTCGTGTGGGGCGCGTTCGCCGCCGACTACGCCGTACGACTGGCACTGGCACCCGCCAAGTGGCACTTCGTCCGCAGGCATCCGCTGGACCTGCTCGCGGTGCTGCTCCCCCTCATTCAGCCGCTTCGGCTGCTCCGGCTGGTCGCGACACTCCTCCTCGTGGGCCGGCGGGCCCGGATGGCCCCGCAGATCACGCTCACCACGTATGTGGCGGGCGCGGTGGTCGGGCTGATGATGTTCGGCTCGCTGGCCGTGCTGCACGTGGAACGGGAAGCGCCGGACGGGAACATCAAGACGCTCGGCGACGCGGTGTGGTGGTCGTTCACCACGATGACGACCGTGGGCTACGGCGACCACGCGCCGAAGACGGGCCTCGGCCGCGCCCTCGCGGTCGGCCTGATGCTCTCGGGGATCGCCCTGCTCGGTGTGGTCACCGCCAACATCGCCGCCTGGTTCATCTCCCGCTTCGAGCGCGACGACGCCCAGGAGCGGCGTCAGACGGAACTCCTGGAGAGGCTGTTCCGGGAGGTCCGCGAGCTGCGCGCCGAGGTCGCGCGGCTCTCCTCGCCGGCCCCGGTGCCGCCCCAGGGCGAGGCCTCGACGGCCACCGGCCCGCCGCAGGGCGAGCTCCCTACCGCTCCCAGATCTTGAAGGCTCTGACCTGATACGGGGTCTGGGGCACCCAGGTCCCCCGCCCCGGATAGGTCTCGAACTCCCCGGTCTCGGCGCACTCGGCGGACTGGTACGTGGTGACCGGCCGTCCCGTCCGGTTGGCGAGGGCCTGGGCGCTCGTGCCGGGCGGCAGGGCGACACAGCTCTCGATGTCCGTACCGGCCAGCTCGTGCGCCTGGGCCTTGCCCTTGAAGTCCGCCTTGGGCCACAGACACAGCTGGCCGGGCGCGCACGCCCCGAGCTTCGGCGCCGGCGCGACGGCGGGCGCGACGGCGGGTGCGGCGGTCGGCGCGCCCGCCGCGGGCAGGGCCGCCGCGGGCAGGGCGGTGACCGCCGCGGGCAGGGCGGTGAGCAGGGTGGCCGCCAGTGCGGCCAGGAGTACGTGCTTCGTACGCATGTCGGTGAACCCCCCGTTGATCGTGACTCTCCGTAATCAGAACTCTGGCGGATGTCACTGCCTGTTGGGAAGAGGGTTCGAACCGGTTCACCCGGATAGGTGACAGCCCCGCCGGACGACGTCCGGCGGGGCTGCGGTCACGTCACGCCGACGCGTCAGATGTGGGCGCCGCCCGCACCCGCCTCCGCGTTCTCGCCACGCTTGGTCAGTGTGGCGACCAGGGCCGCGACGACGGCGACGACACCGGCGACGGTGAAGGCCAGGCCCATGCCGTCCATGAAGGTGTCGTGGATGACACCCCCGATCCGGTCGAGCATGTCCGGGGTCATGCCGGGCTGCTCGGCCAGTTCCGGCGGGACCATGCCGAACTCGGCGGCCTGCTCCAGGCGCGGGTCGGCGGGCACCGGGATGCCGGCGTCCTTCCAGTTCTCGGCGAAGGCGCTGGAGACCTTGGAGGACATGACCGCGCCGAGCACGGCCGTACCGAGCGCGCCGCCGACCTGCATCGCGGCCTGCTGCAGACCGCCCGCCACGCCGGAGAGCTCCAGCGGGGCGTTGCCGACGATGACCTCGGTGGCGCCGACCATGACCGGGGCGAGCCCCAGGCCGAGGAGGGCGAACCAGAGGGACATGACGAACGTGCCGGTCCCCGAGGAGAGGGTGATCATGCCGAACATGGCGGTGGCGGTGCACACCATGCCGCCGACCAGCGGGATGCGCGGTCCGAACCTGGTGATCAGCGCACCGGCCAGCGGCGAGGAGACGATCATCATCGCGGTCAGCGGCAGCAGGTGCAGGCCGCTGTCGACCGGGCTCAGCCCCTTCACACCCTGCAGGTAGAAGGTCACGAAGAACAGGCCGCCCATGAAGGCGAAGGCCATCAGGACCATCAGCACCACGCCCGCCGAGAGCGGGACGGAGCGGAACATGCCCAGCGGGACGAGCGGCTCCTTGACCTTGGTCTCCCAGAGGGCGAAGACGACGAAGAGCAGAACCGCGCCGCCCAGGCAGCCCCAGGTGTTGCCGCTCGCCCAGCCCCAGGACTCACCGGCCTTGATGATGCCCCAGATGAGGGACCCCATGGCGCCGGAGAGCAGCAGGATGCCGAGGATGTCGAAGGAGCGCGGGGCGTTCTCGGCGCGGTGGTCCTTCAGGATCACCAGCCCGAGGGCGAGCGCGACCACGCCGACCGGCACGTTGACGAAGAAGACGGACTGCCAGCTGACGTGCTCGACCAGCAGGCCGCCGACGATCGGGCCGCCCGCCGTGGAGGCGCCGATGACCATGCCCCAGATGCCGATGGCCATGTTGAGCTTCTCGGCGGGGAAGGTGGCACGCAGCAGGCCGAGCGCCGCCGGCATGAGCAGGGCGCCGAAGAGGCCCTGGAGGACACGGAAGGCGATCACGAGCCCGATCGAGTCGGACAGGCCGATCGCGCCCGACGCGGCGGCGAAGCCCGCGATGCCGATCAGGAAGGTCTGGCGGTGGCCGAAGCGGTCGCCGAGCTTGCCGGCCGTGATCAGGGCGACGGCGAGCGCGAGCAGATAACCGTTGGTGATCCACTGGACCTGGGCCAGCGAGGCGCCGAGGTCGGTCTTGATGGCCGGATTGGCGATGGCGACGATCGTGCCGTCGAGCGCGACCATCATCACGCCGACAGCGACGGCGAACAGCGTCAGCCAGGGGTGGCCTCGCAGGCCCTTCGCCGGAGCCGGGGCGGGGCTCCGGTCACCCCCCTGACTCTGTGGGGCCTTTTCCACGGTGGTCTGACTAGTCATGCCGCAGAGGCTAATGTCAGCGACTGACAATTGACAAAGCAATTCACGCGCCTGTAACTGTCACGTAGCTCACAGGTACGCTGAGCTGCACCGAGCATCGGAAAGTGGCGAAAAGAGGGCCATGTCGTGACGGTTTCCGGTCTGCGGGAGCGGAAGAAGCAGCGCACACGGGACGCGCTGCTCCGGGTGGCCCTGGAGCGGTTCACGACCCAGGGGTACGAGCAGACCACCGTGGACGAGATCGCCGACGCGGTCGAGGTCTCCCAGCGCACCTTCTTCCGCTACTTCTCCTCCAAGGAAGAGGTCGCCTTCGCCGTCCAGCAGATGGTGGAGGAGCGTTTCGTCCAGGCGCTGAGCGAGCGGCCCCCCGAGGAGGGCCCGCTCGACGCGATGCGCAACGCCGTGCTCTCCGCCTGGGACACCATCGGCGAGGCGATCATGGAGGTCGTGCCCGTCGAGCTGTATCTGCGGACCTTCCAGATGATCGAGTCGACCCCTGCGCTCCTCGCCGTACATCTGCGCCGCTCCACCGAGATGGAGGAGGCCATCGCCCGGCTCATCGCCGAGCGCGAGGGCCTGGACGTGGACGAGGACCCGCGCCCGCGCATCGCGGTGGCGGCGTTCAGCGGCGTCATGCGGGTGACGGGCCAGCTCTGGGGCCAGGGCACGGACCCGACCCTGGAGGGAATCCGGGCCCTCACCGAGCACTACCTCGACCACATCGGCCCGGCCCTCGAACCGGACTGGCGGAGCTGACGCCCCCTCACCCGCTCGGCGTACGCCCGCGCGTACGGAGTGTCACCACACGACACCTTCACAGTGATCCACCTCACTCGCCCGCCCTCGGCGCCGTGCCGGTCTCCTAGGGTGTGGCGCAGTGACTTCCTTCGACTCCTCCCCCACCCTCTCCATCTGGCGCATGCTGCTCGCGCTGGCCGTGGTGTTCGTGCTCCTGGCGACCACCGGCTGGACGACGATCCGGCATCAGCGCGGGCCAGGGGATTCCCGCGAGGCCGCGCTCGCCTCCTGGACGCACGGCAGGATCGGTCACCGGGCCCTGCCCGACCCGGCCGCCCCCGCCCGTACGATCGCCGCGTTCTTCGCCTCGATCGGCCCGGCGCAGGGCACCTTCCTCGCCGACGCGCACCCGCTCGTCGTCGGCAACCTCGACGGCGCGCCGGTCACGCTCCGCTACCGCGCCAACCGCCTCTCCCTCGCCCGGGCCCTCGACACCGAACGGAACAGGGTCACGGACACCCGGCTCACCGCCGACGGCCGGACCGAGGCGCTGCGCCGAGCGCACCGCTTCACCTCGCTGATGCGGCCGGACCGGCAGATCCTCGCCTTCGACCCGACCGGCGGCGGCCGGGCGGCCGAGGTGCTCGGCGATCTGGAACGGGCGCGGCGGGTCTCGGTGATCGTGCCCGGCGTCGACACCAATCTGCTCACCTTCCAGAAGACCAGCCGCAAGTACTCGGCTCCCGCCGGGATGGCCCAGTCGCTGTACGCCGCCGAACGCCGGGCCGACCCCCGGGGCCGTACGGCCGTCATCGCCTGGGCGGACTACACCGCCCCCGTCGGCGTCGGCATCGACGCCGCGATGGGCCACCTCGCCTCGGCGGGCGCGGTACGGCTCGTCGACATGACCGCCGCCCTGCCCGGCGACTCGCGCGTCAGCCTGTTCTGCCACAGCTACGGCTCCGTGCTCTGCGGGGTCGCCGCGCCCCGGCTGCCCTCCCGGGTGACGGACGTGGTCGTGGCCGGAAGCCCCGGCATGCGCGTGCGGAGCGCGGCCGAACTGTCCACCCGGGCCCGGGTCTGGGCGATGCGGGACGCGGACGACTGGATCGAGGACGTGCCGCATCTCGCGGTCGGCGGGGTCGGGCACGGGGCGGACCCGGTGGAGCCGGAGTTCGGTGCGCGGCTGCTCTCGGCGGCCGGCGCGAACGGCCACACCGGCTATTTCGAGCCGGGCACCGACAGCCTCGACAACTTCGCCTCGATAGGCGTTGGTTCGTACCAGCGCCTGACCTGTGCGAGCGCCGACAGCGCTTGTCGCAGCGGAATCTCCGGCGCGGAAGGGCTCTGACGCGCGTAGAGCGCGGGATTTCGTCCCCCGGTGCAGGGGCGACGCGCGGGCGCACGCCGCATACGATGAGGCACATGGGTGATGTGCTGGCCGGAATTCATGCCACCTGGGAGTTCGAGAGCGACGCCGTCGTCATCCGTTTCGAACGGGGGATCCGCGCACCGAAGCTGTTCCAGACGCTGCGCGAACGGCGTATCCCGCACGAAGCGTTGGCGTCGGTGACGCTTGCCCCGGGCAAGCGGGGCACCGTGGTGCTGCACGCCGTGCCGAGACCGGGCGCCGACCCGCTGATGGAGGCGGCCGCGGGGCAATTGAAGGAGGCGTGCGACCCGTACCGGCTGGTGCTCCCGGCCGAGCGGGAGGTCCTCGCCGAGTACTACCGGGATGAACTGCGGGCGCGGCTCCGGCCGGACGGGCCGTCTGACGGCTTCCTGGTGGCGGCGCCCGAGGGGCCGCAGTCCTTCAAGGCGTACGACGGTAAGGCGAGCTTCGACGGGTCGTCGGAGGTGCAGTTCCGCTGGTTCTGGACGGGCGCGTCCTCGGAGAAGTGGAAGGCGGGCGACCAGACCTTTCCGGTACGGGAGCTCAGCGGGGTCGAGTGGCGCTCGCCGGAGGTCTTCGACGGGTACCTGCGCCTGCTGACCCGGTCCGGAGACCCGCAGCCCGCGCAGGCGGACCATGATCCGGCGGCCGTCGTCTTCGGCCTCGGCTACGGCCCGGTCCACGAGTCCCTGCCGTTCGCCGCGGCGGTCCTGGCGGCGGTCCGCGGCGCGGGACGGGCGGTGGCGCCCCTGGAGGCGGAACGGCGCGATCCGGCGGGGGTCGCGGAGCGGATCCGGCACCTGGGGGAGCTGCATCAGGCGGGTCTGGTGACGGACGAGGAGTTCGCGGCGAAGAAGGCGGAGCTGCTCGCGGAGCTGTGACGCTGCGACGGGCGGCACCGGGAGCGGGGGCGGGGGCCGGGGGGCGGGGGCGTGTGGGGTGATACCAGGGTATGAGTGCGCGTCCGGCTCCCCGGTATGACGACCTCCGCCGTCCCGGCTGCCTAACCTGAGCGGGCCATGAGTACCAGACCTCCCGCCCCCGAGCCCCCCAAGACCCCCAGGCCCACCAGGTTCTCCGGGTTCTCCGGGTTCTCCGGGTTCGCCGCCCGGACCGCCCGACTGCTGGCTCCCGCCCGCGGGGTGATGCAGTCCTTCGGCGTCGCCCTCGCGACCCCGACGGAACCGGGCGCCCCGCTGCTCGCCGAAGCCCGCAACCGGTGGCTGAGGCTGCTCCCTTACGCGGTCGCCTTCGCCTTCGTCGCCTCGCTGCTCCCCACCACTATCACGGTCCTCGTCAACGACTACCAGGTCAACGGCGCCCTCGCCGGTGCCCTCGCCACCGCCCAGACCGCGCCGCTGCTGCTCGCCGTGACCCGCCCGCTCCAGGCGTGGTGGATCATCGGCGCCGCTGATGTGGCCGGAGCGCTGGTCATGCTGGCCGCCGACGGTCTCGACGGGCGCACCTGGCCGTGGACGCCGCCGCTCGTGGTCGGCTACCTCGCCCTGATGCTCGCCCTCGGGCTGCGCGAGTCGCGCCGGGCGCTGCTCGGCGTGTGGCTGGTGACCGGGGCGGCCGGTTTCGCCTTCGAGCTGGTCGCGCCCCGGAACACCGACGCCATCCATGTCCTGCTCTTCATCCTGAGCGGCGTGGTCCTGCTCCTCACGGCGGCACTGCGCGAACGCGGGGACGCCGAGCGCCGCACCGCGGCCGAACGGGCGCGCAGCACGCTCCTGGAGGAGAGGGCCCGGATCGCGCGGGAGCTGCACGACGTCGTCGCCCACCACATGTCGGTGATCACGGTCCAGGCGGACTCGGCGCCGTACCGGATCCCCGACCTGCCGGAGGCGGCCCGCGAGGAGTTCACCTCGATCGCCGCCAGCGCGCGGGAGTCGCTCGCCGAGATGCGCCGGCTGCTCGTGGTGCTGCGCAGCGAGGGCACGGAGGGCGAACGGGCCCCGCAGCCGGGCCTCGACCGGGTGCAGCAGCTGATCGAGGCGACGGTACGGGCGGGGGTGCCGGCGGAGCTGTCGATGGCCGCGGACCTCGAGGACTTCAGTGAGGTACCGCAGGCGGTGGACTTGTCGGCGTACCGGATCGTGCAGGAGGCGCTGGCGAACGTCGTACGGCACGCGCCGGGTGCGCGGACGAGGGTGTCGGTCCGTTCGGACGAGGGCTGGCTGAACGTCCTGGTCGTCAACGGCCCAGGGGCCGCCCGCACTTCGCCGCTGGAGGGCGGTTCCGGGACGGGGCACGGGCTGGTCGGCATGCGGGAACGCGTACGGTTGACCGGCGGCACGCTGGACACCGGTCCGCTGCCGGACGGTGGCTTCCGGGTGGCCGCGCGCCTCCCGCTGAACTCGAAGGACACGGTGTGACCATCCGCGTGATCATCGTCGACGACCAGGCCATGGTGCGGGCGGGGTTCGCCGCGCTGCTGTCGGCGCAGGCCGACATCGACGTGGTGGGCGAGGCGCCGGACGGGCGGGCGGGGGTGGAGGTCGCGCGGTCCGCGCACCCGGACGTGGTGCTGATGGACGTACGGATGCCGGAGATGGACGGGCTGGCGGCGGCGCGGGAGATCCTGAACCCGCCGGCCGGTGTCGTGCACCGTCCGAAGGTGCTGATGCTGACCACCTTCGACGTGGACGACTATGTGTACGAGGCGCTGCGCGCGGGCGCGTCGGGCTTCCTGCTGAAGGACGCGCCGCCGGCTGATCTGATCGCGGCGGTACGGGTGGTGGCGGCCGGGGAGGCGCTGCTGGCGCCTTCGGTGACGCGCCGCCTGATCGCCGACTTCGCGGCGTCGAAGCCGGCGCCGCGGGCGGACCGGGCGGCGCTGCGTCTGAACGGTCTGACGCCGCGTGAGACCGAGGTACTGGAGCTGATCGCGCGGGGCCTGTCGAACCAGGAGATCGCGAACCGGCTGGTCCTCGCGGAGCAGACGGTCAAGACGCACATCGGCCGGGTGCTGGCGAAGCTGGATCTGCGCGACCGGGCGCAGGCGGTGATCTTCGCGTACGAGTCGGGCCTGGTGACCCCGGGCGACGCGGGTCGCTGACGCGGGGCCCGCTGCGCGGACACTCCCCCACCCCACCCCACCCCTCCCCAAAACCCTGACGAGCCCGGGGTCCCGCCCCCGCACCCCCGCCCGCGGCTGCTCCGCGCCGCCCCCTGACCGACAGCCCGGACGCGGGCCCGGGGCCCGGGGCTCCGCATACGCGGCAGCTTCGCGCCGCAGCCCGGCCGACAGCGCGAACGTGGGACAGGGGACCCACTCCACGGCAGCTTCGCGCCGCCCACCCCGACCACCGGCCCGGACGCGGAAACCCAGGCCGGGGGGCCCGGGGCCCACGTGCCCGCGTACGCGGCGGCTTCGCGCCGCGCGTCCTGAGGACGCTGGTACCGGCCAGCCCGGCCCGGGGCCGGGGCCGGGGAGACCAGGGCTCCGCTCCGTACCCCGCACGCGGCAGCTTCGCGTCGCACCCTGACCGACAGCCCGGGCGCGGGGCCCGGGACCCACGTGCCGGCGTACGTGGTGGCTTCGCGCCGTAGGCCCCGGCCGGCGGCGAAGAGGCATGTACCGGCCCGCTTGGGGCGACGGTCGGGGAGGCTGAGGACCCGCAGGCAGCTTCGCGGCCGCGCCCCGCCCGTACGGCAACCCAGCACGGCGGCGGACCCCCGTATGCCGTGACCGCCCCGGCGCCCGTCCCCAGCCGAAGGCTGGGGCCCACCGCCCCGCCGTCCCCCGGCCACCGGGGGAAAACCCCACCCCCCGACGGGGGGCAGCGCCTCGGCCACCCCCTACCGGGGTATCGGTGCGGACTTGGCCCCCCGGTGTGACGTGCCGTCATCCGTCCGCTTCCTACCTTCCTCTCGCCACGGACGAGAGACACGAAGAGGGAGGGCGCCCCATGCGCCGCTACACAAGGACCTTGGTCGCCGCCGCGCTCGCCACGACCGTGGTGGTCGGGACGGCGGGGTGGGCGTCGGGGCAGGCGCAGCAGGCCGTGACCGGGGCGCCCGTCGGGGTGGAGGCCTGGCGGGGGGACGGGCTGCCCGATCCCGAGCGGATGACGCCCGCCCAGGTCGCCGGATTCTTCCGGGACTTGAGTCCGGAACGGCAGCGGGAGCTCGTTCGCGAGCACCCTTCCGTCGTCGGCAACCTCGATGGTGCTCCGCTGCGACTGCGGTACGAGGCGAACGCCCTCACCCTCGGCGAGCAGTACGCCGGTCAGCAGGTCCTCGCCTCCGACCCCCGGGGCCGGGGCCAGGTCGCCCTCGTCTACGGGGACGTGAGCGAGGCCGCGCACGTGGCCGTGATCGTGCCCGGTTCCGACATCGACGCCGGGAACGTGAAGCCGCTCACCGACATGGCCGAGGCACTGCGCCGGGCCACCCACGGCCGCACCGCCGTCATCGCCTGGGCCGGCTACACCACGCCGGTCGGCGTCGGCCTCGACGCCGCCACCGGGGACCTCGCCGAGGCCGGGGCGGCGCGGCTGACCCGGCTGACCGACGGGCTGGCCGCCGTCGGGGCGCCCGCCCCGTCCCTGTTCTGCCACAGCTACGGCTCCGTCGTCTGCGGACTGGCCGCCCATGACCTCAAGGCCAAGGACCTCGTCGTCCTCGGCTCCCCCGGCATGCGCGCCGACAGCGTCGCCGACCTGAACACCTCCGCCCGCGTCTGGGCCGCCAAGAACCCGTCCGACTGGATCGACAACGTCCCCAACGTCGAGTTCGCGGGGCTCGGGCACGGCGAGGACCCCACCGACCCCGCCTTCGGCGCCCGCCGCGTCCCCGCCGACGACTCCCGTGGCCACAACGGCTACTTCGCGCCCGGCACCCGATCCCTCCGTACCTTCGCCGCCATCGCCCAGGGGGATGTCCGATGAACCAGCTCGCCCAGCGCATCGAATCCCGCACCCCCGTGAACCGCGACCGCGCCATCGACGGGCTGCGCGCCCTCGCCCTGCTCGCCGTGCCCACCGGGCACTGGCTGCTCGGCGGCTTCACGCTCTCCTCCGACGGGGCCCTGCACAACGCCAGCCCCCTCGCCGCCTTCGGCGGACTCGCGCCCGTCAGCTGGATCCTGCAGATGCTCGGGATCTTCTTCCTGGTCGGCGGCTACGCCTCCGTCCTGTCGTACCGGAAGCACAACGGCTCCACCGGCGCGTGGCTCAAGGGCCGGCTCGCCCGGCTCGGCCGTCCCGTCCTCGGGGTCACCGCCGTCTGGGCGGCGCTGCTCCCGCTCCTCCACTACGGGTTCGGAGTGCCGGGCGACACCCTGCGCACGGCGTCGACCCTCGTGATCCAGCCCCTGTGGTTCGTCGGCGTGTACACGGTCGTGACCGCACTGACCCCGCTCTGTGTGCGCGCCGCCCGCCGGACGGGCGTGTGGGCCGCGGCCCCGCTGCTCGGCTCCGTCGCCGTCGTCGACTTCCTGCGCTACGGACCGTACGCGGACGCCGTGCCGTCCTGGCTGAGCGTGCTCAACATCCTGCCCGGCTGGCTCTTCGCCTACCAGCTCGGCGTCTCCTGGGGCGAGGGCAAGCTCACCCGGCGGCACGCCTGGGGACTGCTGATCGGCGGCGCCGCGCTCTTCGCCGCCCTGCTGCTCGCCTTCGGCTACCCGGCCTCGATGGTCGGCGTGCCGGGTGAGGCCCGTACCAACTCCCACCCGCCGTCGCTGCTCGTCCTCGCCCTCGCCGCCGCCCAGAGCGGCGCCGCGATCCTGCTGCGCGACCGGCTCGGGAAGCTGCTGAGGCGGCCCGCGCTGTGGGCGCCGGTCGTGGTCGTCAACCTGTCCGCGATGACGATCCTGTGCTGGCACCAGACGGCGATGCTCGCGGCCGCGATCCCCGCCTCGTACGGGGGTGAGGTCCCGGGCCTGGTCGGCGCGCCCGACACGGTCGGCTGGGTCCTCGCCCGGCTGGCCTGGATGCCGCTGTTCGCCGGGCTGCTCGTGCTCATCGGGCGGTACGCGCGCGGCTTCGAGTCCCCGTGGACGCGGGCCGGCACCGCCCGGCGGGCAGCGGCGGGGCTGCTCGCGGCGGGCTTCGCGGTCTTCGCGCTGGGGCTGGCGTGAGGCTACTCGCGGGCCGCCGACGTGAAGCTCATGTCGGGGTAGCGGTCCCCGGTCACCCGGTCGGCGATCGGTTCCAGTTCCGCGAGTTCGGCGTCGGTCAGCGTGATCCGCGTGGCCGCCGCGTTCTCCTCCAGGCGGGACCGCTTGCGGGTGCCCGGGATCGGGACGACCGTCAGACCGTGCACGGAGGCCCGCTGCTGCACCCAGGCCAGGGCGATCTGCGCCGCCGTCGCGCCGTGCGCCGCCGCGATCTTCAGGACCGGTTCGAGCAGGGCCGCGTTCCGCGCCGCGTTCTCGCCGGTGAACCGCGGCTGGTGCCGGCGGAAGTCGCCGTCCGACAGTTCCTTCGAGGCGTCCGCGAACGCGCCGGTCAGAAAGCCCCGGCCGAGCGGCGAGTACGGCACGAACGCGACGCCGAGCTCGGCCGCCGCGCCGACCGCGCTGCGCTCCACGTCCCGCGAGAACAGCGACCACTCCGACTGGACCGCGGCGATCGGGTGCACCGCGTGCGCCTCGCGCAGCTCGGCCCCGGTCACCTCGCTCAGGCCGAGGTGCTTGACCTTGCCCTCCCGTACCAGCTCGGCCATCGCGCCGACGGACTCGGCGAGCGGGACGGCCGGGTCGCGGCGGTGCATGTAGTAGAGGTCGATGGTGTCGACGCCGAGGCGGCGCAGGCTCGCCTCGGCCGCCTTCCTGATGTAGGCGGGATCGTTGTTGATCCCCCGGTAGCGCGGGTCGTCGGCGCGCCGTTCGAGGCCGAACTTGGTGGCGAGGACGATCTCGTCGCGGTGCGCGGCCAGGAACGGGGCGAGGAACTCCTCGTTGGTCCCGCTTCCGTAGGCGTCCGCCGTGTCGATCAGGGTGACGCCGGCCTCCAGGGCCGCGTCGAGGGTGTCGCGGGCGGCGGCCTCGTCCGTGTCGCCGTAGAACTCGCTGATGCCCATGGCGCCGAAGCCCTGGACGCCGGTCTCGGGTCCGTCCGTACCCAGCCGAACCGTGGAGATTCTGCTCACCGGGTCATGCCTCCCTGTAGTGACTGATCTTGATGTCGAGCACGGCGAGCGTGTCCTGGAGCTCGGCGATCCGGGACAGGACGTCCCGCCGCGTGCTCTCCAGGAGTTCGCGCCGCTCGTCGAAGGTGTGATCGCCCTCGCGCACCAGCTCCGCGTACCGCACCATCGAGGCGACCGGCATGCCGGTCAGCCGGAGTTTGCCGACGAAGTCCAGCCAGCTCAGGTCGCGGTCGGTGAAGCGGCGCTGGCCGGTGTGGGAACGGTCGACGTGCGGCATCAGCCCGATCCGCTCGTACCAGCGCAGGGTGTGCGCCGAGAGGCCGGTCCGGGCCGCGACCTCGCTGATGGTGTAATGCGCCTGAGTGGTCTGCGTGGTGCTTTCGATCACGCTCATGGGCCCCACGCTAGAACCTTGGAGTGCACTCGAAGCAAGTAGGCTCGGCTGCATGCAGAGCCTGGCGTTGATCGAGAACTGGCCCGTCCCCACCGCGGCCGCCGCCGTCGTGCGCGCGGACGGCACCCTGGCCGGGTCCCACGGCCCCACCGGACAGCGGTTCCCGCTCGCGTCGGTCACCAAGCCGCTGGCGGCCTACGCCGTCCTCGTCGCGTACGAGGAGGGGGCGATCGACCTCGACGAGCCCGCCGGGCCCGAGGGCGCGACCGTCCGGCATCTGCTGGCCCACACCTCGGGTCTCGCCTTCGACGAGCAGCGGATCATGGCCGCGCCGGGCACCCGGCGGATCTACTCCAACACCGGGTTCGAGGCGCTCGGCGACCATGTCGCCAAGGCGACGGACATCCCGTTCGCCGAGTACCTGCACCAGGCTGTCCTGGAGCCGCTGGGGATGACCTCGACGACGCTGGAGGGCTCGCCGGCCAAGGACGCGGTGTCCACGGTCGACGACCTGGTGCGCTTCGCGGCCGAGGTGCAGGCGCCCCGGCTGCTGGACGCGCGCACGGTGCTCGACGCGATGACGGTGACGTACCCGGGCCTGACCGGCATCCTGCCCGGATACGGACACCAGAAGCCCAACGACTGGGGGCTCGGCTTCGAGATCCGGGACGGCAAGTCGCCGCACTGGACGGGGGCTTCGTCCTCGCCGCGTACGTTCGGGCACTTCGGGCAGTCGGGCACGTTCCTGTGGGTCGACCCGGATGCGGGCGCCGCGTGCGTGGCACTGACCGACCGGCCCTTCGGGCCGTGGGCGGTGGAGGCGTGGCCGCCGTTCACGGACGCGGTGCTCATGGAGCTGCGCGCGTAGGCGACGGCTTCGTCCTGGGTGGCGCGTGGGTCGGGGAGGGACCGCCCGTGCCGCTCGGACGGTCCGGCGTGTCCGGGGTTTCCGGCGTGTCCGGCGTGTTCGGGGTGTCGGGGGTGTCGGGGGTGTCCGGGGTGTTCCGCGTGCCCTCGCTCGGGGTGTCCTGCGCCGCCGTGGTGGGGGTGCCGACGATGAAGTCGTCGCAGCGCTGGGCGGGGAGTTCGCCGCCCGGTCCCGACAGGACGACGGAGACCCGGCCGTCGGTCTCCTCCGCGTAGGCCGCCGTGCACACCAGCTGACGGATCGCCGTGCCCTCCAGATCGCCGAGAGGGAGGTTGAGACTGATCCGCAGCGTGTGCTCGCCGTTCGCGGCGGTTCTGACGGGCTCCTGGGACAGGAGAGGCCCCTCCTTGGCGTGCTTCCACGCGCTCGGCTCCGGCAGCCGGCTGTGGAGGCCTGCCGCACGTTCCGCCGCGTTCGGACCGTGGAGCAGCACGGTGAGCGCCTTGGGAGCGATGATCCCGCTGCCGAGCGGAGAGGTGGGCAGCACCGTGCCGGACCCGGGCTCGTACCCCTCCGAGCCGCCGAACGGTCCGCCCATGTCGCGGGCGACCGGGGTCAGTCTGCCGTCGGCGTCGACGTAGAAGAGGAGGAACCGGCTGTCCTGGACGGGAATGACGGCGATGGTCGCCGGCCCGCCGGCCTCCACGACGTCGGTCTGCTGGATGCCGCAGCCGGTGAGCGCGAGGGCGCCCGCGAGGAGGGCGCCGAGCCCGGTCCGGCGCTTCATCGCGGGATCCTCACCGTGAAGACGGCTCCGCCGTCGGGGTGGTTCGCGGCCGTGACGGTGCCACCGTGCAGCCGGACGTTCTCCAGGGTGATGGCGAGACCGAGTCCGCTGCCCGTGGAGCGGGTACGGGCCGGGTCCGCCTTGAAGAAGCGGTCGAAGACATGCGGCAGGACCTCGTCGGCGATGCCGGGCCCCCGGTCGGACACCTCGGTCACCAGCCAGTCGCCGTCGGCACGCACCCGCACGGTCACCGGCGGTCGTCCGTGCCGCAGCGCGTTGCCGACGACGTTGGCGACGACGATGTCGAAGCGGCGCGGGTCGAGCCGGGCGCGCACCCCGGCGGGCAGGTCGGTGCGGACGAGCGCCGGGTCGGTCCAGCGGCGGTGCTGCAGGGTCTTGCGCACGCAGTCGGCCGCGTCGACCTCGTCCACGTGGAGTTCGGCGGCGCGCGCGTCGAAGCGGGAGATCTCCATGAGGTCCTCCACGAGCACGGCCAGCTTGCCGGTCTCGGCGCTGATGAGCCGTACCGCCCTGGCCGTGTCGCTGTCGAGGGTGGCCGCGTCCTCGTCGAGGACCTCGGTGACGGCGAGCATCCCGGCGAGCGGGGTGCGCAGCTCGTGGGAGACGTCGGAGGCGAAGCGGCGGGCGCGGGCCTCGGCGTGGCGGAGCTCGACGACGGAGCGTTCGAGCGCGGCGGCGGACTCGTTGAAGGTACGGGCGAGGTCGGCGAGTTCGTCGCTGCCCTTGGCGTGGATCCGCGTGTCGAGCCGGCCGCGCCCCATGGAGTCGGCGGCGCGCCGCAGCTCCCGCACCGGCCGCAGCACGCTGCGGGCGGCGATCAGGGCGGGGATCAGGGCGATGGCGAGCGCGGGCAGGGCGCCGTCGCGTGCGGCGAGGACCATCGCCTCGACGTTGGCCTCCTCGGCGTCGAGTTCCATGACGGCGTACAGCACGAGGCCGGTGCGGTGGACGGCGTCGGCCGGGGTGTGCGCCCTGAAGACGGCGGGGACGGCGATGGTGAGGTAGGGCCGGCCGTTCTTGACCACCCGCTGGAAGCTGCCGTGGGCCGAGGCCCGGGCGCGGGAGCGGAGTTCGGGGGTGATGACGGTGGAGGTGGGGCGTTCGGCGGACGAGACGCGGACGGATCCGTACTCGGCGTAGACGCGCCAGGCGCGGGGCTTGCCCTGCTTGGCGATCTGTCGGAGCACATCGCGCAGCGAGTCCGCCTCGATGGGCAGCGTGACGCCGAGGGTCTGGACCTGCTCGCGGAAGGCGGAGACGGCGGTGTCCTGGGCCTGTTCGAGGATGGCGTTGCGGGCGGCGCGGTAGGTGAGGGCGGCGGTGGTGCCGCAGCCGACGGCGGCGACGAGGAGGAAGGCGAGGACGAGCCGGGTGCGGAGCCCGAAGGGGTGGCGGCGGCGTCGTGGGGCGCGGCGGCCGCTCACAGCGGCCCGAAGCGGTAGCCGAAGCCGCGCAGGGTCTGGATGTAGCGGGGAGCGCCGGCGGAGTCCTCGATCTTGGTGCGCAGCCGGCGGACGCAGGCGTCCACGAGGCGGGAGTCGCCGTGGTAGCTGTGCTCCCAGACGTGTTCGAGGAGCTGCTGGCGGCTGAAGACCTGTTCCGGGTGGGCGGTCAGGTGGAGGAGGAGCTTGAGCTCGGACGGGGCGAGGGCGAGGCGCTCGCCGGACTTGGCGACGGTGAGACCGGCGCGGTCGATGGCCAGCTCGCCGTGGAACTCGACGGCGGGGCGGCCGGCTCCGGGCTCTTCGATGCGCCGGAGGACGGCGCGGATGCGCGCCTCGATGACCTCGGTGCGGGCGGGTTTGACGATGTAGTCGTCGGCGCCGGCCTCCAGACCGATGACGACGTCGAAGTCGTCACCGCGCGCGGTGAGCATGATGATCGGCAGCTGGCTGGTCTCGCGGACCTGGCGGCAGACCTGGACGCCGTTCATGCCGGGCAGCATCAGGTCGAGCAGCAGCAGGTCGGGGCGGAACTCCCTGAGAAGGGAGAGCCCGGCCTCCCCGGTGGCGGCGGTCCGCACGTCGTGACCACGGCGACGGAGCCCGAGTTCGACCCCTTCGCGGACGGAGGGGTCGTCTTCTATGAGAAGCACGCGAGGCATTCGAGCAGTATCCCAAGGTCGGTCGAAGGGGATCTTCGGAGGGGAAGGCCGGTGGCGGGGTGTCGCGGCGGGTGTCCGCCCGGCGGTGAGCGACGGCTCCCGGTCGCGCGGCCGCGGCGGGCGTCAGCCTCGCCGCGCGAGGCCGCGCAGGCGGTGGGCCGCGCCGGTCAGCAGCGCCTGCACCTCGGTGAGCCGGAGGGGGCGGGCCAGGAGGCCGAAGACCGCGAGGACGACGAGGCCACCGGCCGCGCCCGCCGCGAGCGCCCCCGCCGGGGCGGTCACATCGGCGACGAGCAGCCCGAAACCGGCCGCGGGTACGGCGGCCACGAGCAGCCGCACGAGCGAGGACGCGGCCCCGGCCGGGCCGGCGCCGACCGCTGCCATACGCGCGGACGCGCCGGACGCGCCGGACGCTTCGAGCGTCCCGGACAGACCCGAGGCCGCCCCGCCGGCCAAGCCGGCGCCTGACGGGTCGGGCGTCCTGGCCGGATCGGCGCCTGACGGGACGGGCGTACCAGACAGACCCGAAGCCGCCCCGCCGACCGCTGCCATACGCGCGGACGCGCCGGACAGCTCCGACGCCGCCGGCCCCGACACGCCGGCGCCGGACGCTTCGAGCGTCCCGGCCGGATCGGCGCCTGACCGGCCGGGCGTCCCGGCCGGATCGGCGCCTGACGGGTCGGGCGTACCAGACAGGCCCGAAGCCGCCCCGCCGACCGTTGCCATACGCGCGGACGCGCCGGACGCGTCGGGCGTACCGGCCGGGGCGGCGCCTGACGGGCCCGCGGTCGCCGCGCCGGCACGGCCGCCGGACAGGCGGCGGCGCAGGGCGTACGCCGTCACGGCCCAGCCCGCCCACAGGGCGAGCGAGTAGCCGGCCGCCAGGCCCGCCACCGCCCAGGTCGGCGGGAGAAGGCGGTACGCGGTCAGGGACAGGCCCGCGTTGAGGGCCGCGATCACCAGGTTCAGCAGGAACGGGGTGCGGGTGTCGCGCAGGGCGTAGAAGGCACGGGTGCAGACGTATTGCCCCGAGAGCGCGACGAGGCCCGGGGCGAAGGCCATCAGGATCCAGGCCATCGCCCGGATGTCGTCGGCGCCGGTTCTGCCGTACTGGAAGACCAGGCTCATCAGCGGCACCGCCAGCGCGAACAGCGCGCAGGCCGCCGGGACGACGGCCGCCGCGCTCGTCCGGAGCGCGTACGACACGTCCCGCCGTACCCCCGCCAGGTCGCCGTCCGCCGCCGCCCCGCTCATCCGCGGCAGCAGCGCCGTCACCAGCGAGACGGTGACGATGCCGTGCGGCACGGCCCACAGCAGATACGCGTTGTTGTACGCGGCGAAGCCGAAGCCCCCGCCCGCGCCCAGCACCTCCGCCCGCGTCCCCGCCGCCGTCGCGAGCCTCGTCGTCACCCAGTACGCGGCCTGGTTGGTCAGGACGAGCAGCACCAGCCACCCGGCCGACCGCAGCGGCGCCGCCAGACCGCTGCCCCGCCAGTCGAAGCGCGGGCGCCAGCGGAAGCCGGCCGACCGCAGCGACGGCACAAGCGCCAGCGCCTGGAGCACGATGCCCGCCGTCGTGCCCCAGCCGAGCAGCGCCGTCTCCCCCGCCGTCAGTCCGCCGCCGGCCGCCGCCGTCGCCAGATAGAGCGCGAACACGGCGATGACGACGAGGTTGTTGAGGACCGGCGTCCACATCATCGCGCCGAACCTGCCCCGCGCGTTCAGCACCTGCCCGAGCAGCGTGAACAGCCCAAGGAAGAA
Source organism: Streptomyces vilmorinianum (assembly GCF_005517195.1). NCBI lineage: Bacteria > Bacillati > Actinomycetota > Actinomycetes > Kitasatosporales > Streptomycetaceae > Streptomyces > Streptomyces vilmorinianum. Next base: position 1,637,928 of record NZ_CP040244.1, on the reverse strand, counting down.
GATCTGCGGCAGGCAGTAGCGGGCGAACGCGACCGTCATCGACTCCCGCGCGCCGCTGTAGTCGGTGTATGCGTCGACGATCGCGGGCGCCGCGAGCACCGCGCCCGCCGTCAGTGCCAGCAGCGCGCACACGCAGGCCGTGAGGAGACGATCGGTGTAGGCGACGCCCCCGTCCTCGTGCTCCTTGGCCGCCTTGACCAGTTCGGGCACGAAGACGGCGTTGAGCGCGCCGCCCAGGAGCAGCATGTAGACGATGGTGGGGATGGAGTTGGCGACCCCGTACCCGTCGGCGATCCCCCCGACGCCGAGCGCCGCGGCGACGATCGCCGAGCGGACGAACCCGGTCGCGCGCGAGACCAGCGACCCGGCGGCCATGAGCGCGCCGCTGCGCAGGACGGACGGGGCGGCCCGGCGCTGCTCCACGAGCGTCGCCGCCGTCATCGGCGGGCCAGATACGCCTGGAACGCCCGGTACAGCGCGTGGTTGGTCGTGCCTTCCAACGGTGTCTCCCACTCCCCCAGCGTCTCGACGGCCTGCCCGCCCGTGCCGAGCTTCCAGCGCAGCAGACCGTGGGCGCGGTCGTCCGGATCAAGGGTGGAGGGTATCCCGCGCATGTCGTAGACATCGGCTCCGAGGGCGTGGGCGTCGAGCATCATCCGCCACTGCAGCGCGTTGGAGGGCCGGACCTCGCGGCGGTGGTCGGCGGAGGCGCCGGTCTGGTACCAGACCCGGCGGCCGACGGTGATCATCGTGTGGGCGGCGAGGGTCTCGCCCCCGTGGCGGGCGAGGTAGAGCTTCATCCGGCCCGGTTCCTCGGCGTTGAGGACCGCGTACTGCCGTTCGTAGTACGCGAGCGAGCGGCCGAGCCGGAAGCCGTCGCGCTCCTCGGTGATCCGCAGGAGCCGGTAGAAGTCGGGCAGGTCGGCCGCCGAGCCGACGACGATCTCGACGCCGGACCTGCGGGCCTTGCGGACGTTGCGCCGCCACTCCTGGTTGAGGCCGCTCCACAGGTCGTCGGTGGTGCGGCCGGCGAGCGGGACCTGGTAGACGTGGCGGGGCTGGGCGTCGGCGCCGTCGGAGTCGCTGGTGGAGTCCCCGCCGCAGCGGCGCCAGCCGCGGGCCCGCAGGCGTTCGGCGACGGCGGTGCCGAGTGGGTCGACCTCGTCGGCGAGGACGTCGCCGAGCCGGCGCCCGGGCCCGGTGTGCGCCTTGAGGGTGGCGGCGTTCCAGCGGCGGAAGGCGGGCGAGGGCCCCATGCGTACGGCGAAGGCCCCCGCGGCCCGCAGGTGCCGGAGCAGCGGGGTGAGCCAGCCGTCGAGGTCCGGGTCGGACCAGTCGGCGACGGGGCCTTCGGGGAGGTAGGCGAAGGACTTGCGGGTGCCGGGGAACGGGCGCAGGAGGACGAGGGCGACGCCGGTGAGCTTGCCGTCTCCCGTTCGCCAGCCGAGGAGTTGAGGGCGCCAGCCTTCCTTGACGTCGGCCCAGGAGGGGAGTTGGAGGAAGCTGGGGCCCGGCTCGCTCCTCGCGAGAAAGGCACGGTACGCCTCGGCTGTTACGGGCTCCAGGCGGGTGGTGGCGTGCTGAGGTGCGGCCGTCACGAGCAGAGCTGACACAACGTGAGCCTCCTTGTTCCGCCCCCTCGGTCGGGGGGCGCACAGGATGCTCACAGCGTTCCTTGACCGTGCCGCGCGTCGTGTGTGACCGGACGATGACCGTTTCCCTGCAGCCCTTGTCACAGAGCGTTCACGGCGCTTTCGGCGGCCTACAGTCCGGGCATCCCACATCTTTTCCGGAGGCTTCCGTGATGCCCGTACGCACCCGAATACGCCAGACACTCGCGGCCGTCGCCCTCTGCGGCTCGCTCACCGCCTGTACGGCGGGTGCGGCGGGCGCGGCCCGTGACGCCGGCCCGGCCGGTGACGCCAAGCCGGCCGAGGGCCCTGCGAAGGTGACCGTCGTGAGCCCCGCGGCGGGACGGACCGTGACGATCACCGCATCCGGCGGCACCCTGACGGCGGTGAAGGTCGTGGACGCGGACGGCGGGGTGCTCGCGGGCCGTACCGGGGCCGGCGGGACGTCCTGGATCTCGGACCGCAAGGCGGTGCCGGGCACCTCGTACCGCGTGGAGGCGACGGCCCGTACCGCCCGGGGGAAGGAGACAACGACCCGGTCGACGTTCTCCACGGCCGAGGCGGCGCTGGTCAACAAGCTGACGCTGGCGCCGGGGAAGGACACGACGGTCGGGATCGGGCAGCCGCTGTCGATCGTGTTCGACCGGCCGGTGACGAACAAGGCGGAGGTGGAGAAGCAGCTCAGGGTGACCACCTCGAACGGCACGGTCGGGTCCTGGGGCTGGCTGAAGGACTGGTCGGGCAAGGACAGGGCGGACTGGCGGCCGAAGAACTACTGGAAGCCGGGGACCCGCGTGAGCCTGGACGCGACGCTCAACGGGACGGACTCGGGCGGGGGTTGGTTCGTACGGGACTACCGCACCGGCTTCACGGTCGGCGCCGCGCAGGTCGTGAAGGTCGACCTCGACCGGAAGACGCTCACCCTGGAGCGGGACGGGCGGGCGGTGCGCACGATCCCCGTCTCCGGCGGCACGCCGGGCGGCGACAAGCGGTCGTGGCGTGGCACGGCGGTCCTGATGGCGAAGGAGGGCACGATCCGCATGAACTCGGAGACGGTCGGGCTCGGCGACGCGTACGACAAGATGGTCGACTACTCGATGCGGCTGACGTGGTCGGGCATGTACGCCCACGCGGCCCCGTGGAACGGGGCGTACTTCGGCCGCGCGAACCGCAGTTCGGGCTGCATCGGCATGAGCACGGCCGAGGCGGCGTCCTTCTACGCGGCGGTACGGGTCGGGGACCCGTTCGAGATCCGCGGCGCGGACACGAAGGGCACGGTGGCGGAGGGCAACGGCTACGGCGCGTGGAACGTGAGCTGGGAGCGGTGGCGCGCGAAGAGCGCGGTGGCTCACTGAAGCGAGCGCGACCCCGACGGGGCCCGGCCGCCCGGCATGCGCCGGGACCACGGCGACGCGATGGCCGGCGGCCGGGCCGGCATGCCCAACCGCCGGGCGACGGCCCGCTCGCCCGGGACGCCGACACCACCTGGGCCATGCCCAGCACGAACCGAGGCCACAACGCCGCGGCCCGGCCGGAGCCGGAGCCGGCTTCGCCGTGCCCGGCGCGGGCGGAAGCCGTGGCCGCCCGAGTTCCGGGCGCGCCGCCGGGCTCCCGGCCCTGCCCGGAGCCCGCCCCGGCCGACGACCTGGCCCTTCGGCGTCAGGTCGCGCGCATCTCCCAGAGGAGGATCTCCGCGTCCGTCGTGGCCATGAGTGCGAGGTCGCGCGCGCCGGTGACGCGGGCCGCGTCGCCCGAGGTGAGTTCCTCGGCGTCGAGGCGGACCGTGCCCCGCACCACGTGGGCGTACACGAAGTCCGCGTCCGGGACGGCGGTGCGCTCGCCGGGCTCCAGGCGCCTGACGTGGAGCATCGCGGCCGCCTCCGGGAGGGCGTACGGAGTGGAGTCGGCGATGCCGCGGACGATCTCGTACGAGGGCTCGCCGCCCGGCTCCAGCGGTGCGAGCCACATCTGGACGAAGACCAGCGGCTCGTCGCCGTCGTTGCGCTCCTCGTGCCGGACGCCCCCGGCCGAGCTGAGCCGCTGGACGTCCCCGGCGCGGACGACCGTGGTGTGACCGGCCGAGTCGTGGTGGGTCAGCTCGCCCTCGACGACCCAGGTGACGATCTCGGTGTGACTGTGCGGGTGCTCGGCGAACCCGGCGCCCGGCGCGAGCCGCTCCTCGTTGCAGGCGAGCACGGCGCCGAAGCGGAGGTTGTCGGGGTCGTAGTGCCGCCCGAAGGAGAAGGCGTGCCGGGTGTCGATCCCGGCGTCGGGGTCGCCCCCGGGGTAGCGGTCGGCGGCGCGCTGGATACGGATCACGGGGAAACGGTAGCCGCCGGGCGGCGGCCCCCGGGACGGGGAAACAGCCCCGACCCCGCACGTCGCCGTCCCGATAAGGCAGTCTTGTCCCGTGCCAGAACCCACGAACACTCCTCACCCGCACTCCGCGACCCTGAAGCGCCTCGAACAGTCCTCCGGGCGGCTCGCCGCCAACGCCATTGCCCGTATGGACGAGACGCTGCCGTGGTACCGGGCGATGCCGCCCGAGAACCGGTCGTGGATCGGTCTGGTCGCCCAGGCCGGTATCGCCGCGTTCACCGAGTGGTTCCGGCACCCGGAGACCCCGCAGGCCATCTCCACCGACGTCTTCGGCACCGCGCCCCGCGAGCTGACCCGGGCCATCACCCTGCGCCAGACCGTCGAGATGGTCCGTACGACCATCGAGGTCATGGAGACGGCGATCGAGGAGGTCGCCGCCCCCGGTGACGAGTCCGTGCTCCGCGAGGCGCTCCTCGTCTACGCCCGCGAGATCGCCTTCGCGACCGCCCAGGTCTACGCCCAGGCCGCCGAGGCCCGCGGCGCCTGGGACGCCCGTCTCGAGTCCCTCGTCGTCAACGCGGTCCTGTCCGGGGAGGCCGACGAGGGCGCCGTCTCCCGCGCCGCCGCCCTCGGCTGGAACTCCCCCGAGCACGTCTGCGTCGTCCTCGGCACCGCACCCGACGGCGACAGCGAGCTGACCGTCGAGGCCATCCGCCGCGCCGCCCGGCACGCCAAGCTCCAGGTCCTCACCGGTGTCCTCGGCGACCGGCTGGTCGTCATCGCGGGCGGCAACGACAACCCCCTCGCGGTGGCGAAGGCGCTGATCGGACCGTATGCGGCCGGTCCCGTCGTCGCGGGTCCCGTCGTCCCCGATCTGCTCGCCGCGACCCGGTCCGCGCAGGCCGCCGCCGCCGGTCTCAAGGCGTGTTCGGCCTGGCAGGACGCGCCGCGGCCGGTCCTCGCGGACGATCTGCTGCCGGAGCGCGCCATCGCCTCTGACCCTTCGGCCCGCGAGCAGCTGGTGGAGGAGATCTACAGACCGCTGGAGGAAGCGGGCTCGGCGCTCCTGGAAACACTGAGTGTCTATCTGGAGCAGGCGAGCAGCCTGGAAGGCGCCGCCCGGATGCTCTTCGTGCACCCCAACACCGTGCGCTACCGGCTTCGACGTGTGACAGACGTCACCGGCTGGTCACCCTCCGACGTGCGTTCCGCCTTCACGCTGCGGATCGCGCTCATCCTGGGGCGCTTGGCCGACGGAGATTCGCAGTCCTAGACTTTTGTCGAACACCAACAATTCCCCCGACGGTTCTTCGTCCTAGTCCCCACGGGCGCCAGGGACCGTCCCCAAGAGAGAGTGTGAGGGTGCTCGTACTCGTCGCTCCCGGCCAAGGCGCTCAGACGCCCGGCTTCCTGACTCCCTGGCTCGAACTCCCCGGTGCCGCCGACCGCCTTGCGGCGTGGTCCGACGCCATCGGGCTCGACCTCGCCCACTACGGCACGAAGGCGGACGCGGACGAGATCCGCGACACCGCCGTGGCCCAGCCCCTTCTCGTCGCCGCGGGGCTGCTGTCCGCCACCGCGCTCGGCGAGATCGCGCCGGGCGCCGTCGCGGGCCACAGCGTCGGTGAGATCACCGCCGCCGCGTTCGCCGGCGTCCTCGACGACACCGCCGCACTGCGTCTCGTACGGACGCGTGGACTGGCGATGGCCGAGGCCGCCGCGATCACCGAGACCGGCATGTCCGCGCTGCTCGGCGGCGACCCCGAGGTGACCGTCCCGCACCTGGAGAAGCTCGGCCTGACCCCGGCCAACGTGAACGGCGCGGGCCAGATCGTGGCCGCCGGCACGCTGGAGCAGCTGGCCGCCCTGGAGGCGGACAAGCCCGAGGGTGTCCGCCGGGTCGTCCCGCTGAAGGTCGCCGGCGCGTTCCACACGCACCACATGGCGCCCGCGGTCGCCAAGCTGCAGGCCGCGGCGAAGGAGCTGACCGTCGCCTCCCCTGCGGTGCGCTACGTCTCCAACAAGGACGGTCAGGTCGTCACGGAGGGCGCGGAGGTCATCGCCCGCCTGGTCGGCCAGGTCGCCAACCCGGTCCGCTGGGACCTGTGCATGGAGACCTTCAAGTCGCTGGGTGTCACGGCGCTGATCGAGGTGTGCCCGGGCGGCACGCTGACCGGTCTCGCCAAGCGCGCCCTGCCCGGCGTCCCCACGGTCGCCCTGAAGACCCCCGACGACCTCGACGCGGCCCGCACGCTCGTCGCCGAGCACACTGCAGCCTGAGAAGGAGCCGTAGAGCATGTCGAAGATCAAGCCCAGCAAGGGCGCCCCGTACGCGCGGATCATGGGTGTCGGCGGCTACCGCCCCACCCGGGTCGTGCCCAACGAGGTGATCCTCGAGAAGATCGACTCGTCCGACGAGTGGATCCGCTCGCGCTCCGGTATCGCCACCCGTCACTGGGCCTCCCCCGAGGAGACCGTGACCGCGATGTCCGTCGAGGCCTCCGGCAAGGCCATCGCCGACGCCGGGATCGCCCCGGAGCAGATCGGCGCCGTGATCGTCTCCACGGTCTCGCACTTCAAGCAGACCCCGGCCGTGGCCACCGAGATCGCCGACAAGATCGGCGCCGGCAAGCCGGCCGCGTTCGACATCTCCGCCGGCTGCGCGGGCTTCGGCTACGGCCTCACGCTCGCCAAGGGCATGATCGTCGAGGGTTCGGCCGAGTACGTCCTCGTCATCGGCGTCGAGCGGCTGAGCGACCTGACCGACCTGGAGGACCGCGCGACGGCCTTCCTGTTCGGCGACGGCGCCGGCGCGGTCGTGGTCGGCCCCTCCGACGTGCCGCACATCGGCCCCACCGTGTGGGGTTCGGAGGGCGACAAGTCCGAGACGATCAAGCAGACCGTGCCGTGGAACGAGTTCCACGTCGGCGACGTCTCGAAGCTCCCCCTCAACGAGCAGGGCGAGATCAAGTTCCCCGCCATCACGCAGGAGGGCCAGGCGGTGTTCCGCTGGGCCGTCTTCGAGATGGCGAAGGTCGCCCAGCAGGCGCTGGACGCCGCCGGAATCTCGGCGGACGACCTGGATGTCTTCATCCCGCACCAGGCGAACATGCGGATCATCGACTCGATGGTGAAGACTCTCAAGCTGCCGGAGCACGTCACGGTCGCGCGTGACATCGAAACCACCGGCAACACCTCGGCCGCCTCGATCCCGCTCGCGATGGAGCGGCTCCTGGCGACCGGAAAGGCGAAGAGCGGCGACACGGCGCTCATCATCGGCTTCGGGGCGGGTCTCGTCTTCGCCGCGACGGTCGTTACCCTCCCCTAGGCACACCGGATCTTCCGGAAGCCCCTTACCTCAGCAATCACAGAAGGAGCGCCACCATGGCCGCCACCCAGGAAGAGATCGTCGCCGGTCTCGCCGAGATCGTGAACGAGATCGCCGGCATCCCGACCGAGGACGTCGCGCTCGAGAAGTCCTTCACGGACGACCTCGACGTCGACTCGCTGTCCATGGTCGAGGTCGTTGTCGCCGCTGAAGAGCGCTTCGACGTCAAGATCCCGGACGAGGACGTCAAGAACCTCAAGACGGTCGGCGACGCGACCGATTACATCCTGAAGCACCAGGGCTGATTCGGCCCCTGCTGACTCGGTCAGCCACCCGGCGGTGGCGCCGTATTTCGACCATCACACACGTGGAGAAAGAATTCCTGTGAGCTCGACCAATCGCACCGTGGTCGTCACCGGTATCGGCGCAACCACACCGCTGGGTGGCGACTCCGCATCGACCTGGGAAGGTCTGATCGCGGGACGCTCCGGCGTCAAGCCCCTTGAGGGCGAACGCTTCGCCGAACTGCCCGTCCAGATCGCCGCACTCGCCGCGGTCGACCCGGGTGACGTTCTGCCCCGCCCGCTCGCCCGCAAGCTGGACCGCTCGGCGCAGTTCGCCGTGATCGCGGCCCGTGAGGCGTGGGCCGACGCGGGCTACTCCGCCCCTGCCGGCGAGGACGAGAAGATCGCGCCCGAGCGGCTCGGTTCCGTCATCGCCTCCGGCATCGGCGGTGTCACGACTCTGCTCGACCAGTACGACGTGCTGAAGGAGAAGGGCGTACGCCGCGTCTCCCCGCACACCGTGCCCATGCTCATGCCGAACAGCCCCTCCGCCAACGTCGGCCTGGAGGTGAACGCCCGGGCGGGCGTGCACACCCCGGTCTCCGCGTGCGCGTCGGGTGCCGAGGCGATCGGCTACGCCGTCGAGATGATCCGTACCGGCCGGGCCGACGTGGTCGTGGCCGGCGGCACGGAGGCGGCGATCCACCCGCTGCCCATCGCCGCCTTCGCCAACATGATGGCGATGTCCAAGAACAACGACGAGCCGGCCAAGGCCTCGCGTCCGTACGACACGGCCCGTGACGGCTTCGTGCTCGGAGAGGGCGCGGGCGTGGTGGTCCTCGAGTCCGAGGAGCACGCCAAGGCGCGCGGCGCCCGCATCTACTGCGAGGCGCTGGGCCAGGGCCTGTCGGCCGACAGCCACCACATCGCGCAGCCCGAGCCGACCGGCCGGGGTATCGCGGCCGCGATGCAGAACCTGCTGGACTCGACGGACCTCAAGCCCTCCGAGGTCGTACACCTGAACGCGCACGCCACGTCGACCCCGCAGGGTGACGTCGCCGAGATCAAGGCGCTGCGCAAGATCCTGGGCGAGGACCTGGACCACGTCGCGATCTCCGCGACGAAGTCGATGACGGGTCACCTCCTGGGCGGCGCGGGCGGCATCGAGACCGTCGCGACGGTCCTGGCGCTGCACCACCGTCTGGCCCCGCCGACGATCAACGTCGACGACCTGGACCCGGAGGTCGACGCGGACATCGTCCGCGACGAGCCGCGCGAGCTGCCGCAGGGCACGATCGCCGCGATCAACAACAGCTTTGGCTTCGGCGGCCACAACGTGGTCCTGGCGTTCCGTACGGTCTGACCCCGCAATCGCGCGTGAGGCCCACCCCGACTCGGGGTGGGCCTTCGCCACACCCGCCGGACGGAGTCCGGCACAGCGCCCCGAAGCCCGCGAAGCGGTGCGAGGAGCGCACGAAGAAGAGGCCAACAGCTTCGGCTTCGGCGGCCACAACGTGGTCCTGGCGTTCCGCACGGTCTGATCCGCCGTCACGCTCCTTCGAAGGCCCCCTGCCGGAACGTCCCGGCGGGGGGCCTTCGAGGTGTGGTCACCGTGTGGTCACCGGGCGGTCGGAACGACCGGGGGACGGAGCCCGTCGAGAACTCAGACCACCTGGTGCAGCCAGCGCACCGGGGCGCCCTCGCCGGCGTACCGGAACGGCTCCAGTTCGTCGTCCCAGGGCTTGCCGAGCAGTTTGGCGATCTCCGCCTCCAGCTCCGTCTCGCCGCGTACCGAGCGCGCCAGGGCGGCGCGCAGGCGGTCCTCCGGGATCAGGATGTCGCCGTGCATGCCGGTGACCGCGTGGAAGATGCCCAGTTCGGGCGTGGCGCTGTAGCGCTCGCCCTCGGCCGTCGGGCACGGTTCCGCGGTGACCTCGAAGCGGAGCATCTGCCAGCCGCGCAGCGCGGAGGCGAGCTTGGAGGCCGTGCCGGTCTCGCCCTGCCAGGAGAACTCGGCTCTCCAGGTGCCGGGGGACGCCGGCTGGCGGATCCAGTCGAGCTGGACCCTCGCACCGAGGACGCCCGCCACCGCCCATTCGACGTGCGGGCACAGCGCGCGCGGTGCGGAGTGAACGTACAGAACTCCACGTGTCGTCACCGGGACCTCCAGTGTGGGACGAGGTTCGCCTTTCCCAGCGGCCTCAGTAAACAACATCGGGAGCAAAAATCCGCAAACCCCCGAAAAACGGACAGCATGTGACGTGATGTAATTTACCGGAGCCGGTTGGCAAAGGTGCCTCTGGTTCGACGGGGGAAAAGCTACCGTGCCGCACCCCCCTTGGGGTGACGTACGGTCGGTCCGGGGGCCGGTGGACACGAAGCTTTCACTCGCCAGGACGCCGAACGGACGCCGTGGGAGGGGCCGAGGCATGCGACACGGCCGACATCGTCTCCGTACCGCCGTCGCCTCCGCGGCGGCGGCGCTGCTGTGCGCGGGCGCGCTGACGGGGTGTGACACGGCTGACCACCGGGCCCCCGCGGCGGCCGGAACCCCGAAGCCGACGCCGAAACCGACCCCCCTGTGGGACCGCTCCCCCGGCTCCGTCGCCGCCGTCGGCGACTCCATCACCCGCGCCTTCGACGCCTGCGCGGTCCTGGCGGACTGCCCCGAGGCGTCCTGGGCGACCGGCACGGACACCGGGGTCAACAGCCTCGCCCTGCGGCTGCTCGGGCCGGAGAAGGTGGCCGCGCGCAGCTGGAACCTCGCGCGGACCGGGGCGCGGATGGCGGAGCTGCCCGAGCAGATGGCGCGGGCGGCCGCGCGGAAGCCGGAGCTGGTGACGGTGATGATGGGCGCCAACGACGCCTGCCGGCAGCGGCCCGAACTGATGACCCCGGTCGAGGAGTTCCGCGACTCCTTCGCGTCGGCGCTGGGCCGGCTGCGGGCCGCCGCGCCCACGGCGCAGGTGTACGTGTCGAGCGTGCCGGACCTGAAGCGGCTGTGGTCCACGGGGCGGGTCAGCCCGATGGGCCGGCAGGTCTGGAAGCTGGGGATCTGCGCCTCGATGCTGGCCGACGCCGAGGATCTGAGCGCGCCGGCCGAGCAGCGCAGGACGCTGGTGCGGGACCGGGTCGTGGCGTACAACGCGGCCCTGCGGGAGGTCTGCGCGAAGGACCGGCGCTGCCGGTACGACGGCGGGGCCGTGTTCGGCTTCCGCTTCGACGGCGGGCAGCTCAGCCCGTGGGACTGGTTCCATCCGAGCAAGGACGGGCAGGCCAGGCTCGCGGAGATCGCCCATCGGCAGGTGACGGCGCCGGAGCCGCCCGCGTAGGGTTCCGGATCATGACGATCACGAGGATCACGAGCGAGCCCTTCGGCTCGGTCGACGGTACGGACGTGACGCGCTGGACGCTCCAACGCGACGCGGTGCGCGTGCGGGTGCTGACGTACGGCGGCATCGTGCAGTCGGTCGAGACACCGGACCGGGACGGCGTCCCGGGTGACGTGGTCCTCGGCTTCCCGGACCTCGAGGGGTATCTGAAGCGCCCGGAGCCGTACTTCGGCGCCCTGGTGGGGCGTTACGCCAACCGGATCGCGGGCGGGACGTTCACCCTCGACGGGCGGGTGCACCTGCTGGCCCGTAACGGCGGGCCGCACAGCCTCCACGGCGGCGAGCGCGGCTTCGACAAGCACGTGTGGGACGCGGAGGAGACCGCGGGCGGGGTACGGCTGTCCCGGGTGAGCCCGGACGGCGAGGAGGGCTTCCCCGGGCGCCTGGAGGTCTCGGCGACGTACACGCTCGACGGCGACGGCTCGCTGCGGATCGCCTACCGGGCGCGGACGGACGCGCCGACGGTGGTGGCGCTGACGAACCACACGTACTGGGATCTGGGCGGCGCTCCCGAACTGCGGGTCGCGGCCGGGCATTTCACCGTGCGGGACGGGTCGGGGATTCCGACCGGGGAGATCGCCCCGGTGGACGGCACCCGGCTCGACTTCCGTACGCGGAGGCCTGCCGGGGTGGGGCTCGACGACAACTTCGTGCTCGACGCGGGCGCGCCGGAGGCGGCCGAGCTGTACTCGCCGGTGACGGGGCGGGTGGTGACGGTGGGGACGACCGAGCCGGGGCTCCAGGTGTACGCGGACGCGATGTTCTCGGGGATCGCGCTGGAGACGCAGGCCTTCCCGGACTCCCCGAACCGGCCGGAGTTCCCGTCCACGGTCCTGCGGCCGGGCGAGGAGTACGCCTCGGCCACCTGGTTCCGCTTCGGGACGCGCTGAAGCCCCGGGGCGGTTGTCAGGTTCCGCCCCGGGGCTGGTCATGCGGGCTCAGACCTCCAGCGCGGCCGTGAGGCGCGCGTCGGTGAGCGAGTGCGCGGCCCTGACCTCGTACGCGCCGGGGACGAAGGCCCAGTCGTTCTTCTCCTCGTCCCAGATCTCGAAGGCGCGGCGGGGCAGCGGGATCTCGACCTCGGCGGACGCGCCCGCGGCGGCCTCGACGGACGCGAAGCCGGCCAGCCAGCGCGCCGGGCGTTCGACCGTGTCGGTCCGGGGCGCCAGGTAGATCTGGACGACCTCGCGGCCGGTCCGGGTGCCGGTGTTGGTGATCCGGACCTTCGCCGCCGTCGGGGTGACCTCCAGGGAGTCGTAGCTCCACGTGGTGTAGCCGAGGCCGTGGCCGAAGGCGTACGCGGGGGTGGTGCCGGCCTTGTCCCAGGCGCGGTAGCCGATGAACACGCCTTCGGCGTAGTCCAGTTCGCCGCCGGTCGGGGCGACCTCGGTGACGGGGACGTCGGCGAGGGCGACGGGCCAGGTGGTGGGGAGCCGGCCGCCGGGCTCGGCGGCGCCGGTCAGGACGTCGGCGAGCGCGGCGCCGCCCTCCTGGCCGGGGAACCAGCTGAGCAGGATCGCGGCGACGTCCTCCCGCCAGGGCATCTCGACCGGGGAGCCGGCGTTGACGACGACGACCGTGTTCGGGTTGGCGGCGGCCACGGCCCGTACGAGATCGTCCTGCCGGCCCGGGAGGGCGAGGTCCTTGCGGTCGAAGCCCTCGGACTCGACGCGCTCGGTGGTGGCGACGACCACGACGGCGGTGTCGGCGGCGCGGGCGGCCTCGACGGCTTCGGCGATCAGTTCGTCGGGGTCACGGCGCGGCCCGAGGTGGACGAAGGAGAACATGACCGCGGGCAGCGGGGGCGCGAACTCCTTGTTCAGGGTGTGGCGGAGGGAGACCTCGACGGGCTCGCCCGCCGTGAGCGCGACCTTGCCGCGCTCGACCGGGGAGCCGAAGAACGCCTCGAAGGGGTCGGTCTCCGGGCCCATGGTCTGGACGCCCTCGTAGACGGTCTCGCCCGCGACGGTGAGGGTGAAGGCGCCCAGGCCCCGGGTGCCGAAGGCGTGCTCGCCGGACTCGCGCGGGGTGAAGGTGCCGACGACCTCGATGGAGTGCAGGGTCTCGTGGGTGACACCGGCCGGCAGGTCGTCGCCGATCCACTGGACCTGACCGCTCGGCAGGCTGCCCTCGCCGAGGACGGTGCCGTCGGCGCCGCGGCAGACCGCGCGGAGGGTGAACCCTGGTTCGACGGAGCCGGCGGGGGTGAGTTCGTCGCTCGGGTCGGCGCCGAGCGAGAAGGTCAGGGACCCCCCGGGAAGCGCGGCCAGGGCGGCGGTGAGGCCGTCGAGCGGGGAGACGGTGTGGTCGGGGAAGACCTGGGCGGAGCCGCCGCCGAGGACCCGGGCGTCGCGGGCGGCGGCGCCGGAGAGGGCGACGGTGCGCCCCTTGAGCGGCAGCGCGTCGCCCTCGTTGCGTACGAGGACGAAGCCGCGGTGGGCGATCTCGCGGGCGAGCGCCTCGCCGTCGACGGCGGCGGGGGGCTCGGTGACGACCGGCGGGGCGCCTTCGAGGGCGCCGACGCGGGCGGCGAGCCGGAGCACGTTCCGTACGGCCGTGTCGACGGCCGACTCCTCGACCTCGCCGGCGCGGACGGCGGCGGCCAGGGCCTCGCCGTAGACGGTCTGCGGGCCGGGCATGGCGACGTCGAGGCCGCCTTCGATGTCGCCCTTCGTGGAGCGGGCGGCCATCCAGTCGGAGACGTTGTAGCCGTCGAAGCCCCACTCGCCGCGCAGGACCTCGTTGACGAGGTGGTGGTGCTCGGTCATGGTCACGCCGTTGACCTGGTTGTAGGCGGTCATGATGCCCCAGGGGTGGGCGTTCTTGACGATGGCCTCGAAGGGGGCGAGGTAGAGCTCGCGCAGCGGGCGGGCGGCGACCTTGTTGTCGACGGTGAAGCGGTCGGTCTCGGCGTCGTTGGCGACGAAGTGCTTGACCGTGGTGCCGACGCCGCCGTCCTGGACGCCCTGGACGTAGCCGGTGCCGATCTCGCCGGTGAGGTACGGGTCCTCGCTGTACGCCTCGAAGTGGCGGCCGCCGAGCGGCGTGCGGTGCAGGTTGACGGTCGGGGCGAGGAGGACGTGGACGCCCTTGCGGCGGGCCTCCTGGGCGAGGAGGCGGCCGGCGCGGCGGGCGAGGGCGGGGTCCCAGGCGGCGGCGAGCGCGGTCGGGGACGGCAGGGCGATCGAGGGGTCGTCGGCGGTCCAGCGGACGCCCCGTACGCCGATCGGCCCGTCGGACATGACGAGCGACCGCAGCCCTATCTCGGGCAGCGCGGGCAGTGACCACATGTCCTGGCCGGCGAGCAGCCGGGCCTTGGTGTCCAGGTCGAGCTTGGAGAGCGCCGCCTCGACGGCCTGCTCACGGACGGTCTCCGCGCTGATCTCCGCCATGGCCGTACCTCCTCGTTGAAGTCGTGGTGGGCACATGGTGGCCTGCCTACCTGTAGATCGGTAGGTTACGTTACTGTTTCGTTATGTTGCCATGGCGTACCGTCCTGTCGACAGGGACCTGCGGAAGGCGACGGAGAGGGGGCCACGGCGATGGTGCGGGCCAGGAGCGAGGAGCGGCGCGGGGACATCGTGCGCGCGACCCTCGAAGTGATCGCCGAGCGCGGCTACCGGGGCGCCTCGCTCGGCGCCGTCGCCGAGCGGGTCGGGCTCACGCAGCAGGGTCTGCTGCACTACTTCCCCACGAAGGAGGCCCTGCTCGTCGCGGTCCTGGAGGAGCGCGACAAGTGGGACACGAGCGGGGCGGGCGCGCGCGAGGGCTGGCGGCTCGACCTGATCGACTCCCTCGTCGAGTACAACGCGATGCGGCCGGGGATCGTGCAGACCTTCTCCGCCCTGCTCGGAGAGAGCGTGACCGAAGGCCACCCGGCGCGGGCCTTCTTCACCGAGCGGTACGCCCAGGTGCGCGCGGAGATGGCGAACGTACTGCGCCTGGAGTTCGGCGAGCGCCTGCCGAGCGGCCTCACCCCGGAGCGCGCGGCGCCGCTCCTGACGGCCGTGATGGACGGGCTGCAGTACCAGTGGCTGCTCGACCCGGCGGCGGTGGACATGCCGGCCGCGTTCCGGGACTTCCTGATCCTGCTCGGGCTCCGCGCGGACGATGGGCACGCGAGCGACAAGTGAGGGCACCGTAGCGGGAGTTACGGGTGAGCCGGGATACTGCGCGGGCCGGTTCCCGACCCGATGGAGGGCTCGCCTGTGCTGCCTCGAATACGCCTGCCCCGGACACGCCTGCCCCGGATACGCCCGCCCCGGACACGTCATGCCTCGCTCGGTCTCGCGCTGATCACCGCCTCCCTGGTCCTGGCGACGCCTCCCGCGTCGGCCGAAGGGGCCACGGCGGCCGACACCGCCGGCACGGTGGAGGAGGCGCGCCTCGACCGGGCCGCTCCCCAGGAGATCCTGCGGCGCAGCGGATTCGGCACCGTGGCACCGGAGTTCGCCCGCGCCCTGGTCGGCGCGCGGTCGTACGAGGAGGCCGAGCGGGCGGTCGTACGGCACGGTGCGCGGCTCTGGCGGGACGCGGTCGACCGGGCGCAGGGGCGTCACGTACGGGGTGATCTCAGCCGGGACGACGACCGGCCGCTGTACTGGGCGCGACTCGGTATGACCCGTGAACTGCGCGGCTGGCAGCCGGAGTTCGCTCTCGACGAGGCCGGGCGGGCCAGGCTGCTCGACCGGCTCGAACGCTCCTCGCGTGGCCAGGACGCGATCCGCTTCCCGGCGGGCAAGGGCGTCAAGCGGGTCCTGATGACCGGCTTCGACCCGTTCACGCTCGACCGGGACGTCCGGATCAGCAACCCGTCCGGGGCCACCGCGCTCGCCCTGGACGGCACCTGGATCCGTACGGCCGACGGGAGCCTCGCCCGGATCGAGACGGCCGTCTTCCCCGTCCGCTGGCGGGACTTCGCCGACGGCACGGTCGAGCGGACGCTGCGGGACCGGCTGCCGGAGGTGGACCTGTTCACCACCGTGAGCCAGGGCCGGGTCGGCCGCTTCGACATCGAGCGGTTCAACGGGGCCTGGCGGGGCGGCTTCCCCGACAACGAGAACCTCGCGCGCACGGAGACCGTCCCGGTCGCCGACCCGGCCACGCAGCCCCAGTGGACGGCGACCACCCTCCCGTACCGCTCGATCGTCGCCGCGAGCACCGGGCGTTTCCCGGTGTACGACAACACGGCGGTGACCGAGATCCCGGCCGGGTCGAGCACGCCCGTGGCCCGCCCGGACGGCCCGACCGCCGGTTCCACGGCCCGCGCGGGCGGCGGCGGGAACTACCTCTCGAACGAGATCGCCTACCGCGCGACCCTGCTCCGCGACCGGCTCGGCCTGCCGGAGCTGCCCGGCGGCCATGTCCACACCCCGGTCCTCCAGTTCGGCGCCGGCAACACGGACCCGGCGACGGGCGCGGTCACCGATCCGGAGTTCGTACGCAACCGGCTGGACATCATCGCCCAGGTGCGGGCGATCATCGGGGTGGCCGCCTCGGACCGCGTCGCCGGGTCCTCCACCCCCTGACGCGCCCGGACCGGAGTCCAGCCCCGCCCGGTCGCGAGATGATGAGGGACATGATCGTCGCCGCCACGCAGTTCGCCCCGGTCGCCGGGGACATCGAGGCCAATGTCCGTACCGCCGCCGAGCTGATCCGGGCGGCCGCCGCCGACGGGGCCCGGCTCGTCGTCTTCGCCGAGCTGGCCCTGACCGGCTACGAGCCGACGCTGATCCGGGACACCCCCGGTCTCGTCCTGTCCGAGGACGACGCGCGCCTGGAGCCGATCCGGGAGGCGTGCCGCGCGGCCGGCGCGGCGGCCGTCGTCAACGGCCCGGTGCGCACGGCGCGGACGCGCCCCGGAGTCACCACGCTCGTCATCGGCCCGGACGGCTCGCTCCTCACCCGCTACGACAAGCAGCATCTGTACGGGATCGAGCAGGAGGTCTTCTCCCCGGGCACGGCCGACGGCCGCTTCACCCTCGACGGCGTCCGGTTCGCGACCGCCACCTGCTACGACAACCGCTTCCCCGAACTGGCCGAGCGGGCCGCCGCCGACGGCTGCGCGGTCTGTCTGGCGAGCTCGGTGCTCTCCGCCGACAACGACTCCTTCGAGAAGGTCTATCCGACGCGGGCCCGGGACTTCGGCCTGTACGTGGTGCTCGGCAACGTCCTGGGGCGCAACGAGGACGGTGTGGGCGCCGGCGGGGCAGGCGCGTGGGGCCCGGACGGCGAGCGGATCGCCGACGCGGGCCCCGACCGGCCGGGATTCGTCCTGGCCGAGTTGAACATCTGACGCCCTAGGACCGGGCCTGGGCCTGGGCCTGTACGGGGGCCGGGGTGGCGGGCTCCCTCGTGGCGGGCTCCGCGGTGTCCGGTTCGTTCTCGCCACGCAGGTCGCGGGCCAGGAGCGTCGCGCCCGCGACCGCGCCCGGCATGAGGAAGACCGCGACGAAGGGGACGAGGAAGGCCAGGGTCAGCGGGACGCCGAAGCCGAGGGTCAGCATCCGGCGGCCGCGCAACAGGCCGAGCCGCTCCTTGAGTTCGACGCGACGGCGCTGGAGGGCGACGGCCGTCAGCTCCTCGGCGAGGAAGAAGCCGGAGACGCAGAAGCCGATGGCCGGGACGACGGTCTGGCCGACCACCGGGATGAAACCGCAGGCGAAGAGGAGGATGCCGTAGCAGGCCACCCGGAGCAGGACCCGCAGGCTGTCCCGGGCGGAGATCCACAGCTCGCGCCAGAGCGGGAGGCCGGACTCGGGGACCTCACCGCCCTCGGTGCGGTCGACCTGCTCGGAGAGCGACTCGTAGAAGGGCTGGCCGACCAGCAGGGTCACGGCGGTGAAGGTGACGACCGCGAGGAAGAGCCCGAAGGCGAAGACCAGGACGGTCAGCGTGCCGCGGAAGACGCCGAGCCAGGGCGAGGACCAGTCGTCGGCGAACGGGGTCGCCCAGGCGGTCAGGTCGTCGGCGCCGTAGCCGAGGCCGGTGAGCGCGCCCACGTACAGCACGAGCGTCACGAGCCCGGGCAGCAGCCCGAACCCGAGCCAGCGCCCGTGCCTCCCCACCCACTTCTGACCCTGCACCAGATAGCCGAAACCCGTCCCGAAATCACGCATGCCGATCAGCCTATAGGGCGGCGAACCGAGGCCCTCTTGTTGTCCGGAGCACGACAGGGTAGACCCCTGCGTACTGATCACCTACGGAGGTTGCGTACGCATGGCGAGACCCCGAACCGTCCTGATCACCACCGTCAGCGGCGCTCTTCTCGGAGCGCTGACCCTCTCCGCGCTGCCCGCGAGCGCCGCGCCGGGCCCGGCGCGCGACCCCCGTCCCGTACGCGAAGGAGCCGGGCGGGACACCGCCTCCGTGGCGCCCGGCACGCGCACCGCCCGCTCCCTCACGCCCGACGTGACCCTCCGCACGGACGGCGGCTATCCCCGCCGTACCGAGCTGACCGTGCCGCCCGTCGACCCGGCCGACAAGTCGATCAGGCTGGGCCTCGCGCCGTACCACTCCCTCGCCCCGCGCCTCAACGCTCTGCAGAAGCTGGGCGACCGGGTGAGCGTCGAGGTCGCCGGGCACTCGGCGGGCGGACACGAGCTGTATCTGGTCACGGTGACCGCCCCGGAGAGCGCCCGCGAGGCGCGTGAACAGGAGCGGATGCGCGAGCTGATCGAGAACGCGCCCGCCGCCGCGGCCAAGGATCCCCGGATCAAGGCCGCGTACAAGACCCCGGTCTTCATCAACAACAACATCCACGGCAACGAGTGGGAGGGCACGGACGCGGCCCTGGAGCTGATCGAGGAGCTCGCGACCGCCACCGACGGCAAGACGGCCGGGCTGCTCGCGAGGACCCGGATCCTGCTGAACGTCACCGCCAACCCGGACGGCCGGATCGCCGGTACCCGCGCCAACGCCAACGGCTTCGACCTCAACCGGGACTTCATCACCGCCTCGCAGCCCGAGGCGCGCGCGATCCGCCGGATCGCCATCGACCGGCAGCCGGCCGTGATGCTGGATCTGCACGGCTACGTCAACGGCACGCTGATCGAGCCGACGACCCCGCCGCACGGCGAGAACTACGAGTACGACCTGTTCCTGAGGAACTCCTACGCCAACGCGCTCGGCATGGAGAAGGCGGTCAACGGGCTCGGCTACACGCCCCACAAGGACGGGGTCGAGCCGGCGGTCATCCCCTTCCGTGACGAGGAGGAAGGCTGGGACGACTGGCCGCCGATCTTCACTCCGCAGTACATGCCCTTCCAGGGCGCGGTGGCCGCGCACACCATCGAGTTCCCGATGACCGTGAACAACCGCGCGTACGACACGCTGCCGGAGGCCGAGCTGCGCCGCAGGTCCGCGATCAACGTGGACATCGCGGGCGCGGCGATGCGGGCGACGCTCGACTACACGTACACGCGTCGCGCGTCGGTGATCGCCGACCAGATCGAGACGTTCCGGCGGGGCGCGGCGGGCGAGGCGCAGCGGCCGGTCTCGGAGGAGACCGTGCCGGGGGTGCCGGGGATCGGTCCGGAGGACGTCTACACGACGGCCTTCCCGCGCGCGTACGTGATTCCGGCGGGGCGCTCGCAGAGGTCCACGGTGGCGGCGGGGCGGCTCGTCGACCATCTGGTCGCCAATGACGTACGGGTGGGGCAGGCCGCCGACGGCTCGTACGTCGTCGACATGCGTCAGCCGAAGCGCGGGATCGCGAACGTGATCCTGGCGGAGGGCCGGGACATCAGCGCGGACGTGTCGACGATGTACGACATCTCGGGCTGGAGCCTGGGGCTGCTGTGGGGCGCGACGGTGGAGAAGGTGAGCGGCGGTCCGGTGCCGCGCGTGGTGCGGACGGTCCATGCCGCCTCCCCGACGGGCCGGGTCGCGCCGTTCGGGGACCTGCTGCTGCGGCTCGACGACCCGAAGGAGCTCGCTGCGGTCAACGCGCTGCTCGCGCAGGGGGTGAAGGTGCGCCGTACGGAGGACGGCGCGGCGGTCGTGCCCGGCTCGGCGCGGGCCCTGGCCCGGGTGCTCGCGGAGCGGTACGGGGTGGTGTTCCGGGCCACCTGGCAGCGGGGGACGGCTCCTCTCGAGCGGACCCGGGTGGCGGCCTCGGTGTCGGCGGGTGAGCTGTTCGCGCTGCGTGAGATGGGCTTCGAGGTGGTGCCGGTGTCGGCGCAGGTCCTGAACGCGGGCTTCGACTGGTCAGCCGTCGACGTGCTCTTCGTGTCCCGGGGGCTTGATTACGGGCAGCTCACCCCGGCCGCGCGGGAGGCGTTCGGCGCGAGCGGTGCCGGGGTCGTGGGCATCGGTGCGGCGGGCGCGGCCTTCAACACGGCGGCGGGGCTGATCCCGGCGACGGCGGTCGAGGGCAACGGGGACGCGAACGGGGTGGTCGCGGTCCGCAACGCGGGCGGCGCGCTCACCGGCGGCGCCCCGGGGCACACCTTCGTCTACTCACCGATGTGGTTCACGGAGCTGGGGGCGGGGGTGCGGGCCGAGCAGTCGTACGCGGCGGCCGATCCGCTGGTCTCCGGGCACTGGCGGGCGGCGGGTCCGGAGGGCCGGGGTGGCCCGGCGGACGCGGCCGGTCAGGCGTCGGTGGTCAGCGGGACGGCGGCCGGGGGTGTGCCGGTGGTCCTGTTCGGTACGGAGCCGCTGTTCCGTGATCATCCGAAGGGGGCGTTCGCGCAGGTCGGGCGGGCGCTGCTGGCCCGGTAGCGGCTCCACGCGAAGAGGGCCGCACCCCGGTCGGTCGGGGTGCGGCCCTCCACCAGCGTACGCGCAAAATCAGACGGCCAGTTCGACCGTGATGTTGCCGTGGGTCGCCTTGGAGTACGGGCAGACCTGGTGGGCCTTCTCGAGCAGGCTCTTGGCGGTCTCCACGTCCACGTTCGGGATGGTCGCGGAGATCTTGACGATGAGGCCGAAGCCGTCGTCGTTCTTGCCTATGCCGACCTCGGCGGTGACCGTCGAGCCGGAGATGTCGGCCTTCTCGTTGCGGGCGACGACGCCGAGCGCGCCCTGGAAGCAGGCGCTGTAGCCGGCGGCGAAGAGCTGCTCGGGGTTGGTGCCGGCGCCGGAGCCGCCCATGGCCTTGGGCGGGTTGACGACGACGTCGAGCTGACCGTCGTCGGTGGCCACACGGCCGTCCCGCCCGTTCTGGGCGGTGGCGACGGCGGTGTACAGGACGTCGGACTGCTGAATGGACATGCGGGTCTTCCTTCTGCTGGTTCGCCGCGACTCGCGCCCACGATCGCGACGGCTGAGGGAAGACTAGCCGGTCACCGAAACGATCATCTTTCCGGTGTTGTCCCCGCGGAGCAGGCCGAGGAAGGCCTCCACGCCGTTCTCGATGCCCTCGACACGGGTCTCGTTGTACTTGAGCTCGCCGGAGCGCAGCCAGCCGCCGACCTCCTGGACGAACTGCGGCTGCAGGCCGTAGTGGTCGCCGACGAGGACGCCCTGGAGGCGCAGCCGCTTGCCGATGATCATGGCCATGTTGCGCGGGCCGGGCACCGGCTCCGTGTCGTTGTACTGCGCGATCATGCCGCATATGGTGGCGCGGCCGTGCACGTTGAGCGAGGAGATCGCGGCTTCGAGGTGGTCCCCGCCGACGTTGTCGAAGTAGACGTCGATGCCGTCCGGGGCGGCCTCGCGCAGCTGGTCCTTGACCGGGCCGTTCTTGTAGTTGAAGGCGGCGTCGAAGCCGTACTCCTCGACCAGGAGCTTGACCTTCTCGTCGGAGCCGGCGGAACCGATGACCCGGGAGGCGCCCTTGAGCTTCGCCATCTGGCCGACCTGGCTGCCGACGGCGCCGGCCGCGCCGGAGACGAAGACGGCGTCGCCCTCCTTGAAGGAGGCGACCTCGAAGAGGCCGGCGTAGGCGGTGAGGCCCGTCATGCCCAGCACGCCGAGGTAGCTGGAGAGGGGGGCCAGGTCCGGGTCGACCTTGGTGGCGTGCTGGGCCGGGACGTCGGCGTACTCGCGCCAGCCGAGGCCGTGCAGGACGTGGTCGCCGACGGCGAAGCCCTCCGCGTTGGACGCGACGACCTCGCCGACCGCGCCGCCGTCCATGGGGTGGTCGAGCTTGAACGGCGGGACGTACGACTTCACGTCGTTCATCCGGCCGCGCATGTACGGGTCGACGGAGAAGTGAAGGTTCCGCACCAGGATGCGGCCCTCGGCCGGCTCGGTGACGGGGGTCTCACGGAGGGCGAAGTCCGCCGGGGTGGGCCAGCCGTGCGGACGGGCGACGAGGTGCCACTCACGGCTGGACGCGGGAAGTACGGACATCTGCACGGCCTCCTGGGATTCAGGCTGAGAAAACTTCAGTCAGGCAATACTTCATTACCTGAAACAACCATGCCTCTGGATATTTCATGTTGTCAAGTATCTGGGTACGATGAAGCCCATGGCCATCTCACGCACAGACCCCCTGACCCTCGAAGTCGTCGAGCTGATCGGCACGGTCGTGTCGCGGTACCACCAGGAGTACGAGCAGGCGGCCGCGGAGCACGCGCTGACCGGCGCCCAGGCCCGGGTCCTCGGACTGCTCTCCCTGGAGCCGGTCCCCATGCGCAGGATCGCCCAGAAGCTCAAGTGCGAGCCGTCGAACGTCACCGGGATCGTGGACCGCCTCGAATCGCGCGGTCTGGTGGAGAGACGCCCCGACCCGGCCGACCGGCGCGTCAAGCTGGCCGCGCCCACCCCGGAAGGTCTGGACACCGCCCGCCGGCTGCGGGAGTCGCTGGACTTCGCGCGCGAGCCGCTCGGGCAGCTCACGGAGGTCGAGCGCACGCTGCTGCGGGACCTGCTGAAGCGGATGCTGGGCGAGGACGCGCTGTAGCGTCCGCCGCACCGCGAGACCGGCCCGCCTAGGCCTGCGCCTGCGCCTGCGCCTACCAGCAGATCCAGAGGAAGCAGGCCGTCTTGGTGGGGCTCGGCGTGGGAGCCGGGGCGGTCGCCGTCGGCGAACCGCCCGGCGCCGTCGCCGTGGGGCTCACGCTGCCCGTGCCGCTCGGCGTGGGACCGGTCTGCGAGGCCGGCGCGGACGGCGAGCCGGACGGCGCGGTGTCGCTCGACGGCCCCGGCGGCCCACCACCGGAGCCCTGAGAGCCACCGCTCCCCGAGCCTCCACTGCCCGAACCGCCGCTCCCCGACCCCCCGCTCCCCGAGCCCCCGGACGTCGCGGCGCGCGTGGCCGTCGGGGACTCCGAGGCCGGCTCGTCGACCGGGCTCGGCCCGTCCGGCGGCGTGGCGCTCTCCGAGGGCACCGGCGGCAGCGAGGTCTCGACGACGTCTTCCTCCTCCACGGCCGTGGCGGCCCCGCCCTCGGCCGGCGGCTCGAGGGCCAGCTGCGCCAGGCTCAGCGCCCCGGCCGCGAGAACGACCCCCAGCGTGCCGACCAGCACCCCGCGCCCCTTGCGGCTGCGCGCCCGGCGGCCCTTGCGCGCGGCGGCCCGCCCCGACGGGACAGGCCCGGCGTCCCCGTCCCGCCCCCGGGCGGCACGACGGCCGCCCCGGGCCGGGCGCGCGGGCTCGAGCGGATCCAGTTCGTAGACGTACTCGGGCACGACCTCGGGCTCGGGCACGACCGCGGCGGCAGGCACGGCAGCGGCCGCAGGCACGGCTTCGGCCACCACCTCGGTCGCGTACACGGTCGCGGGTGGGGCCGCGGGTGGGGTCGCGTACGCCGTCGCGCGGGGGGATTCGTACGCGCGGGGGGATTCGTACCGCAGCTCCTCGACGGGGGTTCCGCACCCGGCACAGGCGAGGGCGCCGTTGAGATGCCGTCGGCACTGGTGGCAGTAGTCCATGGCGCCCGCAGGCTACGTCTCCTGTGGACAACTGAGGTAGCCGTCGACGTGAGGATCCTGTGAGGAAACCCCAGGTCGGCGGCGTGTCGTCGCGATTCTCCCGCTTCGGGCAGGATGGGCGCATGACCTCAGCCGATCCTTTCGGGCCACGTGAGTTCCAGCTCGTCCTGCTCCGCCGGATGGCCGACCACCAACCGGATCTGGTCGAGGCGGCCGTACGCGAACTGGGAGCCACCCGGACCGAGATGCGCGAGGCGAACCGGCGCTGGCAGGCGTGGGCGCACGGCCGCGGGGGCCGTGGCGAACTCGCCCGCTACCGCTCGGTGCTCGGCGAGCCCGTGGCGCGCCGCAGGGTCGAGGCGTACGACTCCGAGATCCTCCAATGGGAGCTGGCCCTCTGGCCGGACCTGCGCTGGGAGGTCCTCGTGGGCCCCCTCGGCAGCCGCACGCGCCCCGACGTGTGGGGCAGGGGACTGGTCCGCGCGCCCGGCTCCCCCGTGCCCGAACTGCGCACCGAGGCCGACCTGCGGCCCTGGAGCTGCACGGTCGCCGAGGTCGGCAACGCCTTCCCGCCGGCCCGTCCGCGCGACGGCAGCGCGCCCACCCGGCTGCGCCTGGACTTCACCCTTCCCGACGGCACCCCGCGCGCCGCCGAGTTCACCTGGGGCCTGCTGCAGCGCCTGCTCTGAACGGGACCCGGAGCGCACCGGCCCGCGCTGACCCGGCGTCAGGCAGGCGGCTCCCCCGGGCGGCCCGACGGCACCCCCGGGCGGCTCAGCCCAGCGCGCGCCACGCCGGAGCCGGTCGCACGATGCGAACAGAACGCCGAAGCAGAACCGCGTACCACCTCGCTC